>NZ_JACCQA010000035.1:0-83884 GCF_015712215.1 Burkholderia sp. 9779_493
TGCATGTGCCGGTAGGCTACTGATGACGGAACATCAGGTTCCTCGTCGGGGTTGCCCCCGTTGGAACAATTACTCAGGCGACTTCACGTCGCACGCGTTTGATGAACTCGGACGGCTGGTAGCCGCCCTCGCCAAAGCCAAACTCCATATTGGCCATAGCGCGTTCCATGCGCGTAGCCTGGCGGTCGGAAAACACCAGCTCGCCGTTGCCGTCCATGAGGTTGATGAACTCATGGATGTTGTCGCCCAGCATCGACGCCAGGAACCCGTCACCGAACTTCTGCATCAGCTTCTGCGCAGTGACTTGCCCGATGGTCGGGATGCGCTTCAAGGCTTTCAGCACGGCCGAGGACTGGTCGCTGCCGGACAGGCTGCGCGGGCGGATCAGCGTCCACAGGGGCGCGGCGCAATGGCTGCACTTCCTGCGGTACTCCTCGGCTTCGAGCGCGACCGGGTTGACCGGCTCGCCGTCGAGGTCGGTGATGACCGTGCCGCAGTCAGGGCACGCTGCCACGTCGCCATGGCGGGTGCGCCGCGTGGTGAAGACGGGCTTCCAGTGGAATCCCATCCGCATCCGCACGCGCCCCAGGACAAAGAACTCCTGGCCCGTGGGCTGCACACCCAACTGCTCGCGCAGCTTGATGAGTTTGACCAGCGTATCCGGGCCGTTGAGCACCCAGACCTTGGCGCCTGCCACCGTCTCCTGGATCTCACGCCGCCACTTGTAAACAAGGTGCGGCGGCGAAAGTACCAGGGTGCGGCAGTAGCCTTCGGCGTTGAGAACGGCGGCCGTGGCGATGCCAACGGTCGTCTTGCCGCAGCCCATTTCGCCATTGACGATCGCGGCGCGTTCGCCACGGTCGATCAGCAGCTCGGCGGCGGCATGGACGACTTCGGCCTGAGCCTGGAACAGCTTGCGCTTGAGGCTGGCGACGACGAGTTGGCGATGCGCCTGCGGTTGGCCGGTATAGACCGGCGGGTTGGCGCGGTTGAGCGAGTCGAGCAGTTCGTCGCCGAACTCACCGACGAAATCCTGAAGGCTCAGGGTCAGAGGGGATGATTCCGCGTCGAGCAGTTCGCCCTGTACGGGCGCGGCGTCAGCGGCAGTGGTTTCGAGATCGAGGGACATGGTGATGCTCCAATGAAAAATGGGGCATGCACCACCCCCAGCGGGGCAATGGCACGCCCCGTGGTGGGAAGTACATCGGCGCGCGGCCGAAGGTGGTTGAAGATGCTGGCCTGAGTGGCCTGCGGGTGAACCGTGCTCAGTCTTCGGACGGCAGCACGATGGCGGTGACACTGCGCCCCGCATCGGTGATGATGCGAATGGCGAGTCCCGGGTGGATCACATAGTGCGATTCCAGCGACGCGCCCGATTGAAGTGCAACGCCGTTGGCGTGCCATTGGTAGACGTTGACGTCACCCCAGTCGCCACGGGTGTGGCGCCTGAAGTACGGAATCGGGTCCAGGCGACCCGCGCGGACAAGGCGATCAATGCCTCGGCTGAAGATGAGCGCCCCGATGGGGAACGCCAGCCTCTGGCAGTAGGTTTCGATGCGATGCGATGCCATGGGCTCCTCCTTGAAAGGCTATTGAGCCACGACACCCCTGGCGGAGTGAAGTGGCTCCGTCAAGTGGATGGGATGACGAGGCGGCGCCTTCAGATCAGGTCGCGCTCTTCGGGAAGCTGGACCACCGTGGTCTGGTGGTCTTCGCTGGTCTTCACGAGCAACACCAGTTCCGGCGTGATCCGGTACTGGGAGATCATCAGGTTGTCCTGTTGGATTGCGACGTCGTTGGCTTGGCGGGTGGCCTCATCGATCTCGCCCCAGTCCCCGCGCACATGGCGCTGGACATAGGCCAAGGGGTCGATCAGGCCTCGCCGAGCCAGCCAATGCACCTTCTCGCTCAACTTCAACGTACTCGGTGCGAACAAGGGTTGCTTGCGCGGCGCAGGCCGCTTGAATGGATTGGGGAACATGGTGTTTCTCCTTCGAGGTGGTACAGCAGGACGGCAGCGCGTCCGGTGGATCAGCGGATGGTCAACACCTCGCCCCGTGTCGGGGAGCCAGGCGTCATGTCCCACGCGCGGATGACAGGCACGAACTTGTCGGTGAGGATGCGTGTCTCGGCGATGGAGCCGTCTTCGCGTTCGGTGAATTCCCGCTGGAGCGTCTTGTCCTTGTGGGTGTCACCTTTGACGACGAGCACGCGCCCCGTCTGGGAGCGCACGACGCCGGAGATCGCGCCCGCGGCCAGAGCCAGGGCGAGATGCCAGTGGGACAAGGCCCGCGCCGGTGGACGCAGCGACTGCTGCGCGGTCCCCAAGTGCGTGTCCAGCGACGGCCAAAGGCCTTGCAGCCGGCCAACCTCGTCGGCGAACTGTTCGGGCTCCATCGTCACGCGGAAGAAATGCTCCGGCTCGGCCGGACTGGCGGGGACGATGTACGGCAGGAACGGCCATTCGCTCGGCAGTTCCTCGGCTTCGACTTCGCCAAGCCCAACCTGCAGCAGCAGATTGCGCACGGCCTTGACGCCATCGGGTGCCAGCTCCCGCTGACGGACCCGGCGGCCGAAGATCACCACCTGCTTGAACTGCGTTTCCACCGCTCGGTAGATACGCAGATCGGTGTAGTGGCGCGTCAACCAGCCGACCAGCTCCGCGTCGAGCACGTAGCCGGGGACGATGAAGACCAGCACGCCGCCGTATTGCAACAGCGACAGCGAACGCTGATAGAACAGCTTTTCGAGGCGGGCACGGCCCTGGCCCTGATAGCCGATGTTGCCGTTGACGTCCTTGGACAGGTCGCCATACGGTGGATTCAGCCACAGTAGTCCGAAGGACTGCTTGGAGATCATCGTGTCCATCAGGTCCGCGTGCAGGCAGTGATCGACCAGGCCGCGGGCATGGCGCGCCCGCTCGGCGTCGAATTCGACGGCGAACGCCTTGGTCTGTTCGCGCCCGAGGGCATGAGAGGCTTCGGCGATTGCCACGCCTTCACCGGCGCAGGGATCGAGGATGCACATCGGCCCGTCGCTGGGCATCAGTGCGTTGAGGGCTCTTTCGAGCGTGGGTTCGTCGGTCGGGTAGTACCCATTTTTGGCGAAATTGCGGGCGAGCCGCGGGAACATGAGAGCCATGGGAGTCTCCTGGTTGGCGGGGATGAATGACGGAAGCACGCCAAGGCGTGCCTCCGAGGGTGGGTCAAGCCGCTACCGCTTCCGGCGTCCAAATCTTGGCCGGATAGGGATAGGCGGTGAGCGCGTCACTGCGGATCAGGGAGCCCAGCGCCAAGCTCAGCGCCGGCACGTCGATGGCGAGCCGATGGCCTTCCAGCGGCCCGAGGGCGAACGGAAGGCGGGCCAGCATCTCGCGGCTTTGCAGCAGTTCCAGCACGGTCTCGCGCCAGTGGTCGAGCAGCGGCAACGGGCAGGTGTCCCGCACCAGCATCCACAGGCGGTCAAGCCGGTGGGCGCTGTCACGTGGCAGCAGTGCCAATGCGCTGGCGTTGGCCTTGTCGGGCTTGACGCAGCGCCGGTCGAACAGCCACACGTTGGACAGCGAACCGAACAGCGTTCGCCGGTAGGCGCGCGTGATGCGCTTTTCCAGGCGATCGACGTTGCCGATGAATACCGGGACGCTGCCGCCCTGGTCGGTGATGACGTGGAACTGGTCCAGTCCCTGCTCGTCGCGCCCGAGGGTCAGGCGTGCAAGGAACTGCTGGACGGCGGTGTCCCGCGCCCAGATGGACAGGAAGATCAGGTTGCCCTGGTCATCGCCGACGCAGGCGTCGGCCATCACGTCCGGGCATTCGTCGATGCGGTACAGCGTGGAAGAAGTGTTTGCGGGCATGGTGGTGTCCTCGGATGAACGGGAACAGCACCGCCCGCTGGGGCAAGTACTGCCCCAGGGGGTGGAAGAAAACCGCTCAGTCCGGCTCGAACTGTTGGGTGTGCGGATTGAAGTGAAGCGCCTCGTCCACCGCGGTGATCGGCGTGAAGCCGTCCAGGTAGATGTTGTTGAGGTACTGGTCGCGGTAGGTCAGCGCCTGCCGTGCCTGCTCCTCGGTGAGGCCGTTGTCGATGAAGTACCCCAGCATTTCCTCGTCGGAGGAAACTTCGTCGTTGGACAAACTGCCTTCAACGAGCTTCAACAGCGAGAGCGGGAGTGCAGCCAGGATCGGGTCCATGTCGGTTCCTCCTGGCTCAGGCCAACAGCGCCGCGGCGGGTGCCGTGACAGCCGTGGGTGTGCGCCGCCGGGCGTGGTAGGCGCGAACGCCTGCACGCCAGTCGGCGGACTGCTCCGGTGCGAGGTCCAGATAGGACAGCGGGCACGAGTAATAGTACGGATGCATGGACTCTTCCAGCGGCTTGTAGCCCCACTGGTTGCCGCTGCGTTCCAGCAGATCGCAGCGGATGTAGCGCAGGGACTGGCCCGGCGCGAGATCACGATGCACACCTTCGACCTTGGCGGTCAGTTCGACCACGGACCACAGCACGTTGCCGCGCAATGCGTGAGCGATAACCTTCGCGCTGACGCGCTCGGTCTGCTGTGGTGCGATCAGTTCCGCGATCAGTTCAGACCGCGATTGGGGAGAGAAATACCAGCCCATGAGAGGCCTCCTCGAAAAGTTGAGCTGGAGGCCTCCCCGTGGGGAAGAACCCCCAGTGGGTGATGGAATGCCGCAGGTGCAGCGAAGGAAAACCTATGCCTTGGCCTTAGTCCCAGTCGTCATCGTCGCGATCACAACCGGCCGGGCAGCAGCCGAACTCGATCCCATGCGAGCAATAGCCATGCTCCGCATTCCAGTCCTGGGTTTCCTGCCGTTCGGCAGGTGTTGCGTAGTCCCATTCCTGGGCCGCGATTTCGAGAGCCTGAGCACGTTGCTCATCCGGCAAACGATTGGCCTGTGCGTCGATCGCCGAACTGAAGAGCGTCACGTAGTGGTCGTAGGACAAGCCGCAACCGCGCTGGGCGTGTGCGGCGGCCGCCTTGCAGAGTTCCCGCCACGCGGGTTCATCCAACGTTGAACGCGGGGTATCGCAAGCGATGGTGAACATAATGGGGACCTCCAGAAAATGGCCAGGGCCTCCCCCGCATGGGGAAGGAACCCCGGCAGGTGGATGAAGAACACCGCGCATGCGGCGTCTGCTCACGCAGCTTGTGGTTCGGCCTGGCGGCTCCACTCCTGCGTCTTGAAGTCCAGCGCGTAGCCCAGCTCGCCCAGGCGGGCGATCTGCGCGCGCAGGGTGCGGCGGTCGATGGTCGAATCCAGTTTCACGGACTCGCCCAGCGGCCACAGCAGGCCGAACAGCGCGGCGTCACCGTCTTCGGTGCTGCCGGGGGCAGCGGCCGCAGCAGGCGGTGGCGCATCCACGCCGAAGGGCGTGGTATCGACCAGCGGGTCCGCGGACGCCTGCACGGGTGCGGGCTTGGCAGGCCTGGATGCCTTGGCGGGCTTGGCCGGCGTTGCCGCAGGCTGCGCCCCTTGCTCTTCATCGAGCGGATCGACGTCCTGGGTGGCGAAGCTGCGGGCTTCGTCGCGGCTCAGTTTGTCGATGCCATTGAGCGTCATCCCGTCGAGGCTGGCGCGGATCTCGAACCGCATGCCGCCCCCGACCGGGTAGGACTTCGGAAAGATGTAGCGGATCACAAACTCCCCGTCGTATTTCCCTTCGGGGTACTGCTCCAGTTCCGGGTCTTTGACCTCGAACGTACCGAGGTGCGTCGCGAGGCGGCCGACCGTGAACGGGCCGTTCTTGCCGCGAATGGTGCGCAGCGTGAGCTGGCCGGGGACGACGATGGGCGCGACCGATTTCTCGGGTGCCGGTGTGGCTGCCATGATGGTTCTCCTTGAAGAATAGGAAAAAGCAAGGCCCCGTGAGGGGCCATGCCGGATCAGAACGAAGCAGCCAATGCCGGCTCCTGCTCCTCGACTTGCGCCTCGGGCTCGCGCTCGGCGGGCTCGGCAGGCTGGTCTGCAGCGGGGTCGGCAGCAGTGTCGATGGCTTCGTCGGCTTCGGACGCGGATGCGTCTTCGGCCGGCGACGCCTCGGCTTGCGCCTGGCTCGTCGGATAGACCTGGGTACCGTCGATCTTGATGAGACCGATGTGGACCAGCGTCGATTCCAGGCTTGCGGCCGGTTCCCCGGCGTGCTCGCCCTTGGTGCGGATGTACGGATCGATCTTCATGTCGTTCAGACGGAAGGCGATCAGGACCTTACGGTCCCCCTCGATGGCCTGGACGCACCGGCGAGCCAGATGCTCGGCTTCCGGGGTGGCGACGATGATGTCGAAGTACCGATACTCCGGTTCATCGACAGGCCCGGCCAGTGCTGCGACCGTGCAAGAGAGGAACGAGTCGCCAGCCTTCGGGGTGACGTCCTTCACACGATTGAGATAGCCGATGCCGCGGGTGATCAGCTCGTGCTGCTCGATCGAAGCCAGTTCGGCCCGGTCGATCAGTTCGGCCTTGAGCAGTCGCGCCTTGAGGGACGCGGCGGCCTGACCCTTCTGCTCACCCTTGTCGCGGATGTACGCATCGCCCCACAGGTCACCGAGGCGAAAGCGCACCAGCGGGCGCTGCTTGGGATCGTCAACGCCGATGTAGCGCTGAACGAGCTTCTTGGCCTCGGCTCCCGAGACCTTGACGTCGAAGTAGCGGTAGCTGGGGTCCCGGGCGGGGCCGACCAGCGCGGCGATGGTGCAAGCCAGGAAAGGCTGCGCACGGCGGCCGCCCCGGACGGGCACTTCACGGACACGCTGGATGTAGCCGATGCCCGAGGTGTGGAGGTCGAAATACGATTTCTCGTTGGACGTGGTGTTCATGGTGAATCTCCATTGGGATGAAGCGGAGACACACCGGCCCACGCATGCGGGGAAGGTGCGTGACCCCGCGGTGGGTTGATAAGGCGAAAGCATCCGCCACCAGAGGCTGGTGGCCGCTCGCGGAAGGATGCGGTGCGAGCTGGCTCGGTCACGCAGTGGGAACTGCGCCGCAACCTCGAAGACCGATGGTTGCCTGGCATGTCGCTGACGACGTCAGCAGGCATGGGGCCAGCATGGCGGGGCCTCGCGCGCGCGGCAGCAATCAATCGGCACCCGGGCGCTTCCCTTTGTCCGCGCCACCCGGCGCCTGTCACAGGCACTTGGCGCCGCGCAGGTGCTCGGGGGTATCGGCGCGCGGACGGCCGGGACGGCTCCAGGCGCCGCCACCGCGCGCGCCGATCAGCCGCCAGCCGGCGGCGCGCAGGCTGGCGCCACCTTCGTCGGGCATGGTGTAGGTGAGCAGGCGTATGTAGCCCAGCGCCCTTGCCGCCTGCCAGGCCGCGCCGTAGAGCTTGCTGCAGGCGCTGGGTGTGCCGTCGGTGCACAGCCGCGTGACTTCCAGCGTCCAGGTGCCGCGCGACCGGGCGGCCGACAATGGCCACGCCGTGGATCAGGTCGCTGTCGCTCAGCGTGACGGCCAGGGCGAACTTCGCGCCCTGGACCGGGCGGTGGTGGCGATGGTGCGACAGAACGAATGCATTGGCCGTGCGCAGCGACACCGGTAGGAGGTGCAGCCTCGGCGAGGTCGATGGCGTGTTCATGCGGTTGTCTCCGGTGGCATGCCGGCGTTGTGGCCGGCGGGGCGTGCCTCGGCGGCTGGAGACAAACGCGCACGCGCGGCGATGGCGGCGGTGCGAACAAAAGAAGGCCCCCGATGCGGGGGCTGCGAGGCGGTTGCCGCGTCAGGCGGGAGGCACCACTGCTAAGGACAGGTGCGTGGCGGTGGCGGAAAGCACGAGATCGTCCGCCGAGTGCTGGAGGCGCGTGAACAGGCCGTCCTTCGGGTCGAAATACTCCGCGAAGTCATCGCCGCCCAGCTCGCGGCCGGCGAGGTGCCACCAGTCATCGAACGGGTCGGTGTCCGGGTTGCATCCGACGGCGTAGGCGAGCAGTGCCTGGCGCCCATCCGGGCGACGCTCCCCACGCTCGGCGAGGAAGTACACGCCCTGATCCTTGACCAGGACAATGCGGCACTGATTGGGGACGTCTCAGAAAACGGAAAAAATCGTACGCTAAGCCGGTTGCAGCGGTCGTAGCGGCCTGAACTTGCCCGCGCCGATCTTGGCGCTGCTGCGCCAGAGGTAATCGCCGGTCAGGTTGATGTGCTCCCAGCCCAGCGGCGACAGGTACTGCAACAGGGCGTCATCGACAGTCTGGCCGTGACCGCGTAAGGCGTTTGAGGCCCGTTCCAGATAGACCGTGTTCCACAACACTATGGCCGCCGTCACCAGGTTGAGGCCGCTGGCCCGGTAGCGCTGCTGCTCGAAACTGCGGTCGCGGATTTCGCCCAGCCGGTTGAAGAACACGGCGCGGGCTAGCGCGTTGCGGGCTTCGCCCTTGTTCAGTCCGGCATGCACGCGGCGGCGCAGCTCGACGCTTTGCAGCCAGTCCAGGATGAACAGCGTTCGCTCGATGCGGCCCAGCTCGCGCAGCGCCACGGCCAGGCCGTTCTGGCGCGGGTAGCTGCCGAGTTTCCTGAGCATCAGCGAGGCCGTCACCGTGCCCTGCTTGATCGAGGTGGCCAGCCGCACCTTGGCGTTGATCGCCTTGCCGGACGCCTGGAACTGCTGCTGATGCTTGTGCTTGGCAGCGTTGAACAGCTTGCCCAGGATGCGGTCGTGCAGGTCGATGATTTCGTCGGTGACGGTGGCCATGCCCTCGATGGCGAGCGCACCAGGGTCGCGTAGCGGCGCTGTGCCTCGAACTTGGCCAGATCGGCGGGCGTCATCTGGCCGCCTTCGCGGGCGATCTTGAGCAGGCGGTTCTGGTGCACCGACCGCTCGATGCCGGAAGGCAGGTCGAGCGCCTGCCAGGCTTTGAGGCGCTCGATGTGTTCGAGTATGTGGCGCGAGTTCGGCTTGACGGGCGACTGGCGCAGCCAGGCCAGCCAGGTCGTCTTGCCGTTGTCGTGGCGCTTGAGCAGATCGTCGAGGCGGTGCCGGTGGGTGGCCGACAGGGGATCGGACAAGGCCGCGTAGATGCGGCGGTTGGCGCGGCTGTAGGCGTTCATCGAACACCTCCCTTTTCCTCATCCGGCGCAACAGGACAGTTGCTTCACGTCCTTGTTGAAGGTCTGCGCCGCGAGCTTCAGTCCCTCGACCATGGTCAGGTAGGGGAACAACTGGTCGGCCAGCTCCTGCACGGTCATCCGGTGGCGGATCGCCAGCGCGGCCGTCTGGATCAGTTCGCCCGCTTCCGGCGCGACCGCCTGTACGCCGATCAGCCGCCCTGAGCCAGCTTCCGCCACCAGCTTGATGAAGCCGCGCGTGTCGAAGTTGGCGAGCGCCCTCGGCACGTTGTCGAGCGTCAGCAGCCGGCTGTCGGTCTCGATGCCGTCGTGGTGCGCTTCCGCCTCGCTGTAGCCCACGGTCGCCACCTGCGGATCGGTGAACACCACCGCCGGCATCGCCGTCAGGTCCAGCGCCGCGTCGCCGCCGGTCATGTTGATCGCGGCGCGCGTGCCGGCCGCCGCCGCCACATAGACGAACTGCGGCTGGTCGGTGCAGTCGCCGGCAGCAAAGATGTGCGGTGCGCTCGTGCGCATGGCGCGGTCGATGACGATGGCTCCCTGCGCATTGACTTCGACGCCTGCCGCTTCAAGGTTCAGGCTGCGCGTGTTCGGCGCGCGACCGGTGGCGACCAGCAGCTTGTCGGCGCGCACTTCCCCCTGCCCGGTGGTGAGCACGAATTCCCCGCCCGCATAGGCAACGTGGCTCGCCTGGGTGTGGTCCAGCACCTCGATGCCCTCGGCGCGGAAGGCGTCTGTTACGGCTTCCCCGATGGCCGGGTCTTCTCGGAAGAACAGCGTGCTGCGCGCCAGGATCGTGACCTGGCTGCCCAGCCGGGCGAAGGCTTGCGCCAACTCGACCGCCACCACGGAGGAACCAATCACGGCCAGCCGCTCGGGGAGCGAGCTGCTTTCCAGCGCCTCGGTGGAGGTCCAGTGGGGTGTGTCCGCAAGGCCCGGGATTGGCGGAAGCGCCGGGCTCGCGCCGGTGGCAATCAGGCAGCGGTCGAAGTTCACCTCGTGCGTGCCGCCGTCAGCGGTCGCCACGGTCAGCGTGCGCGTGTCCCTGAACCGGGCCTCGCCGCGCAGCATGGTGATGGCCGGAGTGCTTGCCAGGATGCCTTCGTACTTGGCATGGCGCAGCTCCTCGACGCGGCCTTGTTGCTGGGCCAGCAGCCGCTCGCGCAGTACAGCGGGCGCTGCGGCCGGCAGGCCAGCATCGAACGGGCTTTCGCGGCGCAGGTGGACGATGTGCGCGGCGCGGATCATGATCTTGGACGGCACGCAGCCGACATTGACGCAGGTGCCGCCGATGGTGCCGCGCTCGATCAGCGTGACGCGGGCGCCTTGCTCCACGGCCTTCAAGGCAGCCGCCATCGCCGCGCCGCCGCTGCCTATCACAGCCACGTGCAGCGCTTGTTCACCGCCAACATGCTTCGTTTCGCCACCGAGCCAGCCCAGCGCCTTGTCTAGCAGGCCGGCAGGCTTGTTCGGCGTGTCGGTAAGCCGTGCGCGATAGCCGAGCGTGGCCACTGCGGCAACCAGCGGGGCCACGCTCACGCCTGCATCCGCCTCGATTTCGGCCTGCCGCTGCGGATAGGACACCGAGGCCGCGCGCACGCCGGGCACGTTCGTCAAAGCCTGCTGGACGTGCTCGGCGCACGACGTGCAGGTCATGCCTTCGATGTGGAGGGTGATCGCCTCGGCCATGATTACGCCCTCACTGCTTGACGCTGGACGGGTAACCCGCGTTTGCGGTGGCCTTGGTCAAGGCGTCGGCATTGGTCTTGGCCTCGTCGAAGGTGACGACGGCCTCCCGCTTCTCGAAGCTGACTTCGGCCTTCTCGACGCCGGCGACCTTGGACAGAGCCGTCTTGACCGTGATCGGGCACGCGGCGCAGGTCATGCCGGGCACCGACAGGGTGACGGTCTTGGTGGCAGCCCAGGCGGGCGCGCTTAGAGCGGCGGCCAGGGCGATGAGGGTGGTGAGGGTGGTGAGTTTCTTCATGGTGATCTCCTTTCAGTAGAACAGCGGCAGGACGTAGGGAAACGCGAGGGCAACCAGAACCAGGGCGGCCACGATCCAGAAGATCACCTTGTAGGCAGTCCGCACTTGGGGCACAGCGCAAACGTCGCCGGGCTTGCAGGCATGGGCTGGTCGGAAGATGCTGCGCCAGGCGAAGAACAGCGCGATGAGCGCTGCGCCGATGAAGATCGGCCGATACGGCTCCAGCACGGTCAGGTTGCCGATCCACGCGCCAGAGAAGCCGAGCGCGACCAGGACAAGGGGGCCGAGGCAGCAGGCCGAGGCGAGGACGGCCGCGACGCCGCCGGTCGCCAGTGCGCCGCGGCCGTTCTTGGGTTCCGACATAAGGTTCTCCTTCCGGGACTTCGCTTGATGCTGTAACGTTACTTCCGTAGTCAACTACGGAGTCAAGCGCCATGGAGAACGCTCAAGAGAATCTGACCATCGGGGCCTTCGCCAAGGCAGCCCGGGTCAACGTGGAGACGATCCGCTTCTATCAGCTCAAGGGCTTGCTACCCCAGCCGGAGCGGCCCTACGGTCGCATCCGCCGCTACGGGCAGGCGGACGTGGCGCGGGTGAAGTTCGTGAAGTCAGCCCAGCGCCTGGGATTCAGCCTGGATGAAGTCGGCCAGCTCCTGAAACTGGAGGACGGCACCCATTGCAGCGAGGCGGCCGAACTGGCTGCTCACCGGCTGGCCGATGTGCGCGCACGCATGGCGGACCTCACGCGGATGGAAGAGGCCCTGTCGACGCTAGTGAGAGAGTGCAACGCGCACCATGGCAATGTTTCCTGCCCGTTGATCGCAGCTTTGCATTGCTGCTAAAGGGCCCACTTCGGCTCTTAGCGTACGATTTTTTTCCGTTTTCTGAGACGACCCCTGATTGGCGATGGCTTCGGTCAGCACGGGGCGCAGGTCAGCGCCTTTGAATCGCAGTGACATGGATGAAATCTCCTGTGTGGAAGAATGAGAAAGGCCTCCATCCGATGGGATGAAGGGCCTGTAGTGCACGCGGCCGGAACGGCTGGAACGCCGTGGCGGATGCCTCGGGTCAGCCGCAGGACCGCCTGGTTTCGCTGCGGGGCGTCATGCCGGGACGGCCTGGCGCTTGCGGGCCGCTTTCGCGTCGAGGATGCTCACGTCGATCTGGCGCCAGCGCCCGTCGTCGATGAGCCTCTCCAGCACTTCGCCGAGCATGTCGAAATACACCTCGTCGTGCCGATCGACCAGTTCGACCGATTCACCGTTCTGACGGTGCAGTTCCACCACGTAGGTGTCTCCGCCGCGGTCGTAGAGGATCGTCACCCGGCCCTCGAACTTCGCGGTCGAGACCGTGAAGCTGATCGCCGGCGGGGTCTCGATGATCTTGGAGGGCGTGGGATCGACCCAGGTGAAGTCGCGGGCACCGGCATCCACCAGCATGTGGGTGATGCGCCGGAAGCGATCGGGGGCCGGCATCTCCTCCAACTGCTCGATGAGCTGGCCCAACTCCATGCACTGCGGCGTGGGAATGGGCAGCTTGGCCGGCGCCGAGCCGAGGATGTGCCTCGTGATGGTGTACGGCGTGCCGTCCGAAGTCTCCTCGGTGATGACCTCCGGCGTGTCCGCGCGCAGTCCGTCGAAGCGACGACGGGCATAGGGTTGGACATGCACCTTGGCGCCTTCGGCAGGAACCGTGGTCACCAGGCTGGGATCGAGCACCGCGAACTCGGAAGGCTTGAGCTTGACGACGATGGCATCGTCGGTCGCGGCGACCACCTTGCCGTCGAAGGGTTGGGGGTCGATGGCGAAGCCCAGCGTTGAGGACAGCGGCTGATCATCGAACACGCGGTACTTGAACGACCGCACGTTGCGGGGCACATGGCCTGCGACCAGCGAAGGCATCATGGATTTGATGAGGGAACGATCCATGGGGAAACTCCTTGAGGAAAAACAAGGGATTCCCCGCCCGCAAGGGAGAGGTCCCTTGTGGGTGGCGTGGATGGACGCGGTAGGTCCGTAGGAAGAAACGACCAGCACGGTTTCCCGCGCTTGCAGCCTCGAAGGTCTCGACTGCCTGGGCATGTGCCGGCAACGCCGACGAACATGGGGCAAGCATGGCCCTGGGGCGGTCTGCCTGCCCGCAGGAAACGGCACCGCACCACAACCGTTTTCCTGTGCTGCGGGCAAGAAAAAGCCCCTCGAAAGGGGCTGGAGGAATCAGGCTTGGTACACGAAGTAGTGCTCGCGCTGACGCGGAAAGAACACGTGTTTCCACGTGTCGCCGCTTGTGTTGCCACCGTCGAAGACGACCATTTCGTAGTCGTCCACGTCGGTGTCCACCAGGTCGGCGCTGGCGATATGGCGCATGTGCAGCGTGCCGCTCATGCGCTCGAATACCAGGATCTGGCCGATGGCATCTTCCTGGCTCATGGCGTTGACGCAGGCTCCGAGTTGGTGCTCGAAGTCGGATGCGGGTGTGATGAGGTCGGGGAACATGGGATCGCTCCTGTGAAAGTGCGCCGGCCCGGCTCTCTGGCGGGAGACCGGGCCGGCATGCGGTGAGGACAAGGAAGGCCGGGGATGTGTGTGGCAGCTATTCGCCGGCCAGCGATAGGCCCGGCAACACGGGTGCGTCGGCATCGAGGATGAGGATGCGCACGTCGGCCTGGCCGGCCAGTTCAAGGATCTGTGCCAGCTCGTCCGGCATGCCCTTGCTGCGGTGCTCCTGCCGAAGCTGCTCGGCGGCGATCCCCTCGACGTCCTGCAGGTGCTGGTCCGTCCAGGGCGTGGAGATCAGCTTGACGCCGATCGCCGGGCTGTAGGGAATCCGGAACGCGATGAACAAAAAGGCCTCCGGCGTCGCGAGGTCAGCCAGGTTGGCCAGGTACTGGCCGGTTTCGCGGCTGATGTGCGCGCTGCTGATTTCCCAGCACCGGCTGTAGTAGCCGGTCTCGAAGCTCAACCGCTGCACGACTTCCCGTGCGGCCTCGGCCGAATAGGTGTCGCCAATGTGGACGAGGCGGCCGTCGAAGTCGTCGCCGTGGATCGCGTACACCACGGCACCCACCATGCCTTCGCCGCTGCCCCCTTCAGCCGCGTCGCATTCGGCGATCAGTGCGGCGCCGACAGGTTCGGTGCCAGTCCTGACCACCGCGAAGTCGCTGGTGATGATGCAAGGAGAAGAAACCAGCGCCGCGTCGCAGAGGTGCTGCTGGCTCGGGTGGATGTTTCGCCAGACATGCGGGCTTCCGTCCTCGTAGCTGATGGACAGCGTGCGGACGATTTTCAGATTCCAGTAGCCGCGTAGAAAGGGATTGGGATTCTGGGACATGGGATTTCTCCAACAGAATAATGATGGAGCAAATCCCCGCCACCGGGAATTGACCCCGGTGGGTGGAAAGAAAGGAAACAGCGTCAGGTGACGCTGATCGTTGGCGTTTGGGCCAATCGCTCGGCGACGCGCCGGCGCAAATTCATGCGGAATGGCTCGTCGCTGACGCCCGCCAGCAGATTGATGGTCTCCAGCGCGATCAGGGCCGAAGCCTCTTCGATGTCGGCGGCCACAATGGTCTTGCGCAATTGGTCGCCGAGCTGGAGGGCCTGGGAGGAGGAGCTGATGAAGCGGACCTCGCGGCTCAGGTAGCAGCCGTTGCCGCCGAACTCGAACAGCCGCGGCTTGCTGCAGTACCAGCAGCCCTCGAACTGGATGGCGGTCAGGTGGTGCCCGTCATCGAACCGGGTGGCGATCAGAAACAATGCGTCGAGATCGGCGGTGTCCTCGAACGAATGACGGTCGATCAAGTTCCCCAGCTCTTCGTCCTCATCGGCACGGAAGTGCACGGCGAGCAGTTCGAGCAGCGGCGGGATCGACAGCCCTTCGTCGTCCGGCATCGGAATACCGAGTTGCGTGGTCAGGTCTTCCAGGCCATCGAGCACGTCCGGCCATTGCGGATTGGTGGTCTCGGCGATCTGGGCGATGTAGGCCTGCCCGTTGCCGGGGTGGCTCTCGTCCAGCGCGAAGGCGCCGAACAGCGCCTGGATGACGGGCGTCACACGGTCGAGCACGAGAACGCCGGTGGCTTCGTAGTAGTTGTTGGCCATGAAGGCTCCTTTCGATGAATGAACGGAGCCAGCCCTTGCGGACGATGGCATCCGCAGGGGAAACCGCCTGATGCCGGATGGCGCTGGGCGGGGAGAAAACGCGAGGGACATGGCCTCGAACGAGGCGCATGTCCCTCATGGGGTCCCGTGAACGCAGTGATGAAGGTGTGCCAGGGACCGGCTCACCAACCGCTGTAGTTCAGCAGCAGGTCGGCGATCACCTGGCGACGTGGCAGATCGAGGCCGTCGAAGTCCGACAACCCGTTGAAGTGGCAGCGCTTGAGCATGGCACCGCCCTCGCGCGCGTTGTAGAAGCTGACCATCGCGGACAGGAACATGCGTTCCCCGCTGCTCAGGACGCCGAGGGCGTCGTTGAGGCGCAGCATGTCGGGACGCAGATCCCACTTGCTCTTGGCCTGGTTCAGACCTTCACGGGTGCCATCGCCAAACCATTGCGGGCCGGCGATCTCGACACCACGCTTCCATGCCTCGAAAAAGGCTTGGGGCGCGGCGCTGAAATGCCGTTCTTCCCGAACGATCTGATCGACGACTTCCTGTGGCAGTAGCTGGTTCATGACGTGATTCCTCCAGTTGGATCAGGGAATGGCGAGCTGGGACCAGCCGCCTCTTTCGAGGGCACGTTGAGCCGCGGCATGGCTGCGGAAGTACTCACGAGATTCCCGCGAGACGGGACCTTCGGTATCGCGCGTGCCGATGTAGTGGCCGGCGGCGCTGTGCAGGACTTCGAGCGGCAGGAACTTGCCGCAGTAGGTCAAGGCCAATTGACCGAATCGGCCGAAAGAGGCTTGCTGGGACATGGATGGGCTCCTTGGAAAAGCGGGGCCCTGTCCCTCACGGGATGGCAGCTCCCGCACGCGGTTGAAAAAAAGCATCAGCGTCTTGGGGACGCGCGTCCGCGCAATGGATGCGATGCGGACTGGTGGGTTGCGCGGAGAGAACCCCGCGGCAGCCTGAAACCCTGGCTGCTGGCATGTGCTGACGAATCAGCGAACATGCGGACAGCTTCGTGAGGGTGCCGCGCCACGTCAGTTGGAAATCGGCATCTGGTCCAGCCCCGATTGATGTGCGCAGGGACAAAGAAAAGCCCCGCAACGAGTGCGGGGCGGTCATGACGGTGCGGTGAGGCTGGATCAGCGGGGCTTGTCGCCCAGGACATGCTGCTTCCAGATGGCGAATGCCTCGTCCGCTGGCAGCTCGGCCAGGATGACGATGGGCTGGTCCTGTCGGCTGCGCAGCTTTGCGAAATATGCCGCGCGTTCGGCAATGGCCTTGAGCTTGATGCCCTTGAGGAACAGCAGCCGGCCGTCCTTGATGAACAGCACCTTGTTGCCGATGTCGCGGTTGAACGCGGTGCGCAGCTTGCGCTCTGCGTGCATGGCATCGGCCAACTGGTCCACGAGGAAGTCGAGCGTCATGTCGATGAGAAGTGGCTCGTCGTCCTCGCGCTCGACGTCGAGCGATGCCGGCGGCAGGCTCTTGGCAAATTCCTCGGCTTGGGCCAGCAGCGCGGCCTGGCCTTGCAACGCGCGCACGAACGTCGAGCCGCCGTGTCCGTCATTGCGGGCTTCGGCGATGGGCCTGCCGTCGAACATGACGGTGGCGGTGAAGCACAGCGTTTCCTCGCTCGCGAAATCCGCGACCTTGAGGTTCTTGAGCGTGATGCGGTCTTGTCGGGTGATGGTGTCCATGGAAAGTCCTGATATCGACCGGGTTGACGACACGCCCCTGACGGGACGCGGCATACATCCCGTGGGTTGGAGGAAGGTGGCATCGATGCCCGGTGGGCAGCGTTCGCCGGAGAGATGCCGGGGCGAACTGGCGGGTGGCGTGGGAGGAACCCACGGCAGCCTTGACACCCTGGCTGCTGGCTGTTGCCGATGCGTCGGCAATGCAGGAGGGAGGATCACGCGGCCCGCCGGCCGCGTCGTGCATCAATCCGAAGCGCTCGATCCCGTCTTGTGCAGGCACTGCACCAGCCGCTGGCCCAGCCACGCGACGCACGGCACGGCCATGGAGTTGCCGATCGCCTTGTAGCGCGGCGCGTCGGCGGAGGGCCTGCCGCGGTACGGCACCAGCGTGTAGTCGTCGGGCATGCCTTGAAGCCGCTCGCATTCGACCGGCATCAGCCGACGCACCCGCCACTGCGACCAGTCGCCCGGACCGGGGTTATTCCAGTCGTAGCGGAAATGTGCCTCGAAGTCCGGTGCCAGCACATGGGGCTTGTCGGCACCGCCGCTGCTGGTGCGCAGCGCGGTCGAGACGCCATCGCCCAGTTCAGCGGCCAGGCCTTCGGTGCGACCGCGCAGCGCCACGCCGATCACCATCGGCCGGCCTTGGCCCGGCTTGCCGCCACCCGTGGAGAGCGTCCCGGCAAGCTGGCCGTGGCCGGATTCCAGCCGCAGCTCGCCGCGCGAGTTCTGCGCGAACGCGATGGCCGGCACCACGCCGGCGTTCGCGTGGCTGAGGCGATGTCTGCCGGCACGCAGCGTCGGTGCATGGTTCGTCGTCGCATCCGCCCCGCAGCCCTGTGCGGTGAAGGCAATGATCGGCACACCCTTGCCGGTGCCGTCCTCGCTGCAGCCCTTGCCGCCGTTGGCGGTGCTGAGCGTGTGGCTGATGCTGCCCGCGATGGACTGCGCCACGAAGGTCTCGACCTCGAAGTCGTTCTTCGGGCCGGGCGCCGCGGTCAGGCAGGCCGCGACGTCGATGGGTCCTGCGGTCTTGCCCCCGCCGAATCCGAACGTCACCGTGGCCTTGCCGTAGGGCTGCTTCAGTCCTGCATATCCCGAGTACCAGCCTGCTGCCGCAGCGCCCGATCCAGCAGCGCCGGCAGCGTCTTGCCACGGCGCGAAGCCCGGCGAAGAATCCCCGCGCAGGCCTGGGCGCTCAAAAAGTACCTCGGCGGGATCGACGCCACCTCCACCACTTGCCACAAGAAACACGCGACGGCGCCGTTGGGCGACGCCGAAATATTGAGCATCGAGCAAGCGCCAGGCGATGCGGCGCCGGGGTCCAGACACACAACCTGCGTGCGCCCATTTTTGCCCTGGCGGTTCGAGCGCACGGCTTTCGCCGGCCAGTGCGCCCAGGAAGTGTCCGAAGGCGTTGCTGCAGTCGCTGAGGACGCCGGGGACGTTTTCCCAGACGAGCGTTGCCGGCGGGCGGCGGTCTTGGCGGCGGGTTTGGTCGATGGCATTTGCAAGCTCCACATAGGCAAGGGTCAGGGCGCCGCGCGGGTCAGCCAGGCCACGGCGGGCGCCGGCCACGCTGAACGACTGGCACGGCGTGCCGCCGACCAGGAGGTCTGGCGCGGGCACGGTGCCGGCGCGGACCTGGCGGGCGATCGTGGTCATGTCGCCCAGGTTGGGCACGAGGGGGTTACGGTGGGCGAGCACGGCGCTCGGGAACGGCTCGATCTCGGCGAACCACGCGGCTTCGAGGCCGAGCGGTTGCCAAGCGAGGCTCACGGCCTCGATGCCGCTGCAGACGCTGCCGTAGAGCAGCGGCGTGTTGCGTGGCGGTGCGCAAAGTTTCGGGTGCATGTCGGTCTCCTGTTCGTATGGCGCAGGGCCATCGCCCTGGCCGGGGCGTTGAAAGGCAGGAGAAAGGCGCCGAAGGCCCCAGGGGCCTTCGGCTCGGGAGGAAAGAAGAACCACCCGTGGGCTGATTGGCAGGCCCGGTCGTCGCTAGAACCGTCTGCTCATCCAGCAATCACACCCGGCCCATGTCGTGGCTGGGGCCGGCATCGTCTGGCGCACATCCGCGCACAAAGGGAGCCCGTTTTTGCGCCGGCGGGCACCGGCACCGAATACCGCTGACCACGAAGGGTCTCCGGGTGGCTCGCACAGGCAAGCCATCGGGGGACCCTTCGCAGCGTGCGGAAGAGATGCGGACGGGGAGAACGCGCGGGGTGCGGTTCGCGGAGAAGCTACCTTCAGGTCCCGCGGCCGGGGGCGGCTGAACGGGACGCGCACACGGACAAGAAGGCGTTGCGCGCTGGGCGTCCCGCAGGGCATGCGGAACACGGGCCACGCCGCCGATGGCGGGCACGGCTCACGGGGAACGGGGGTCGGTCAGGAGCCTTTGCGGCCGCTCTTGCGTGGGCGCGAGGCACCACGCTTGGACGTGCCGGTTTCGACCGGCAGCGTGCCTTTGCAGTCGGGATAGCGACTGCACGACCAGAACGGGCCGCTCTTGCCGGTGCGTTGGCGCGTGGGCGCGCCACACTGCGGACAAGCCGGTCCTTGGGGCACCTTGATGGACAGGGACGTGCTGCCGTACTGCGCGATCAACTGCGAAATCCATGCAGCCTGCTTGCCGATGAACACATCCAGGGTGAGTTGTCCGGCCTCGATCATGTCCAGCGCCTGTTCCCAGACGGCGGTGGTGCCGGGGTCGGCAATCGCCGCGGGCACGGCGTCTATCAGCGTGAGCGCCGCATCCGATGCGCGGATGGAGCGTCCCTTCTTCACGATGTAGCCGCGGGCGATCAGCCCGCTGATGATGTTGGCCCGGGTCGCCTCGGTGCCGATGCCCGTCGTGTCCTTGAGCTTCTGCTTCAGGCGCGGGTCGGTCACGAAACGCGCAACGCCCTTCATCGCCTTGACCAGTTCGCCCTGGGTATAGGGCTTGGGCGGCATCGTCTTGAGGGCCTTGATGTCGGCCCCGGCGACCTGACATGCCATCCCGTCGCGCAATGCGGGCAGCACCTGGCTGCGCGGGGCATCGCCGTCCTCGTCGGCGCTGCCTTCACGTTCTGGCTCGGCCAGCACCAGGAGCCAGCCCTTGACGACGACCTGCTTGCCCGTGGCCACCAGCTTCTGCTGGCCGCAGGAGAGGTCCGCCACGGTGCGGTCGAACTCGTGGTGCGGGAGGAACTGGGCCAGGTAATGCGCCCGGATCAGCCGGTACACCGCCTGCTCCTTCTCGCTCATGGCGGAGAGGTTCGCGGGTTCGAGCGTCGGGATGATGCCGTGGTGCGCCGTCACCTTACTGTCGTTCCAGGCGCGCGAGCGCTGGGCGCGGTCGAGCTGGCCCATGATCGGGGCCAGCGTGGGATCGGTCTTGAGCAGGCTGTCCAGGACCGTGGGCACCTCGGCGAACATGCTTTCGGGCAGGTAGCCCGAATCCGAGCGCGGGTACGTCGTGGCCTTGTGCGTCTCGTACAGAGCCTGGGCGATCTCCAAGGTTTCCTGCACGTCCAGCCCAAGCTGCTTGGAACAGACTTCCTGCAAGGTGCCCAGGTCGAACAGCAGCGGCGGGCCTTCGCGCACGCGCTCGGTCTCGACCGACACCACCTGGGCACTGCCCGCGGCGCGGATCTGTTGCGCGGCCTGCTGTGCGACGGGCTGCTGCAGGCAGCGGCCGGCGTCGTCGGTGCTGGCGTCGGGTGCCACCCACTGCGCGGTGAACGTCTGACCGCCTGCGGACAGGGACACGTCGATGGCCCAGTACGGCACGGACACGAAGGCCGCGATCTCTCGGTCGCGGTCCACCACGAGTTTGAGCGTCGGGGTCTGTACACGCCCGACCGACAGCACGCCGTCGTAGCCGGCCTGCCGCCCGAGCACGGTGAACAGCCGGCTGAGGTTCATGCCGACGAGCCAGTCGGCGCGCGAGCGCGCCAGCGCCGAGTAATACATCGGCAGCGTCTCGGCCGAGGGCCGCAGCTTGGCGAGCGCGGTGCGGATGGACGCATCGTTGAGCGCCGACAGCCACAGGCGTGCTATGGGGCCGCGGTATCCGCACAGGTCGATGATCTCGCGGGCGATCAGTTCACCCTCGCGGTCGGCATCGGTGGCAATGACGAGATGGGTCGCCTTCGCCAGAAGCGTTTTGACGACCTTGAATTGCGTGGCGGTCTGCGGTTTGACCTCGACCCGCCACTGCTGAGGGATGATGGGCAACTGCTCCAACGACCAGCGCTTGAGCGCCGCGTCATAGACCTCGGGTGCTGCCGCTTCGACGAGATGGCCGATGCACCAGGTGACCGTGACGCCGGAGCCGTTGAGGCAGCCTTCACCGCGCTGCGTGGCGCCGAGAATCCGGCCGATGTCTTTGCCCTGGGAGGGCTTCTCGCACAGAAACAGCCGCATGTCCGTCCATCCGCTTCCCGTTGTTCATGGAGTTGCTGGGATCGAGGATGCCGAGCGCCTGTTGGGGCAGCAGCAAACAAGCTGCATGCGGCAGCGACCGCTTTCACGAGATGGGATGGCTGAGGCGGGGATGGCGTGCGGCCGGCGATGTGCGAGTCGGGAGCCGCGATGTTCGGGAGCGCGTGGAAGCCGGTGGACGCTGGTGGCGCTGTCCCCTGGGGATAGCTCGCGAGGACATGGGGGGCGGCAACGTACTGCGGCCGCCCCCCCGTCGGATCACTTCCTGCGCTTGGGCTCCTTCGGCGCAGCCGGTTCCTGGGCGGCCTGGGGCTTGGGCTGCGCGTCCTGTGCGGTCTCCTGCGATTTGGGGCTCAGGACGACGGACTCGATGCGGAACGGCAGGATGCCGACGCTGCGCGCGTTGATCTGCCAAGTCTCACGTGGCTGATCCTCGTTGTCGGTCCAGGGTTCGCGCTCCATGCGGCCGACGACCAGCACGCGCATGCCCTTCTGGTAGAGGTCCTTCCAGTGCGCGGCGTCGCGGTGCCAGATTTCCACCGGCGCCCAGAAGCCGCCGCGATCCTCATAGTCGCCGCCCTTGGTGGGAACGGGGTTGTCGAAATACACGTTCAGCCGCAACAAGCGCCGCGGTTCGTCGTTGCCGTTGGGGAACTCCCGGTACTCGGGGGGCGAGCCGATGTTGCCTTCGCCCGAAAAATGCGTGCTCATGTTGCAATCTCCTTGGTGGTTGAAATACCCGCACCTGGTCGGCGCCGGGCGCGTGCTGGGATGCCCGGCGCAATCACCGATCGCGCATTGCGGCGGGAAAGGACGTGAGCCGGCGCAGGTAGGCGTCTTCCGCCTCGGCGGCCTTGCTGGCGCACTCCTGCGCCTGCCTGCCCAGGGTGTGCAACAGGCTGATCTGCATGTTCAGCGTGATGCGCTGCAGCTCGATCGCGTGCAGGTCGGCCAGCAGGTTGACCGGCGTGCTGGTGCTCGCCATCAGCTCCTGCCACAGGGCCACGCCCATGGCCGAGCGGTCGTGCCTGCGCCAGCGCAGGAACGTCGTTCCCGCGCCAGTGGTCTGCTGGGCCAGTTCCACGGGCAGCAGGTGGAAGGGATGCCCACTGGCCTGTTGCAGCACTTGTCGCTGCGCCAAGCCGATCAACTCGTCGCGCATGGCGAAGCACTGGCCGGCCCAGGCCTCCAAGTCCCCTTTACCTTTAAAAGGCTTTAAAAGGCCTTTTAGAGAGGCCGCGTGTTCCAGGCGCATGAAGGCTCCCTGTTGCAGGCCCCGGAAGTAGCGGGTCGGCTGGTTCAGATCGCTCATGCGGATTCGTCCTCGCCGGCAGTGGCTGCGTTTTCGGACGGGTCGGCAGCAGCGGCCGCATCACCATCGACGCTGGTAGCGGCTGCGGCAGGACTCTCACCGCGCTGTTGCAGACCACGGCGCACGATGGGTGGCGCAAACTTCGAGCGGCGCGTGCCTTCGAGCACGTCCTGCGGCAACTCGCCGAACTTCTCCAGCGCGGCCCGCGCTGCCGCATTCTTCGCCGCGAAATCGTCGCGGGTGCAGCCCGAATAGCGATACTGCTGGGCCAGCGAGAACAGGCTGCGCAGCGCGTGCGCGCCCTCGTTGAGCCAGCGCTCTAAGGTGCTGCGGTCGATCAGCGCGGTGTGGTGGGCGAGGATCAGCTTGCGCGCGATGTCGTCGTAGTCGGCCAGGAGATAGACAGCGGCAAAGCCCAACTGCGCATTGACGAACAGCGGCAGCTTGACGGGCTGCACGTTGAGGTTCTCGCCCAGGGTCAACGCGGCGGGCACGCCGGCCAGGGCCTGGTCCACCTGTTCGCGCAGCGTCTGCAGCGTGGTCTTGGTCTGGTCGAGCTTGTCCTCGATGCGCAGCATCCACCAGTCGCTGTACGGGTCGTCCTGCTCCGAGCCGCGCTTCATTTTGTTCATGACGGCGATGTAGCCGTTCAGGCCGACGATGCCCGGTCGCCCCTCGGCGGCGGCGCGGCCATGCCAGATGCGCGAGGCGTGGTGGGTGTGCAGCGTCAGCGACATTGCGCTGCGCAGGGAGCCGAGGTTGAGTTGCAATGGTTCGTTGCTGGTTGCCATGGTGATCGCTCGCTGGTGGACAGGGAGCCGCCAGCATCCGCATGCGGCGGAAGGCAGTCAGTCAACAAACCGAAATGAGCCGGCCCCCGGTTCTGTGCGCGCTGGCGGCGCAGCGCGCAACGGTCCCCTGGGGACCGCTCCGCAGATGGGCATTCACGTTGGCGCTCCGGGCCTCGGTCGTCGACGGGTTGCGTGCTGCACCGCACGTCGCGCTGTCGTTCGACACCATCCTTCGCAGCACGGCCGTCCCCAGGGGACCGTTCCGCTGAGCGCCATGGAGGTTTGCTTCATGGCCTTGCCAGGCGCTTTGCCCAGGTTTCGCGCAGCAGGTCGCGCCGTCACCCGGCGCTTCACCGCACAGCCGTCCCCAGGGGACCGTTTCTGCCGACCGCCATGGAGATCTACTTCACGGCTTTGACGAGCCCTGTGCTCAGGTCTTGCGCAGCAGGTCGCGCAGGCGCTCGATGTGCTGCCGGGCCACCTCGGGCGGCACGACGTTGCGCGGCGGCTCGGATGGTGGCGCTCGCGCCGCCGATGGTGTTGGCGGTGCCGGGCCGGTCTGCTTGGCCCACGCATTGAACTCGCCGCGCATGGCGCGCTGGATGATGCCGAACAGATATCCGGCGGGGTTGCGGATGCCATGCTTGCCGCACCGTGCGGCCCATTCGTCCAGCACGGCCTGCCCCAGGGCAGCGTCCACCTGCTGCAACGCCATCCTGGCTCCGGCCTGCTGTTCCGCCTTCAGTTCCGCGAAGCGCTTGGGCCATTGCAGGTCGCCCAGCGCACGCGCCTGCGCGGTAGTACGTACTTCATTAATACGACTACTACGTACTGTACGGTCCTGCTTCGGATTCCGAAGAGCGCCGTCTGGCGCGGGTTTCGGCCCTGCTTCGGATTCCGAAGAGGGGCGTTCGCCATTCCGAAGAAGGCTCGCGGGCCCTTCTTCGGAATCGTGGATCGCATCCTCCTGTGGATAACTTTGAGTGGCGGTGATGCCCTGGTCGGCCAGGCGCTCGGCGAGCACTTGCAGCCGCGACGGCAAGGTGCGTCCGGACAACATCGGGTCGTCCGCGATCTCCTGGAGGGTGTTGAGTCCCACCACCTGAACGGCCTTGGCCGAATGCCCCAGCGACTGGCTGACCAGGGCCAGGTAGTCGGCGTCGAGCTGCATGGCCTCGAACGGTGTCAGGGGTTCGTCATGCAGGACGTAGAGGTTTCCGAGGATGCGGCCGGTCTTGGGGTCGCGCCGTCGTCGCACGAGGCTCAGCCAGCGCGTCAGGCGCAGCAGCGTCAGCGCCCGCGCGACGGTCTCGTGGGAGGCTTGTCCCGCGCAGGGCATGGACGCCAGCCAGGGGCGCAACTGCTCATAGGTCGGGAACGCCGTGACGCCGTCGTCGTTGAGCATCAGCCGGAACACCTGCCAGGCGTTGCGCTCCAGCGGTGTCAGGCGGCGGTCGAGGAACAGCCGCCGCGGCACGCTCTCGTGCCGATTGCCACTGAACAGGAAGGCGTCGCCGGACGCGGCAGGCGTGGGCACTGCCATGGGCGCTGGCGCGCTGGGATGTGGCTTGGGCGTGAGGTCCTTCAGCGCAGCGTCGAACAGGTCGGCGAGTGCGACGGGGCCTTGACGCGGGGCTCGTGGGGCGGTGTCGTCCACGGCCATGGCCTAGCCCAATCCCTGATCGACCCAGTTCCTGATCGCGGCCCAGACCACCGAGAGCGGCAGTGACATACCCTCGGCCAGGTCCATGGCCGCATCGAGAATCGAGGTCTCGTCCTCCAGATCGACGTTCCTGCTGCTGGTCACGGCTTTCCATTGCCGCCACAGTTCGGTGTCCTGGGTCTCGTCCAGGACGGGGTGGCGCCCCTTGCGCTTGGGCAGGCCGAGGATCTCCCGCCGCAGGGCGACTTCCTGATGGGTCAGGCCATAGAAGCGGCTGACCATCTCCGTGCTGGCCCCCAGCCGCAGCATGCGATCGACCGTGGCGATTTCCTTCTCCACGTCCTGTGCCTGGTTGAGCAGGCGCTGCAGCACTTCGCGGTTGACCGTGACCGAGCACCACGAGACGCTGGCGTTGGCCAGCACGCTGATCAGCGCGGGGTGCTTGAGCGCATCCAGCTCGGCCTCGCCGAAGCCCATGGCCTTGCAGCGGCGCAGTTGGCCGTTGCGAAGGTCATACAGCGCCTGGGCGATCACGGCCTGGTTGAGCGGATGCGATGTGGACATGCGACCTCCCTCGCTCACGTCCCGGGCGCCGTGGTGCCGGCTTCCAGGTCCAGCAGACGCCGGGCCAAGCGGAGCAGCCGAAAGAGCTTGACCAACGCGGTGTCGCTCAAGCGCCTTGCGCCGCTGCCATGGCCTTGGCTCTGGCCGTGCAACAGGGTCGGCAGGTCGGCGGCGAGCTGCGCGCCGTCCAGGCCCGCTTCGGCGACGGGCTGACCCGTCAGCGAAGTGAGGAGCGTCAGCACCGCGCGGCCGAGCGGCGACGGGGCTTGGCCGCGGGCGCGGCACGCAAACCCGATGCCATCGGCGCGATCCTCGATGTACTCGTCCAGGCCTGCCTCCCCGGCGATCTCGCGCGCGAACTGCGCGATGTGGATGCGCAGCCGATCGGGCGTGTCCAGGCCGGCGTCGATGTACCAGACATCGGAGATCGGATAGAGTCCGCCGGCTTGCACCGGGATGGACTGCAACACGCTCGCCGAGAAGTCGGGCGGCAGCGCATCGCCCAACTGGTCGGCGACCATGCGCTGGATCGACTGCAGCCGTTCGGTCGTCGGTGCCGGCGAGACGATGTGCTCACGAAGCAGATCGCTCGGTGCAGCCGCCGGGCTTCCCGTGGCCGCTTCGCCAGCCGCCGTGTCGTCGTGGCGCAAGGTGGGCTCGGACGCCGGAGGGCTGGCGGGTGGAGGACCGGCCGCCGCTGCAGGCGTGGCGATGGACGATGCTGCGCCCGGCGGAGTCGGCGTGCCGGCGGTGGGCGAAGGCAACGCCGGCTGCGCCGCAGGTGGCGTCGGGTCACTGACCAGCGCCCGGTGGCGGCTTTCCGATTCGGTCAGGTCCAGCGCCAGCACGTCGTAGCCGATGCCCAGCAGCTCGGACATCTGGCCGATCAGCTCGTCTTGCACGCGCTGCGGCGCGAACTCGTCGCCCTGCGTGTCGAACTGCGCCAGCACCTCCTGAAAAAAGCTGTCGAAGTCCAGCGGCAGCGAGCGGTCCTTGGCGTAGTGCTCCCAGGTGCGTTTGCAGGCCGTGCGCATGACCGACAGCCGCTCGACCTGGTGGCGCCCAAGGCCGCCATAAAGCACGGTGGGAATGGCGGGCAGCAGGTAGCGCACCGCGTCGGCCATGCGGGTGATGTGCGACCGCTGGACGGGGAAGCCATCGGCCGCCAGGCGGCGGGCCAGTTCCGACTGGCTCAGGGCGGCGCCGCTCTCCTGCTCGTAGAACTCCCGTGCTTTCTCGACGCCGAGCGCGCGCTCGATGAACGTGAGGCCGCCGCGCAGTTCGTTCTCGGCAAGATGCCCGGTCAGCGCGACGATTTCACCGCGCTCCGGCCATGGTCGGAACAGACACGATATGCGGAAGAAGCGTTCTTCCTTGGTCTCCGACCAGAGTTCGCGCAGGATCGCCAGCCGCGTGTTGCCGCCGTTGCGGATGATGTAGTGGTCCCCGCCGGGCCGGCGCGTGATAGCCGGCGCCGCGTCCAGGCCGCGCTCGCGGATGGACGCCTTGATTTCCTCGTAAGCCGGGTTGCGCTTCATGCGCGGGTCATGGTCGTAGGGCCGCAACTGGTCCAGCGTCACGACCATGGGCGTGTCCGCGATCGGGTCGCTCAAGGCCGTAGCCGCTGGGCCGCTGCGCTCGAAGCCGGCCGCGAGCAGCTTGCCTGCCATGTCCTGCGAGGTCATGTCAGCCATGGCCGCACCCCTCGCAGTCCCCACGACCGCCGGCCGGCGCCATGCGGGCCTCTCGCTCGGCGCGGCGGATCTGCGCACGGGCGTTCAATTCGGCCCGGTGGTCACTCGCTGTCGAACTCGTGTAGATCGCCGCGCAGCCGGCCTTGGTGAACTTGAGGTGCCCGCCCGGCGTGCGCTTGACGTGCCAGCCCTCACCGACCGCGAACTCGATCAGGGCGCGCAGCCGCTTGTGGCCGCGGGCCAGCTCATGTGCGTTCGCCATGGGGCCTCCCAGGATCAAGAGGTCGCTGCGGGCGGCCGGATACTTGAGCCAGTCGGTCCTGCCATTGCGGGAACAACTCGCTGGCGAGCGCGCGCATCGTGTCGAGCGCGGCAGGGGCGACTCTGCCGGGCGGCTGGCGGTGCTCGACCCGATGCACCGGCAGGCCGCGCGTTGCGGCACGTGGATACGCTTCTATGGCCGGCACGTCGGTGGCGAGCACGCGGATGCCGGCGCTGTCCTGGAACAGGTCGCGCAGGGCCTGCTGGATCAGCCGTGCGTTGGCGGACACCGGGTGGACGCGGTTGATGAGCAAGTGCAGCGGCGGCGGTTCGATACCCAGGTGCCGGTACGGCGCAATGTCTTCGAGCAACTGCATGGTGCCGCGCCGCAGCTCGCGTGCCGCGAGGATTTCCGGCGTGACGGGCGACAGCGCGAGATCGGAGGCGAGCACCGCCATCTCCAGCAGCACGGAACGCGCGCCCTGGGTGTCGATCAGCACCAGGTCGTAGAGGGGAGCAAGTGCTGGCAGCAGATGCCGCAACCGCAGGCGGCCATCCGGCGCATGCAGCAACAACGTGTTCAGCTCGCCCCGGTGGTCGTTGGACAGCACCAGGTCCAGGCCCGCGATGATCGTGCGGGACACGAGCTGGCCAAGGTCGCGCTCGTTGAAGGCCAACAGCTCATAGATGCCGCCCGGCGCGCGCTGGGTCAGTTCGTAGTAGGAGGACAAGGTGGGCTGCACGTCGAGATCGAGCAGCAGCACGCGCAGGCCCGCGTCCGCGGCGAGCCCGCCCAGGTTGGCGGCCGTCGTGGTCTTGCCGACGCCGCCCTTCGTTGAAATGATGGACACGACCTGCATGGCGCTCTCCGGCTGGGAATGGGAAGTCCGCGGGAGAGCGGGTCAGGTCCGGTGGTTGAGGCGCTCGGCGATCCACTGGTCGATTTCGATCGAATCCCAGCCGACAGCGCGCACGCCCAGGCGCAGCGCCTGAGGGAACTGGCGCTTCTTCATCAGGTTGTAGATGTGGGCGCGTTTGAAGCCGGACTTCGCTTCGACTTCATCGAGCCGCAGGATGCGGCGCTCGTTCGGCGGGAGTACAGGGGTCTGCGACATGGCGGTCACTCCTGAACGCTCGGTGGCGTTTGTTGGCGTGACCTCTATTCAATAGACCTGGCTGCGGAAAGACATTGCAAATGCAATCTCCGCGATTGCACATACAAGCTGGATAACCTCATGCGCTTGCGCTACGAACGTACCTCTTAGCGTTGGCGAACTTTCCGTTTAAGGTGCGCTCAGTGATGCCCATGGTGCCGCCGTAGTGGGCGACCAATGCAGAGACAAGGGCCTCCTGCGTTTTGAAGCTGGAATAGGGCACGCCTGAAGGCGACTGGCTCAGCATCAGCGTCAACATCCCTCCAATGATGTTGAGATAGGTCGTTTCCGCCCGTTCGCTGATCTCGCATTGCTTGGATGCCAACAGCACCGAGGATTGCTTGAGTAGCGTGTCGTGCTGCTCCTGCAGTTCTCGCATCTCACGTCGGGCTTGTTCAAGCGCGGCCTGAAGGGCCAGCCGCTCCACGAGGATCGCCTGTCCTGTTTCCATGGTGATGAAAGGATGCGCCATGCGTTCGCCACGGCTGAACAGAAATCCTGGCCGGTGCTCGGGATAGTGGGTGCGCATCCAGCGTTTTAGATCGACATGGCGAACAGTCAGATCCAGAGAATTGAGCAGCTTCGGATCATTGAGCGTGATCCCGTTCTTGCCGTAGGGCAGCTCTCCGTTGAGGATGCCGTCATAGATACGTTCCGAGTGCAGCCGGCACTCATTCCATCGAGGGCAGTTCAGCGACCGAGGCAGGACACGCGGTGACGCGATCGTGGCCAGGATCATCGGGAGATACCGCAGCAACCCAGCCCATCGGATGGCCGCCTCGATGGGACGATAGAACACCTTTGATGTTGAAATGTCCTTGTGCATGTCTTCGTCTCCTTTCGGGTGCGCTACATCACCGGCTCCTTTCTTGCCCAAGGGCTGTTGTGTCGTTATGGCCTGCGACGGACGCTTGAGGCGATGCCCTAAGCGAAGGCGGAGGAGGCCATTGGCGTCCGCCGCAGGTGGCCTTGTCTTGCTTGATATGCAAGAATCGATCAGTTGCCGGCCCATCGAGCGATGAGGACGCAAGCTCGATATTGGCGCTCACGGTACCAGCGTCATAGGTGGCGCAAAGCCCATCAAGACCGATTTGGTATGGTCTGATATCCAGACGGTTCAAGACCAGCGAGTTGAAGCGTTCGACGCCCCTACGTCCAGTTGGTGACTGGAAATCAGCGGTTAGTGATGCATCGCTCCACATGCTGATATATCGACAAAGTATCTGCCGCAGTACCAGTGACCCTGCCAGGTTGCCCCAGCACATAGGAGACGGAGATGGCTGAACATTCCCATGAACATCAACATCACACATCCGGTCAGATGGGTAAGCACGGCCGACCATACGCCAAGTTCTGGGTGAACATGGTGTTGGGCCTCGTCGTCATGTACTTCGTAATGTTCAGCATGATCGACGGCGCCAGGGACTTCAGAAACAATCTCAACATGCTCTACATGGCGGTCACTATGTGGGCGCCAATGGGCATCTTCATGCTAGCGACAATGCCCGGCATGTTTCCAAACCGGCGGCTCAATCTCGTGCTGTACGGCTTGTTTGCCGTTCTCACACTCGGTTCTTTTGCCGCGACCCGTGCTCAAACCGGAATCGGCGATCGACAGTTCATCGCGTCTATGGTCCCGCACCATTCGGGAGCGATCCTCATGTGCCGCGAGGCGCAGCTCTCAGATCCGGAACTCGTCAACCTATGCCAAGCGATTTCCGATGGCCAGCGCGCGGAGATCGAGCAGATGAACCGGATTGCTGCACGCCTTCGTTGAGGCTGGCTGCCACTACACTGGCGCCGCGTTGCGCTCCGGCGAAGTTAGCCGCAGCGATGTAAAGATGAGTACTTGCGGTGTTCCGATGCCGGCGGTTGTGTCCTACAGCCGTCCAGGTGCCAGGCAGTCCACGCGACACCACCCCGCGCTGCCTGCGGAGCGAGCGCAAGTCATGATCGTCGCAAGTTGGAGTTCGATAGCGAACCCGCTCAGCAGCTGGACGCATCAGGCGTAACGACGGGTGGATGGATCATCCTTGGACGCTGGTGGAAGTGGTTGGATGAACTTTGTTGCCGAGGGCGAAAAACAAGGCTATAATTGAGTTCTTCGCTGATCACCACAGTGGAGAAAGTGATTGGGAAACAGAGACTTAGCGCTCTAGTGCATGACTCGTCTCCCGCTCCAGATTTTTTCTGGCAGCGCGTGGTACGGCAAAGCGCTGCAGGTGCAGGACAATGCGGGAGTAGCTCAGTTGGTAGAGCGCAACCTTGCCAAGGTTGAGGTCGCGAGTTCGAGACTCGTCTCCCGCTCCAAATTTTGATCTACAGACTTCTACTGGGGTCTGTAGGTCATTGAAAAAAGGAGCTTCGGCTCCTTTTTTCATTCCAGCGAGTGCCACGGAAATCCACCCACAGCTACCGTTTTTGAGTGACCAAATAAGGCACAAGAATACGGGTGGGTCGGCTACCGGATAGTTGCTGGGGCTGAGCGGGAACCATGACGAGCATAGGGCCTAAGTCATTACTTAGGAGTCTCGAAATGGCGCTCTCTGATCTGACCGTCCGGCAGGCGAAGACCACCGGAAAACGCTACACCCTCTCCGACAACGACTGCCTGGGCCTGATGGTCTCAGCCGCAGGCGGCAAGTCATGGCAATTCCGCTACTACTGGCTGGGCAAGCAAAAGCGCCTGTGCCTAGGCGGCTATCCTGCCCTCAGCCTGCGTGAAGCCCGGACCGAGCGAGACAAGGCCCAGGCCCTGCTTGCCAGGGGGATCGATCCCCAGGTCGAGCGCGACCAGAAACGGCACGCGGCCAAGCTGGCAGGCGAATACACCTTCAAGACCGTCTTCGATGCTTGGGTCGAGCATCGCCGTAAGGAACTCAAGGAAGGCCGTCAGAGCACGCTTTCCCAGATCCTACGCATCTTTAACAAAGACGTGCTGCCCACTCTGGGGAAGATGTCGATCTATGACATTCGCCGCCCTCAGCTTCTGGGCGTCCTGGCGGCGATCGAGAAGCGCAAGGCGTTCACTACTGCGGAAAAGGTCCGCACCTGGTTCAACCAGATGTTCCGTTATGCCCTGGTCATCGCCGAGGGGCTGGAGGTCAACCCGGCCGCAGACCTGGACGTGGTAGCCGAACCCAAGCCCCCGGTAGCCCACAATCCCTACTTGCACCTGCCCGAGATGCCCGAGTTCCTCCAGAAGCTCCGGCTCTACAACCCCCGTGGCTGGCAGACCCAGCTTGGCGTCCGGCTGCTGTTCCTGACCGGGGTGCGCACCGGCGAACTGCGGTTGGCCGAACCCGAACAGTTCGACCTCGACCGCGGCTTGTGGATCATCCCACCGCAGATCGTCAAGCAGCTCCAGGATGAAATGCGCAAGGCAGGGAAGCGGCCGCAGGATGTGCCCCCCTATATCGTGCCGCTATCCCTGCAGGCCATCGAGATCGTGCGCTATCTTCTGGGGGTGATGCGGCCGGCGCAGAGGTACCTGCTGTCACACCGCAGCGAACTCAAGAAGCGCATCAGCGAGAACACTCTCAACAAGGCCGTGCAGCTCATGGGCTATGAGGGGCGCCTGACCGGCCACGGCATCCGCGGCACCATCTCGACGGCGCTCAACGAGATTGGCTACCCGAAGATTTGGGTGGACGCGCAGCTTTCCCATTCCGACCCCAACAAGGTGAGTTCGTCCTACAACCACGCCAAGTACGTTGAGCCGCGCCGTCGGATGATGCAGGACTGGGCCGATCGGCTCGACCTGCTCGAACAGGGCGAAGTGGAAGCCGCGAGCGCGCACCTGACCATCCGTATCGACGGAGTGCCGGCGATGGCGGAAGCGGAGGAAGCGGTGGAGACGGCCCCCACGGTGGCCGAGCCCACTCTCACCAGCGTCTCGCCCGTTGTAGCAACACCCATTGTCGTGACCTCGAATGGCGGCGGGATCACGTTCCAGCGGCTGTCTCAGGTGCCGCCGCCTCCGACGCATGCCCCAGAGCCGGAAGTGTCCGCGATCCAGCGCGAGCGCGAGGAAATGCTGACCATCTACGAGTCTCCAAGCAGCTTGCCGGTCCCGCTGTTCGGCAAGCTGGCCGGAAAGTCCAAGGACCAGATCAACCGCGAACTGAAAGCGGGCAAGTTGCTGTCCATCAGTTTGGGCAATCGGGGGCAGCGTGTTCCCGATTGGCAACTGGTGCCGCTCAAGCACAAGCTGGCCCAGGTGCTCATGAACCAGTGCCCGCACGCGGATTCGTGGGATCTGTACCGCATGCTGACCCAGCCGCACCCTGACCTGGGGGATCGCGCGGCCATTGATGCGGTCACGCCGACCAACGTGCCGGCAATCATCCGGGTCATCATGGGCGACTACCAGCACCATGCGGATATGCCCGAGGCCATTGCCCCGTACCCCATCCCCGAGGATGTGCGGCAAAGCGTTCGTCGGCTGGTGGATAGCGCAGTAGTTCTAGACGGAGCATAGGGCTCTCAAACCTTGCAGGGGCCTTGTGGCCCCTGCATTACGCTTGCACCGCCTCCACGAGTTCGCTCAGCGTGCGCGGTGCGGGAGCGAAGAACACGGCGCCGGTGTGCGCCGTCGAGAAATCGAGCAGGCGGTCGTGCATGCCTGGCGGATCGCCGAGGAACATGCGCTCCAGCATCTTCTGCGTCACCCACAGATGCCTGGAGTAGCCGATGAAGTAGGTGCCATATTCGCCCTGGCCGGGGCGGCCGAAGGGCATGTTGTCGCGCAGGATGTCGTGCTCGGTGCCGTCGTCGTCCACGATCGTGGCGAGGGTCTTGTGCGATTTCTGGCCGCTCGTCGCGTCGGGCAATTCGACATTGCTGACGATCTCCCGGCCGATGATCCGCTCTTGCTCGTCCTTGGCGAGCCGAGCCCACGGCTGCATTTGGTGCAGATACTTCTGCACCACCAAGTAGCTGCCGCCGGCGAACGCCTGATCTTCACTGCCGACCAGCGTCGAGGCGCCGATGTCGTGCCCGGTCGGGTTGGCCGTGCCATCGACAAAGCCAAGCAGGTCGCGGGAGTCGAAGTAGCGAAAACCGACCACCTCGTCGGCCACCGTCACGCTGCTGCCCAGTTGGTCCAGCAGCAGGCGCTCGAATTCAAAACAGAGGTCCTCACGTTCGGCACGGATGTGAAAGAACAGGTCGCCGGGCGTGGCAGGCGCGGTGTGCTTAGCACCCTCGATGGGCAGGAAGGGCCGTAGTTCCTTCGGGCGCTTCCCGGTCTGGAAACGGTCCCATAGCGCCGATCCCAGTGCAGTGATACACGACAGCCGGCCGTTGAGATCGCGGAAGCCCACCGTTTTGATCAGGTCGTCCAGCCCGTCCAAGACGCCGGCGACCACCTGAAGGGCCTCGTGGCCCTCGGCGACCGTCAACGTGAGAAACACCGCCGCGCGCGACAGCGGCGCATCGATGCTTTGCGAGTCAATTGGTACTCGGTCCCAACCACTTCCAACCATTCGTGCCTCCAAAGACCATGTTCATTCATCATATTGCCAGAGATGAAAGTGCTATCACTGGCGCGCTAACAGGCGCGTGCCGCTGTAACTACCCGCACGCAGCCTCGGCGAGAGCGGGCTATGGGTTGTTCGAGCAAGCCGCGCTGTCCCTGGCAACCAGCATTGCCCTGTGCTCGAACCGCTCAGAAACAACATTGGCTCGTCCGTGGGGCCGCTGCAGGTATGTCACGATCTCGTAGGGGCCGTCTGAAAGCGGTCGCATAGTGATCCCCCACGCATGGGCACGCTCAATGCGCGATTGCGCGGAGAGCCCCACTCCGTAGCCAGCGGTCACCCAAAGCGCCATCATCTCGAACGAAGTCACATGCTGAATGCTCTGCTGGCTCAACGGAAGAAAGGACAGTCGCTGATCCAGCAGTAGGCAAGTCTCCGCCGGCCAGCGAAACACCGGATAGTCCAGAAGCTCGGCAAGCGTGATCTTCGCCTGGGCAACTAAGGGGGACCCCAGCGGCACTGCAACAGCCACGTTCTCCACCCAGAGCGGTTGGCTTTTCACGGCCGGAGCACCAGCGTTCCGAAGCGACATTCCAGCGTCGTAGCGGCCTTCCTCAAGGCCCGTCAACAGATCATCGGCTGAGGTCTCAAAGAACGTGATGGTGACTTCTGGTTCCTCCGCGCGCTGTAGGGCAAGAAGCGTTGTGAGGCAAGAGGATGGCACTCCGGGCGCGATAGCAAGCCTGAAATGGGAAAACTGGCTGGTGGCGTCATGCATGAGGGCCCCCAATAAGCGATCTGTCCAGAAAGGCAAACCAGCGTTGCAGGAAAGAGTGAAGTTTAACGTCGTTATCTTTAACGTGGTTAATTGTGGCAGATTGTTTGACGCTTCTGCTAATGCAGAAATCAACAATTCAGCCAGGCCGTCCTTCTGGCACATCGACGTATGAATCCGAGTCGGCGTCAGCCTTCGGAAAGGCCGTGCGCGCTGCGCGCGTCGCTCAAGGAGTCGCGCAAGACGAGTTCGCATCTCGGGCAAGCATTTCGCGTTCTCACATGGGTAAGATCGAGCGTGGTGAGCACGTGCCCACGCTTCCGCTCATACTGAAAATTTCTACGGCACTTGGAATAAGCGCGGCTGACCTGATGACGGCGACCGAACGCAATCTGCGTGCCGACACTGATCCCTGAGTGTCTAGCCTGCCAGCTCCGTCAACCGTCCGAAGAGTCGCGAAGGCGAACGATAAAACGCTCCACCGAAGCCGATAAATTGCCGCCGTCGGGCCGAAGCAGGTAGGTGGTGATCACGGCGGAATCCATCGCCAAGGGGCGGATCACCACATCCGGCCGTTGGGAGATGGGAATCTTGGTCGCCGTCATAAAGCCGATGCCGTAGCCGGCGCCGACCAACGTGAGCATCATGTCTAGCGAGGACACTTCCTCGACAACATTCAGCTTGTGCTCCAACGTGTTGAGCAGCCGCTTGAGTTCGCGGCAATAGCCCTCGCATACCTGCGGGTCGCACAGGACAAGTGGATGGCCTTGAAGTTCTTGAAGTGGCACCTCCTTGTAGGTGAGCAATGAGTGACGAGCTGGCACCGCAATCACCAGCGGGTCATGCCAGATTGGTTCGGCAGCGATACCGTCGCCGACATCGGCCGTGTGCGCGAACCCGATCATGAAGTCGCCCGAACGCAAGCCACGCACTTGCTCTGCCAGAGGCACTTCTGACAAGCGTATTTCGATCTCCGGCTCCTCGGCGCGGCAACGAGCCAGAAATGCCGACAGCCGTGGATCGATAGCCCCATCTGATACAGCGATGCGCAGGCTACCGCGCAAGCCCGATGCCACAGCCTTGGCATTTTCACGAGCCTGTTCCAGCACTGTGAATAGACGGCGAACATCTTGCAAGAAGACCGCGCCCGCCGCCGTTAGAACTGTTCCTCGTCGGTTTCGGTCGAAGAGCACTACGCCCAACTCGTCCTCAAGTTCCTTGATGGCTCGTGATAGCGGTGGTTGTTCGATATGCAGGCGCTCAGCCGCCCGCGTGAAATGTAGCTCCTCAGCAAGAACTACGAAGCAGCGAAGATGGCGCAGCTCCATAGGCCACCCTCCCGTTCCGACTTATCCAACACTGTGCTATCTCCCTATAGAAGTGACTGCCATTCTGGCGGCGGCGAGTTCGGCCACATCATTGGAAACTTCTGGCTGAATGAGCCAGGGCTGGGTTGACCGTGCGATGGCCCGAGGCAGGCACAACACCAGGCGAGCCTGATCAAGTCCGTGGGGTGATAAGGATCAGACGAAGGCTATCTCCAGCCACGCACGTCAATGGATGCCGTGCATCGTCCCCGTCTGACCCTTGGCCGATTGCGAACCAAGCGCTTGAACACGCTTGCGGTTGATCATCACCTGCGGATTGCTGAGGCTCTGCTCCTGGTCCGAGCCAAGGCAAGTACCTTGGGGCAGACGGCAAATGCCGGCGAAAATATTCGCCGGCTCAAGTTGCTGCCCGGAGACTGGCGGGACCAGAATGCCTCTCACCAGAAAGTGTGAGACATCCTGATGCTTAGCCCGCGCCGGATGCTTAATGCCGCACTGAACCATGCGGGTCGATGACGTACTTGTATGCAGAACCCGCGTCGAACTCTTTGTACGCGGCGGGCGCGTCTTCGAGCTTGATGAATTTAGTGTTCATCATCGGCGAAAGGTAAGGCATGCGATCGTTCAGTATCGCCCGCATTAACGCGTGGTTGTAGTTGGCCGTCGGAGATTGACCAGCCGACATTCGCGGCGACTTGATCCAGGCGTTGGACCATTCCAGATCCATATGGCCTTTCTTGGCTTTCGGGTCTTTCGAGATCGGGTTTGCGCAGTACACACCGACCGTACTGGTCATTCCGCCGAAGCGGACATATTTGAGCATTGCGTTGGTAACAGCGCTCTCCACGATCTTGTCAGCCTCCGCGCCAAACCCGCGGCAGTCCACACCAACATAGTCGATGACGCGATCCACCTCCCTGTGCCCGGTAATGCGTTCGAGATGCTCCTCGATCGGCACGCCGTCGGAAAGGTTGATGGTTTCCACGCCGTGTGGCTTGAGAAGGTCCAGCCGCTCTTGAATGTAATCGGCAACGATGATGGCGCCTGCACCCAGAAGTCTGGCGCAGGCGGCACCCGCTCTGCCGACCGGCCCGGCACCGAAGATCAGGATGTTTTCGCCGACGACGTAGGCCGGTGCGGCTGGCCAGTCCGGGCCAGCGAACCCATGGAAAGCTGTGGGTAATACGTCAGAGAGAAGGGTCAGGTCGCGGATTTTTTCCATGGCGGCATCCTTGTCAGGGAAGCGAAGGAGATTGAAATCCGCATACGGTACGAAGAGATAATCACCTTGCCCCCCCGTCCAGCCACCGAGGTTGAACCCGTAGGCTCCGCAGTCGATTTCGGGGTTGGTGTTCTCGCATACATCGGAGCGCATATGCTTGCAGTTGTAGCAACGCCCACACCCCACATTGAAGGGAACGGAAACGATGTCGCCCTTCTTCACGACTTCGACGTCTGATCCCACTTCGATCACTTCGCCGGTCATTTCATGGCCCATGGTCATTCCCTTGGGAACAGCAAACGAACCGCGATAAATGTGAAGGTCGCTGCCACAGATATTTGTGGTAACTATTTTGAGGATAGCGCCATGGGGTGCGCTTTTCCCTTGAGGGGTTATCAGCTCTGGAAATTTGAAGGTGTTGACCTTCATTTCCAAGGGCTTCTCGAAAGTCACGATTCGGTTACCGGTCGGAGTCATTTCGTCACCTCTGTGCGTTAATGTTTCCATCTTCTAAATCGAAGTGGGAAACGAGACTTACCGCTGTCAAGAAGAACGATCGTGGTACTGCCTAGCCGTTGGCCGCGTCTCCTTCTGCGGTCTTGACAGCATCGGATCAAGCTCAGAAGTGGTCAAACTGGAATAATCTATGTGCAGATAGGCACGATCTATCTACGCGGGATCGTCGAGCCGTGCTCGTCTCCTAGCCGGGAGAGGGCAACGATCATGGCTACATCGCGCCTCCTAGCTTGATCTAGGAACAGTCAGCTCGACCCAGCGAGACATGAGGAGGCCGCATGCAGCAGGTACTCCTGTCCCCCGAGTTGCCCCTGGACCTGGTGGCCTTCGATGGGTTGCTCAGCACGTGGCGCCTGTTAGCGGCGCACACGGCATGCCTGCAATCTTCGCCTGGTTGAAGCAATACAGAGTTGCTCTTCAAGACTCGCTATTTCAGGGGGCTTTGAGATGAGTCTGCTTTGGGCTGGAACCGACGATGGATCGATATAACGGATTGAAGAGTGGCGGCGAGTTCGGGGGTGTGCACCATTTCGAGCAATGCACGCGATGACGGTGCCTCGAACGCATTTTTCCCGGCAACGAATCCGACATTTGAGTGCGACATTGGTCCATTGATTGCGATTGCGTGGAGATTTGGAATGTGCGCGAGTTGGCCGGCGAGAGATTGCGGAAGAACTGCCGAATATTTTCCTGTCGCCACGTGTGCCGATAGCACGTCAATTGAATCAGTGCGAATAGTCTGCGCGGTACATTGCATCAGCCTATCTTGAATGGGTTCAGGTACTGCCGAGTTCAGCACGCAGAGTTGTCTATTGAGAACATGGTCCCACGTTGTGCTTCGGGGTTGCTGTGTTCTCGCGGCGTGAAAAAGGAAAATGCGTTCACGGTACAGAAGGTGAGTATCGAAGTCTTCCCCTGGGATATCCTCCAAATGCATGAGTGCGATATCCAAATTGTTTTCTCGAATCGCCTGTAGCAGGGAAGAAGCGCCGGAAACCAGAACTGATTGTTGAAGTAAGGGTGTTTTTTCAGCAAGGGCGATGCTTAATGTGGGCGCTACACCGGCAGTTCCTGGGAGTATCCCTAGCCGGAATTGCCCCTCTATACCTCGCCGTAATGCGGAGAGTTCTCGCTCCAGCCCTTTGCAGTCGTCATACATCTGCTGAGCCCAAGACAGTACGCGCATCCCTTCAGAAGTGAGGCCGTCATAGCGTCGCCCATGACGCACGATCTCGACACCCATGTCTTCCTCCAATTGCTTAATGCCCGCGGAGAGTGTCGGCTGAGAAACATTGCAGCTTTTGGCCGCGTTGCCAAAATGGCCTTCACGGTGCAAAGCAAGCAAGTATTCAAAGTTTCTTACGATCATAGATTTTCTTCTGATAAAGTTGATTAGATTTTATACTTTCACGAAAAACCCTGCGCACGCTTCGATCCGCGTCCAACCTTGGGCACGTAGCTGGCACGCATGAAAGGCTGCCGCGCGCAGTGCCCATACTGTAGGTTCGACTCGTCATCGACGGTCAGCACCACAACGCACGGGACAGCCAATAGCGCGAACACAGGTGCTTTGCGCTGTGGGGCGAGTCGTCCTCATGTAGCTTAGCAGTTGGCGCGTTCTGGAAGGGAGTAAGCGTGAGTGGTGAGGCACGCAACCGCAAAAGGCGGTGCTAAGCTCTTGAACTGTTCGGGTCGTGGCCGTTGAAGCGGCGAGAAAATGGAGCCTGCCATGGCCGTTGTGGCGCAGCTAGTACACCATGCCCCCAGCGTTTCCTTAGCTGCGATTGACGGGCATGCCTGGCGGTAGCTCAATAACAGCCATTTATGGATGAAGGAACGAGGGGAATAAGGCAGATGAAAATATTCACGATTGGATTCACTAAGACCTCCGCGCGGTCCTTCTTCACCAAGTTAAGTGCTTCTGGTGCCAAGCGCCTTGTCGATGTTCGCCTGAATAATGTTTCGCAATTGGCCGGCTTCGCTAAACGCGAGGATCTTCGATATTTTTCCGAGGCGTTGTGTGGGATGGAATATGAACATCTACCAGCACTTGCTCCAACCAAAGACATGTTCGAGGAATATAAAATAAAAGGGGGAGATTGGGATATCTACGCCAGGAAATTTCTGGATTTAATGTCGTCCCGAAGGATTGAGTCAATCGATAAAGAAAAGATTGATAACAGTTGCCTGCTTTGCAGCGAAGACAAGCCCCATCACTGCCATCGGAGGCTAGTGGCCGAGTACCTTGCAGGCAAATGGCCGAATGTTGAGATCGTGCATCTTTAGAGGGGCGACGTAGCTCCACGTTTCCAACGCCTCGTCTGGAGGGCTAAGAGAGACAAAGGCGCGTATCGGCGGGAGCCGGCGCCACACATTGGGCGTACAGAGCAACCTCGCCCGCCACGGCTCGATGTCGGCGCTCAACGAGGCGAGTGGCTCTAGGTGCATTGGCAGACGGGCCGTTGGCTGACGTCGTGGCGATCGGCGGATATGCACTGGGAAGCCCGCCCATGTGTTGGGCTATCATGTTGGCGACGCCTGCGCCCAGGTGGGGCGCGGCAGGATCGCCGTCATTTACACCCCAGTTTGGTACTGCTATAGGTCTTCTGAAATAGCCGATACATCAGGACAAATTGAAGTAGCTCAATTAGGAGATATCTAATGTCAACCGGTATGTTTATTCTGCACTCCAACTATACGCCGGCGGGGGACCAGCCAGAGGCGATAGCGCGCCTGCTGTCGGACATAGAAGACGGTGCGACGCACCAGACGCTGAAAGGTATCACCGGCTCAGGTAAGACCTTCACCATGGCCAATGTGATTCATCGTCTGAAGCGGCCTACGTTGATCTTGGCTCCTAACAAGACGTTGACCGCGCAGCTTTATGGTGAAATGAAGCACTTCTTTCCTGAGAACGCGGTCGAGTACTTCGTTTCCTACTACGATTATTTTCAGCCCGAAATCTATATGCCGGGCACCGATCGTTTCATTCCAAAGGACTCGGCCATCAATGACCACCTTGAGCGCCTGCGCCTGTCCACGACCAAATCCTTGATTGAGCGTCGTGACGTGATCGTCGTCGCTTCGGTGTCTTCAATCTACGGCCTGGGTGATCCAGATGCATACCGAGCGCTACAGATCGCTCTGTCCCCTGGGGTCAAACTAAACCAGAGAGAGCTAATTCGTCGCTTGGCTTTGCTGCAATATGATCGCACGGAGCGCACTCTCAAGCGTGCAACGTTCCGCGTCCAAGGTGATGTGATTGACATTTTCCCCGCTGATTCCGAGTACAGGGCGGTTCGGGTGGAACTGTTGGATGACACTGTTGCGTCTGTCCAATGGATGGACCCTGTTACCGGCAAGACGTTGGGAGAGATAGACCATTATTTGGTTTCGCCAAAAACGCTTTTCGCACCGCCCACGAACAAAATAGATTCCGCGTCCAAAAAGATACTCGCTGATATGGAAGAGCGGGTTGCCGAGCTGAACAGGAATAATCGCTTGGTCGAGGCAAACAGGCTGTACGAGCGGATCACGCATGACGTGGAAATGATGCGCGAGGTCGGCTATTGCTCGGGGATGGAGAATTATTCCTGCTACTTCAGCGACCGAGACGCAGCTTCTCCTCCGATCACGTTGCTGGATTATTTGCCGAAAGACGGGCTGCTGTTCGTCGATGAATCTCATGTCATGGTGCCACAGATATCCGCAATGTACCGGGGGGATCAGGCGCGCAAGGACACGCTGATCGATTACGGGTTCCGTTTGCCTTCATCGAAGAACAACCGGCCATTGAACTTTGACGAGTTCGAGAAGGTCAAGCCTCAGACCATCTTTGTTTCCGCTACTCCGGGCGACTACGAGCTGAGGGTGTCGAAAGGCAGGGTTGTCGAACAGGTTATCAGGCCAACGGGACTGCTTGACCCCAAGGTTGAAGTGCGGAAAGCGGATGGATACATAGATGACCTGCTTGCCGAAATATCGAAGTGCGTGAAGAGAAAGAATCGAGTGCTTGTGACTACGCTGACGAAGGTCAGTGCAGAAGAGCTAACGGATTTCTTGACGGACAACGGGATTCGAGCGCGCTACATGCATTCGGACATAAAAGCGGAGGATCGTGTTGAGATCATCAATGGCCTGCGCGCAGGAGAGTTCGATGTTTTGATTGGGATTAGTCTTTTGCGCGAAGGGCTGGATATTCCAGAGGCATCATTGGTTGCCATTCTCGATGCAGACCGTGCAGGGTTCTTGCGTTCGGCCCATGCGCTCATTCAGATGATCGGTCGAGTCGCTCGGAATGAAAACGGCAAGGCGATCTTGTACGCCGACGCGGTGACGCCGGCGATGAAGCAGGCGATCGATGAGACCAATAGGCGCAGGCAGCTTCAAATTGCCTTTAACGAGGAAAATGGGATTTCTCCAGCCTCGTCTGTGCGAAAACTAGCAGGGGAAGAGACGAATACGGAGGAGCCCACCGTTCATTCCGAGGCTTTCTGCGAGAACTTGTCCGACCTTTGCGATCAGATCACTGCCAAGGAACAGCAGCTACTCGAATTTACCGATACCGGTGACGAGCAGCGCGTCGAAGACATTCGTCGTCAGTTGGATGGGTTGTACCGGCAATTCATTTACATCTAATCGTTCGCCGGCATTGGGTTGCATGGCCGACCGATCTGCACCTGGGGCAAGCGGGCAGACGGTCGGCTCATCATTCAACCGGAGGGGTGAGCCGCCGAGGCTCAGTGCCCCGCTTTCCAAGGTGTTTGCCCTACAGCGTCTTGCGACGTGTCAGCGCAAAGCTGGCAACGATCCAACGGCGACCAGCATTTCATCAAATACCGCTCGAACCCTTCCCGGAATGGGGCCACGCTGAGGCCGATAGACGTACAACCCCCATGCCGGAGGTTCTTCGTTCTCCAGCACTCGCACGAGCTTCCCGCTGGCAATGTAGGGGGCGGCCATGTAGTCCGCCAGTTGCGCGAACGCGATCCCGGCCAGCGCCGCTCCCATTTCCATGTCGGCATTGTCGGCGACGAGAGTGGGTGCGGTAGGTGTCCACTGGCGTCCCGCCTTGAAGTGCCAAGGCCAGGGACGGCCGGTATTGATATCCAAGGCCACGGTAACTGGCAGGCTGCTTAGCGCATCGATGTTTGCAGGTACGCCCACTTTCTTGATCAGGCGCGGAGCGGCAACGATGGGGAGTCTCATGTCGGCGGCCTTGCGTGCGACGAAGCGGCTATCGCGCATGAATCCGACCCTGATCCCGACGTCAATCCCTTCGTCAACCGTATTGCTGATGCGATCGGACAGGCGCACATCCAGCGTGATGCCTGGATGACGCGCGGCCACGCGCTCCAGTGCCGGTAGCACCGCTCTGGCGCCCAAGCTGTGCGGTGCGGTGATGCGAACCGTACCGGACAGAGAGGCCTGCTGGTCGGAGCCAGGCGGTCGCCACAGATCCTCGAACCGCTCCAATGCGGGGCGCACTTGGTCTAGCAGCCCTTCGCCGAAGGCGGTGATGCGCACCTGGCGCGTGCTTCGATGAAACAACACCTCGCCGTAGTGTTGCTCCAGTTGCTGGATGGCACGGGTTACACCTTGCGGAGAAGTCCCCAGCCGGACGGCCGCATCGCGAAAACTGCTGCTTTCGGCCGCCACCCGAAAGATGCGCAGTAGTTCCATTTCCTTGTTCATGACGCACGCCTCATGGCCGGTTTCGCTGCTCGTTAATTGTTCCAGATTGTGGAATTATAAAATCGCAACAATTCCATATACAAGGGGAGCGCGGTTGCCCAGACTGACAACACCCCGGAATGCTCCGCTCCGAACAACCCAACAAGGAACGCGAATGAACGCTGCGACTCTCATCACTGCCTACTACGACGCCTTCAACCGCGGCGACCGCGAGGCCATGCTGTCAATGTTGACCGATGACGTCGCGCACGACTTGAACCAGGGCGCTCGTGAGGTCGGTCGCGAAGCCTTCCGCGCCTTCCTGCAGCGCATGGACCGCTGCTATGGCGAGCAACTGCGCGGGATCGTGGTGATGGTCAGCGCCGACGGCCTGCGTGCAGGCGCGGAGTACGTGGTGCATGGCGAATACAAGGTGACGGACGACGGGCTGCCGGAAGCCCAGGGCCAGCGCTACGTGCTGCCGGGCGGCGCGTTCTTCGAGATCCGCGATGGCAAGATCGCTCGTGTCACCAACTACTACAACCTCGGCGACTGGATCGCACAGGTTGGAGGGGACGCCTGAAATGACCAGCGACGTGCAGGTGCTGGTTCGTCGTGGCGCGGACATTGCCGAATGGTTCGATGCCGTGGCAGGCCTGCGGGCGAGCGTCTTCCGCAGCTTTCCTTACCTATACGAGGGCGACACCGAATACGAGAAGCACTACCTCGCCATGTACGCCCGTTCGGCAGACAGCCTGCTGGTACTCGCGCTCGCTGATGATGTGGTCGTGGGTGCGTCCACGGGGTTGCCGCTCGGCGATGCGGAGCCGGCCTTCCATGTGCCGTTCGCCGATCGAGGAATCCCGGTGGAGGCAGTGTTTTACTGTGGCGAATCAGTCCTGCTCCCGGCCTTCCGGGGCCTTGGCCTGGGCCATCGCTTCTTTGACGAGCGCGAAGCGCATGCCCGTTCGTTGGGCGGCATGCAGTGGGCATCGTTCGCGTCGGTGGATCGTGCAGACGACGATCTCCGGCGTCCTTCCAACTACCGCAGTAATGACCCCTTCTGGACCCGTCGCGGCTACGTGCGGCAGTCGGACATGAAGGTTACGCTGCCCTGGAAGCAGGTGGGTGAGCCGAGCGAAACCGAGCAGACGCTCACGATGTGGCTGCACTCCCTGGAGAACGCGAAATGAAAGTAGCAGTTGCGAAATACTCAGTGGGTCAGCCCGCGGACTTCGAGGCATTTGCTGCGCGGCAGCGGCTGGCTCTGGAGGAGGCGCGCCGTGGCGGGGCGGAACTGGCCGTGTTGCCCGAGTATCTATCCCTCGAACTGGCTGCAACGTTCGAGCCTGGCATCCGCCATGATTTCAACGCCTCTCTGGCCGCGCTGCAGGCCTTGCAGCCTGCGTGGCTGGCACTGTATGCCGACCTGTCGCGCGAGTTGTGCATGACCATTCAGGCCGGTACGTTTTTGACCCAGGTTGGATTGGACCGCTACCGCAACCGGGCTTGGTGGTTTGCGCCTGACGGCACACGCGACTACCAAGACAAATTGCAGTTGACGGGGTTCGAGAAAGACGCCGGCGTCATCGAGGGTGGCGACGAACTCAAGGTGTTCGATTTGAAAGGCGTGCGTGCCGGCATCGCTGTTTGCTATGACAGTGAGTTTCCATTGCCCGTGCGAGCCCAGCGAGAGGCGGGAGTGCGCCTGCTGCTGGTTCCGAGCTGTACCGACACCCAAGCAGGTGCAACCCGGGTCCGTGTGGGCTGCATGGCGCGGGCACTGGAGAACCGAATGTTCATCGCGCAGGCCGTGACGACCGGAGCTGCTGACTGGAGTCCGGCGCTGGACACGAATACTGGCGAGGCCACGATCTATGCACCCATGGATCGCGGATTCCCTGAGGACGGCATTCTCGCGACGACGTGCGGCACGCAGGCATGGGCAATCGCAGATCTTGACGTCGATGCGCTCGAACGAAACCAGGAACAGGCCCAGGTTGCCGTCGATCGCGACTGGGACGGCCAGATGTTGCCTGCACTGCGGAAGGCTCGGTACTCGGGTCGTCAGGTCGCCTAGCCGGTCTCATCTTGATAGCTTCAGCTCGATGAGTCGGCTTAGATAGATCATGTCTATCTGCGCATAGATTTTTCCAGTTTGACCAGTTTTGAACTTGCCCCGATGCTGTCGGTACATGCAAGAAATATTCATTGATTTGAATATTTTGCGCTTCTTGGGAACAAACCTGTACTAGCCTGTAAGAGTGCTCGAAGAGCACAGAATTTGTGGCGAAGTTCGGCCGCATATACTATGGGGGAGTATTGTATAATGCGGCGGTGTACCCAAGTTGAGAGGTGTTCGATGCCACATAGCCCGGAAGAAAAGAAGCAAGCCCTGACGCGCATCCGGCGCATCAAAGGTCAGGTCGCGACTCTTGAGCAAGCGCTCGATGCAGGTGCGGAATGCCCTGCAATTCTTCAGCAGCTTGCGGCCGTTCGTGGGGCAGTCAACGGATTGATGGCGACCGTTCTGGAGAGCTATCTGCGGGAAGAGTTTCCCCGTAGTGACATCAGGAGCGATTCGCAGAACAAGTCCATTGACGAGACCATCTCTATCGTCCGCTCCTATCTGCGGTAGAGGCACCAGGGTGCCCTCGGTGAGGGCAAATTTAGTTAGCTAGTAAAGGAAGCGACATCATGAAATCACGTGCAGCAGTTGCCTTCGGGCCAGGAAAGCCGCTGGAAATCGTCGAGATCGACGTCGAGCCGCCGCGCAAGGGCGAGGTGCTCATCAAGATCACGAACACCGGCGTTTGCCATACCGACGCCTTCACCCTGTCGGGCGACGATCCGGAAGGTCTCTTCCCGGTCGTGCTGGGTCATGAAGGTGCGGGTATCGTCGTGGAGGTGGGTGAAGGTGTGACCAGCGTGAAGCCTGGCGATCACGTCATTCCGCTCTACACCGCCGAGTGCGGCGAGTGCCTGTTCTGCAAGTCCGGCAAGACCAACCTGTGTGTCGCGGTTCGCGCAACCCAGGGTAAGGGGCTGATGCCCGATGGTACGACTCGCTTCTCGTACAACGGTCAGCCGCTTTACCACTACATGGGTTGCTCGACCTTCAGCGAATACACGGTCGTCGCCGAAGTCTCGCTGGCCAAGATCAACCCGGACGCCAATCCCGAGCACGTCTGCCTGCTGGGCTGCGGTGTGACCACCGGCATCGGCGCCGTGCACAACACGGCCAAGGTACAGCCCGGCGACTCGGTGGCCATCTTCGGCCTCGGCGGCATCGGTCTCGCTGCGATTCAGGGTGCGCGCCAGGCCAAAGCGGGCCGCATCATCGCCATCGATACCAATCCGGCGAAGTTCGAGCTGGCTCGTACCTTCGGCGCGACCGAATGCCTCAACCCGAAGGACTTCGACAAGCCGATTCACGAGGTTCTGATCGAGATGACCGGCTGGGGTGTCGATCACACCTTCGAGTGCATCGGCAACGTCAACGTCATGCGTTCGGCTCTGGAAGCTGCCCACCGTGGCTGGGGCCAGTCGATCGTCATCGGCGTCGCCGGTGCCGGCAAGGAAATCTCGACCCGTCCGTTCCAGTTGGTCACCGGCCGGACCTGGAAGGGCTCTGCTTTCGGCGGGGTCAAGGGGCGTACCCAACTTCCGGGCATGGTGGAAGACGCAATGAAAGGCGAGATCGATCTCGCCCCGTTCGTCACCCACACCATGGGTCTCGACGAGATCAACCACGCCTTCGACCTGATGCATGAAGGCAAGTCGATTCGCACGGTGATCCACTACTGATCGCCCACTCTCCATTCAAAACCAACCACCAAGGAAATTAACCATGTCCAATCCTGTCATTTCCGGCGACGGCATCTTCTCGCACGTCTTCATCGGCGCCGCCGACGTCCAGAAGTCGGCCGCGTTCTATGACGCCGCTCTGGGTGCTCTCGGCATCAAGAACCTCGGTCCTTTCGGCAACGGATGGGTGCTTTTCGGTCGCGAAAAGCCGGCTTTCATCATCGCCCGTCCGGGCAATGGTGAAGCGCCTTCCAGCAACGGCGTGACGATCGGCTTTGCTGCCGCCACTCCCGCCGAAGTGGATGCCTTCCACGCCGCCGGCCTTGCCGCAGGCGGCACCGACGAGGGCCAGCCTGGCGCACGTGGTCACCTGCCGGGTGCCTATGCGGCCTACCTGCGTGATCCGGCGGGCAACAAGGTCTGCTCGTACACCTTCGTCTGAAAGCTAGGAAGCTGAGGGCGTTCTGAAAGGGTCAGCACAAGCCTCTACACGGCGAGCCTATTAGACGGACCGTGTAGAGCGGTGCCTACTCATGAAGATCGGCCCGCAGCCATGTGCGAAACGCATGGCTGCGGGCATTTGCTTTGAAGCGTGTTTTTCAACCAAGAAGAAATGAGGTCGTTATGAAAGAGCCGGCCAACATCAATACGACGACCGTACAACCTGCCCCGACCGCCACCGTGTACGGCATGCCGGCCTACACCGATCGTGCTGCCGCCGTGGGGGAAGTGCATGCGCGCCCGCATCTCTTGATTCAGGCCCCTCGCGGCATATTGCAGCTCGCTTTCATGACCGAAGGCGACCAGGCCAGGGATCAGATGGCGATGAGCGAGTTGTCTCATCGCTTCGGCGTTGCCGAGCCCGACCATGCTACGCCGCTCCACGGTGTGACATGGGATGAAGGAGACCTGCACTGCGAAAAGCACACCGAGTTCTCGACGTATCTCTGGTGCGCTTCCCTAGATTCCGAGACGGGAGAGCCGTGCGGCGAAAATCCGTTCAAGCATGGATTTGTTCCTCCCGGCCCGGTCGTATCCGGCATCCGTTTGAGACTTCTTCCGTGGACGCCGGAAACGGAGAAGGAGGTCGATCGCTTCGATCCTGCCAGCCTGTGCTACTCGCTGGTGGAGAACGGCTCTGCCGCCATCCTGACCGATTTCCGACAGGATGCGGATGGCCTGACGCAGATCCTCGTCCTGGCCCGCGATTTGACCCCGGCGCGGGCGGGTGCGCTGGCTCAACGTCTGCTGGAGATCGAGACTTACCGCACCTTGGCGTTGCTGTCCCTGCCGTTGACACGATCGATGACGTCGGAACTGCGACGCATGGAGTCGCGCCTTGCGGCGATCACCGACGAGATGTGTACGAGCTTGGTGGAACGGCGCGACAGCGACGTGCTGCTGTCCGAATTGACCGGCCTGGCTGCCGAGCTGGAAGCTGGCGTTGCGGCGAATCTCTATCGCTTCGGCGCCAGCCGTGCCTACTACGAGATCGTCGAGGAAAGGCTGGCAGCGCTTGCGGAAGAGGCCGTATCCGGGTACTGCACCTGGGCGGATTTCCTGCAGCGTCGCATCGCTCCCGCCATGCGGACATGCCAATCCGTAAAGGAGCGCCAGACCAAGCTCTCCGACAAGCTGACCCGGGCCATCGCGTTGCTGCGTTCCTGGATCGACGTCGAGCTTGAACGCCAGAACCGCGATCTGCTGGCTTCGATGAACAACCGGGCCAAGATGCAATTGCGCCTTCAGCAAACCGTCGAAGGCCTCTCGGTCGCGGCAATTTCTTATTACGTCGTGAGTCTTCTCGGCTACTTGCTCAAGGGCATTCCGATGGTTCACGACAGCGTGGCGCCGGTGATGGCGGTTCTGGTGCCTGCGGTGATGCTGACGATCTGGTGGATCGTGCGCAGGATCAGACACGCCCACGGCGACACGGCAGCGGAAGAGAAATCTTCCTGACGAGCTGCCGTCCTGGCGCGCGAGAGCTGCGCCGTTCCTTTGAACATAGGAGAACACCATGGAACGCATCGAACATCACGCCAGCTTTGATGGTTGGCAGGACGTTTATCAGCATGAATCCACGACGCTCGGTTGCACGATGAAAGTCGGCGTCTATCTGCCTCCGCAGGCACAGCACGGCAAGGTGCCGGTGCTGTACTGGCTTTCAGGCCTCACCTGCACCGAGCAGAACTTCATCACCAAGTCCGCCGTCCAGCGCTACGCAGCCGAACATGGCATTGCCGTCGTCGCGCCCGATAGCAGCGCTCGCGGCGAAAGCGTTGCCGACGATCCCGCCTATGACCTCGGACAGGGGGCGGGTTTCTACGTCAACGCCACACAGGAACCCTGGGCTGCGAATCATCGGATGTATGACTACGTCGTGCAGGAACTACCGGCGCTGATCGAGGCCCACTTTCCCGTGACAGCGGAGCGGAGCATCAGCGGCCACTCCATGGGGGGACACGGTGCTTTGGTCATCGCCCTGCGAAACCCGGGCCGTTATCGCAGCGTCTCGGCCTTCTCGCCCATCGTCGCTCCCACCCAGGTTCCCTGGGGACACAAGGCCTTCGAGGCGTATCTGGGTAGCGACCGGGAGGCGTGGAAGCAGTACGACACCGTGGAGCTGATTCGCACCGTGCAGGAGCGTCTGCCGCTGCTGGTGGATCAGGGCTTGGGCGACGAGTTCCTGGAGAGTCAGCTTCAGCCCGATCTGCTGCGCAAAGCCTGCGACGAGACGGGACACCCGCTCACGTTGAATCTGCGCCCGGGCTACGACCACAGCTACTACTTCATTGCCAGTTTCATTGGCGAGCATATGGCACACCACGCATCGGCGCTGAAACGCTGAGAGAGAGGAGATCAGGTCATGACAAAGACCTCCAAAAATCGACATCACGTCGTCATTATCGGAGCGGGCTTCGGCGGGATCGAGGTTGCCAACCAGCTTGCTGGTGCCGAGGTCGATGTGACGATCATCGATCGGCGCAATCATCACCTGTTCCAACCCTTGCTTTACCAGGTTGCAGGGGCGTCACTTTCGACATCCGAGATCGCCTGGCCTATTCGCTATCTCTTCCGCAATCGCCCGGAAGTGAACACCTTGATGGCGGAAGTGGAAGGTATCGACCAGGACGCGCGTCAGGTCATTCTCAACAATGGCTCGCGCCAAACCTACGACACGCTCGTACTCGCGACAGGTGCTACCCATGCCTATTTCGGACACGACGAATGGGGGGCTTTCGCGCCGGGGTTGAAGACGCTGGAAGATGCCACGACCATTCGAGGCCGAATTCTCGCGGCCTTCGAGGAGGCCGAGCGCACGAGCGATCCTCAGCAGCGTGCCGCGCTGCAGACGTTCGTCATCATCGGTGGTGGTCCCACCGGGGTTGAATTGGCCGGAACCATCGCCGAGCTGGCGCGAGACACGCTGGCGCGTGACTTCCGCTCGATTGACCCGAGCACGTCGCGGGTTGTACTGATCGAGGCGGGCCCGCGTCTGTTGTCCGTCTTTCCAGAGGATCTGTCGGCCTATACGCGCCAAGCACTCGAAAAGCTCGGGGTCGAGGTCGTGCTGGGTACGCCGGTCACCGAATGCTCGGCCGACGGCGTGGTGTATGGCGGCAAGCCCCTTTCGGCCAAGACCATCGTCTGGGCCGCCGGGGTCCAGGCGTCTCCCGCGGCCCGCTGGCTGGGTGCTGCGTCTGATCGTGCGGGTCGAGTGGTCGTTGGTCCCGACCTGACGGTGGCCGGCCGCCCGGAGGTCTTCGCCATCGGCGATACCGCCTCGTGCACCATGGCCGATGGGAAGTCCGTACCGGGCATCGCCCCCGCCGCCAAACAGCAAGGCAAGTACGTCGCCAACCTCATTGGACGGCGTTTGAAAGGCAAGCTCGCTGACGGGCCTTTCAAATACCGGCATCAGGGGAACCTGGCCACCATCGGCCGCAGCCTGGCCGTAATTGACATGGGGCGGGTTAAGCTGCGTGGAGCCTTTGCGTGGTGGATCTGGAAGCTCGCGCATATCTACTTTCTGATCGGTACGCGAAATCGTCTCAGCGTCGCGTTGAGCTGGGTATGGAACCATAGCATCGGCTACCGCGGCTCTCGCATCATCATGCATGCGATTAGCGACAAAGAGCCCACGGCGTTGGATAAATCCGGCTCTCTGGATTGAGGTGCCCACCTTATCGGAACGTCAACTATTAGAAATGCCAGGGAGAGGAACTTGACCGATCTATTCACGACAAAGCCCAAGCCTCCCTTGGCCGAACTCCTGCGGCCCAAGACGCTGGATGAATTCGTCGGGCAACGGCACTTGCTCGGCCCCGGCAAGCCGCTTCGTCTCGCGTTCGAGGCGGGCAAGTTGCACTCGTTCATCCTCTGGGGGCCGCCAGGCGTGGGCAAGACCACCTTGGGGCGCCTGGCCGCCAGTGCGACCGACAGCCGATTCATCGCCATCTCGGCCGTGCTTGCCGGGGTGAAGGACATCCGGCAAGCCATCGACGAGGCCCAGGCAGAACTGGACAACCATGGTCGATCGACGGTGCTTTTCGTCGATGAGATCCACCGCTTCAACAAGGCGCAGCAGGATGCCCTACTGCCCCATGTCGAGTCGGGGCTCCTGACCCTGGTGGGGGGGACGACCGAGCATCCGGGGCTGGCGGTCAATTCCGCTCTGCTCTCGCGCGCGCAGGTCTATACCCTCGAACCGCTGTCCGGCGACGAACTGAACCAGCTCTACGAACGCGCACTGCCGCATCTCCAGGGCGTCACGTTGGACGCGGACGCGCTGGATCTGCTCAAGGGCTTTGCCGATGGCGATGGCAGGCGCTTCCTCAATCTGCTTGAGCAGGTGACGAATGCTGCGTCGGGCGCTGGCAAGACCGTGGTCGATGGCGAGTTCGCCAGGCTGTCCACCAGTCCATCGCTGCGCAGGTTCGACAAGGGCGGCGACGAGTTCTACTGGCAGCTCTCAGCCTTCCACAAGTCGCTACGGGGCTCCGACCCTGATGCGGCCCTGTATTGGCTGGCCCGCATCCTCGACGGTAGCGGCGACGTCAGCCAGGTGACCCGCCGCATGGTGGTAGTGGCCAGCGAAGACATCGGCAATGCCGACCCGCAGGCGCTGCAACTGGCGCTCAATGCCGCGCTGGCTTATGAGAGGCTGGGTTCCCCCGAAGGCGAAATACCGATTGCCCACGCAGCGACCTACCTTGCTGCCGCCCCCAAGTCGAACGCTGCCTATGCCGCCTGGAACAAGGCGAAGGCCTTCGTCAAGAACAGCGGCTCCCTGCCTGTGCCTCTCCATCTTCGCAATGCGCCGACGAAGCTGATGCAGCAGATGGGGTATCACGAAGGCTACCGCTACGCCCATGACGAGCCCAACGGCTATGCCGCTGGGCAAAGCTACTTTCCCGAGGGCGTGGCGCGGCCGGGCTGGTATCAGCCAACGGACAGAGGTGTTGAGCGCAGGCTGGGAGAAAGGCTTACTTGGCTGCGCTCGCTGGATGATGGGACGCTGCCAGAGGCGGACGCCTGACCGGTCGCCTCCGAAACCGGCTCATCGCGACTTCACGAACTACAGGAACAGGATAAGAACATGTCAGCCACTTCTTTCGGTGCATCCTCGGCGAATATCAGCCGGGGACGCGTTGCCCGCTATCTGCGCACGGAGTCTGGTGCTGCGGTGCTGCTGGTGATCGTCACGGTCGTGGCGCTGGCGTGGGCGAACTCGCCGCTATCCGATGCCTATTTCGCGTTGTGGCACCTGGACGTCGGGTTTGACTTCGGGCCGCTGGGCCTGCACATGGATCTGCATCACTGGGTCAACGACGGCCTGATGGTGGTCTTCTTCTTCCTGATCGGCCTGGAGGTGCGTCAGGAGTTTGCCCACGGATCGCTCAGGGACCGCAGCCGTGCCCGTCTCGCTCTGATCGCGGGTGTCGCAGGTGTCGTGCTTCCCGCGCTGGTGTATGTCCTGATCGTGGGGCTGGCCGGAAGTGAGGGCCTGCACGGGTGGGGGGCGGTGGTCGGCACCGATACGGCATTCATGCTGGGCACCCTGGCGATCGTCGGCCCGCGGCTATCCGGTCAGTTGCGCGTGTTCCTGCTCACCCTGACCGTGGTCGATGACTTCCTCGCCGTGTCCATCATCGGCATCGTCTATAGCGAGGAGATTCGGATCGTCCCGTTGTTGATCGCCCTCGCCAGTCTCGTTGCGTTGTGGTGGCTAGGGCGCACCCGCCAGTGGCGGGCAATGCCGTATGTGCTGATCGTGATCGTGCTGTGGCTCGCAACCGTGTACTCCGGCATCCATGCCTCTCTCGCCGGGATGGCCGCGGGGCTGCTGATCCCCGCCTACGCGACGCAACGTCACAAGGTCGTCGCGGCAAAACAACTGTTCCGCGACTTCTGGCAGTCTCCGAGTGCCGCATCGGCCCGCGCGGTGGACTGCGGGCTGTCCCGGGGTATCTCGGTGAACGAGCGATTGCACGAGTTCCTGCGGCTGCCGACGGCGCTGCTGATCGTGCCGGTGTTCGCCTTGGCGAACGCCGGAGTGGACGTGCGTGGCGGGCTGCTCGCCGAGGCCTTCGGCTCGCCAGTCACGTGGGGCGTCATCGCAGGGCTCGTGCTCGGCAAGCTCCTGGGCATCGGGCTCATCACTCTCGTCGCCGTCCGTCTCGGCCTGGGCCGGCTGCCCGAGGGCGTCGGGGTGGGGAGCGTGTTCGGTGGTGCGGCACTGTCCGGGATCGGGTTCACCGTGTCGCTGCTGATCATCGGGCTCGCGTTCGGCACGACCTCCGACCTGGGCCGCCAGGCGACGGTCGGCGTGCTCGTGTCGATGGTGTTCGCCACGTTGCTCGGGTGGCTGATCTTCAAGGTCGCCGCCCAGCGGTGGGGTGAGAAGACCGCTGACCTGCCGATGGTGCTTGAGCCACCGGTCGATCCGGAGATCGATCACATCCGCGGGCCGGAGGACGCCCAGCTCACACTCGTCGAGTACGTGGACTTCGAGTGCGCGTACTGTGCGCACGCCACCGGTTCGTGGGACGATCTGCGCGCCCACTTCGGGGACGACCTGCGGTATGTGGTGCGCCATCTGCCGCACCACCCGCACGGGCCGATTGCCGCGCGGGCGTCCGAGGCAGCGGCGAACCAGGGGATGTTCTGGCCGTGGCTGGACTTCGTGTTCACCCGTCAGCATGCGCTGGAGCGCGAGCATCTGATCGGCTACGCCGCCGAGCTTGGGCTCGACGTCGAACGGTTCATCGCGGATCTCGACAGCACCGCGGTGATCGAGCGTGTCGAGCGCGACCTCGCCAGTGCGGTCGCCAGCGGTGCGCACGCCACGCCGACGTTCTTCGTCGAGGGTCGTCGTCTGCGCGGCAGCTACGACGCCCGCACTGTCACCGCGGCGCTCGAAGCCAGTCGCCGCGGCCCCCGAACTCAGGAAGTCCCGTCCTGAGCGGGACGAACTACAGGATAAAAACATGCCAAACAATTCTTTCGGTGAATCCTCTTGTACGGCTGCGGCCAGCGGCATGGTGGAAGTGCGCGGCGCGCGCGAGAACAACCTCAAAGAGGTGGACGTTTCCATCCCGCGTAACGCGCTGGTGGTGTTCTCCGGCGTTTCCGGCTCCGGCAAGTCCTCGCTGGCCTTCGGCACCATCTACGCCGAGGCGCAGCGGCGCTACTTCGAGTCGGTGGCCCCCTATGCGCGGCGCCTGATCGACCAGGCCGGCGTGCCGGACGTCGATGCGATCGACGGCCTGCCGCCGGCGGTGGCGTTGCAACAGCAGCGGGGCTCCAGCAACGCGCGTTCCTCCGTGGGCAGTGTGACCACCCTGTCCAGCCTGGTGCGGATGATGTATTCGCGCGCCGGCGCCTACCCAGCCAACCAGCCGATGCTGTACGCCGAGGATTTTTCGCCCAACACGCCGCAGGGAGCGTGCCCGACCTGCCACGGCCTGGGCCATGTGTACGAGGTGACCGAGGCCATCATGGTGCCCGATCCCTCCCTGAGCATCCGCGAGCGGGCGATCGCCTCCTGGCCCCCCGCCTGGCAAGGCCAGAACCTGCGCGACATCCTGGTCAGCATGGGCTACGACGTTGACCGACCGTGGAAGGACCTGCCGAAGAAGGATCGCGACTGGATTCTGTTCACCGAGGAAACACCGACAGTGCCGGTGTACGCCGGCTTCACGCCCGCCGAAACTCGCGTCGCGCTCAAGCGCAAGATGGAGCCGAGCTACATGGGCACCTTCACCGGCGCCCGGCGGTATGTGCTGCACACCTTTGCCAATACCCAAAGCGCACTGATGAGAAAGCGCGTGTCCCGGTTCATGGAGGGCAAGCCGTGCCCCACCTGCCACGGCAAGCGGCTCAAGCCCGAGGCGCTGTCGGTCACTTTCGCCGGCGTGGACATCGGCGCGTTCATGCAGATGCCGCTGGACCAGTTGGCTGCCTTGCTCGAACCCATTGCCCAGGGCGATTTCCGCGCCCATGCAGCGGGGGAGGCTACGGACAAGGAAGCGACCCGACGCGACCGTGCCGAACGCGCGGCCTCCGGCCGTGCCGTCCATGCGGTATCGCCCGACGTGCGCCGCACCTCCGCGCTGTCGGAAGAAAAGCGCCTCGCCGCGCAGCGCCTGGCCGGCGGTGTGATGGCGCGCCTGCGTCAACTGCGTGGGCTGGGCCTGGGTTACCTGACGCTGGACCGGGCCACGCCGACGCTTTCGGCCGGCGAGTTGCAGCGCCTGCGGCTGGCCACGCAATTGAGTTCCCTGCTGTTCGGTGTTGTGTACGTGCTCGACGAGCCCTCGGCGGGGTTGCACCCCTCCGACAGCCAGGCGCTGTACGACGCGCTCGACCGGCTGCGTGACGCCGGCAACTCGGTGTTCGTGGTCGAGCACGACCTGGACCTGATGCGCCGCGCGCAATGGCTGGTGGATGTGGGGCCGGATGCCGGGGAGCGTGGCGGCCGCGTGCTCTACAGCGGCGAGCCGGACGGCCTGCGCAAGATTGCCGAATCGCGCACCGCCCGCTATCTGTTCGACGAAATCGCCGCGCCGGGAAGCCGGGCACGCGAAGCGACCGGCTGGCTGGAGCTTCAGGGCATTCATCGTCACAACCTGCATGGCGTGGACGCACGCATTCCGCTGGGCGTGCTGACGGCCGTCACCGGCATCTCCGGCTCGGGCAAGTCCAGCCTCGTCGCGCAGGCGCTGCCGGAGCTGGTGCTACTGCACTTGGGCCACGAGCCCGAGGACGACGCGGCCGAAAGCGCCACCAGCGAAGGGCCGGCAGTGATCGAAGCGACTGGCGGTCATCTGGCGGGCGACGTGGACGCCATACAGCGCCTGGTGCAGGTGGACCAGAAGCCGATCGGGCGCACGCCCCGGTCCAACCTGGCCACCTACACCGGCCTGTTCGACCACGTGCGCAAGCTGTTCGCCGCCACGCCCGATGCGCGACGCCGCCGCTATGACGCCGGGCGCTTCTCGTTCAACGTGGCTAAGGGGCGTTGCGAGACCTGCGAGGGCGAGGGCTTCGTCAGTGTGGAGTTGCTGTTCATGCCCAGCGTGTACGCCCCGTGTCCGACGTGCCATGGCGCACGCTACAACGAGGCCACGCTGAAGGTGCGATGGAACGGGCGCAACATCGCCAAGGTGCTGCAGATGACCGTGGACGAAGCCAGCGAATTCTTTGCGGGTGAAGACGCCGTGGCCCGGCCCCTGCAATTGCTGCGCGATATCGGATTGGGCTATCTGCGCCTGGGGCAACCGGCCACGGAACTTTCCGGTGGCGAGGCGCAGCGCATCAAGCTGGCGACCGAGCTTCAGCGCAGCCAGCGCGGCCGAAGCCTGTACGTGCTCGACGAGCCAACCACCGGGCTGCATGCATCGGATGCCGACCGGCTGCTGGTGCAGTTGCAGCGCCTGGTCGATGCCGGCAACACCGTGGTGATGATCGAGCACGATATGCGCGCGGTGGCTCAGGCCGATTGGGTGATCGACGTGGGGCCTGGTGCAGGCGCTGCCGGCGGCAGCATCGTGGTGGCGGGCTCCCCTCAGCAGGTGGCCCGAACGTCTGGCAGCCGAACCGCTCCGTTCCTTGCGCAGGAGTTGGCGCGGGCCGAGTAGCTCAGTTCGCCAAATGTTGCCAGCTTTCGCGGGGTATTGATCGTCGCCAAACGACGGTGGCGATCAATGCCCGAATCGCGTCATCCTTCCTGAGTCAGAGCAAGATAGGGATTGTTGGGCGGTATTTCGGGGAATGCCAAGGACCCATCTTCAAGGAGGTAGCCATGCAGTCGGCGGGACTTCCTCGGGCCCGTGACCTCACAGGTCCAAATGTTCAGGCCATTGGGGTGCTTGCGATGTAGCTGCAGCTTCTCGAAGCGCTTCTGCACCCACTGCCAATCCTGTTGATTCTCCTGCTTGGCGAGCGCGGCCACTTCGGGATGCTCCTGCGCATAGCGTTGGAACACACCCGGGCTGACCAGGTAGGCCGTGTCATTCACCGTATGCACGAGCGCCTTCGCGTCATTGATGATGAGCCGTCGTGAGGTGATTCCCTGCTTCAGCCAAACCATGAACTGTTCCGCGGATGGCTTCGTTGCCGATGACCCAGGCGTAGGCGCGGGTACAGGTGATGGAATGGACGTCGCGGCTGTTGCTGGCGCGGGAGGGTGGAGGAACTCTTCGGCATCCTGACCAACGCCGGCCGACTCACCCAAGCCCACCATCGCGAGCAAGTCCTCCATGACGTCGGGCACGGGCTGGGCCGCGGGCGGTGAAACGATGGTGGTGCTGTCGTCCTCCCAAATTGGAGGCTCTTGACCTCCCTGCGCTGGGTTCACCGAGACGGTTGGCGCGGGAGCCGACATGCTGGCGTCGTTTTCCGCGGGCGTCGCGTCGATCTCTACCGTGCCTGCGAAAGGTGCTGGTCGCTCGCCAGACTCCCAGATCAGCGCGGGAGCGAGACGCAACAGGGTGAACGAATGGGACCAGCCGGTCGTGCTGGTGACGGTCGCGCGCCAGACCGCTTTGCCGTCCGAGGTGGGCTGGAGCATGCCGTGGTCCTGCAGTACGTTGAACACGGCGGTGTTGTTCGCAGGAATGCCATCGATCCCCTGAGACAGGAGGTGTGCGCGCAGTTTGTCCGAGACCGTCTTGCTCACCAGCCACAAACCATCCTCGGTGAGCCAGCCATCGGAGGCTTCCGGCTGGTTCAGCTTCAACTGTTCCTTGAGCAGGTAGCGCAACCCGTCCAGCAGCTTGCGTTGCAGTGCGTGCTTGGGCGCGGCCATGGCGCGCGCCGGATCGCCGCCCAGCTCCTGGGCCACCGACGCCCGGTCTGCTTGCACGACGAGTTCCCCTAGTACACCGGCATGTTCGTACTGACCGGCCAGCACATAGAGCAGCGGTGCCCAGAGAGCCGGATAGTCGCTGAGCCAGTCCAGGACGTGGCGGTCGAGCAGTTGGCGATAGAGCAAGCCTGTTGCAGCGCTGTGCAGGCGGTATTCGCGGTCGTCACGGTAGCGAAATCGGTACGCCTGGTGCAGCGGGCCATGCCACGGATGCCAAGTACTGCCGTCGGCCAGTTCGACGTGTAGATCGACGGCGATCTTGCCAATATCGTGGAGCAGCGCAGCATAGGCGACGGCGGCGGTCCAGGCTTCGGACTGCGCCGCCTGGTCTTCGGGACTGGCACCGATGGGCAGCAGATGGGACTGCCGCAGTTTCAGGCTGTAGGCCACGATCTCCAGGCCGTGGTCGAGCATGCCGCCCGGATAGGCATGGTGATGCGCCTCGGAGGCCGGAAAGGCTTGGACCAGTTCGGCGTAGCGTTCCAGGGGCGTGCGGTACAGGGTGGCGAATTGCCGGTGTGAGAGCGACGTGCGCTGCCAGATGTGCTCCAGCAGCTTCTGCCGGCGTGGGGTGGCCAGCAGCGATGCGGCCGACTCAGGACGCAGCAGCCCTTTCGGGAGGTCGGTGACGGGTGGTGGCGTCGGTGCGGCAGCGACCGGGGGCCGTTTTCGCTGGAACAGGGAGAGCATGTGAGGTGTCCTAATGACGGGCCGACCGGGAGGCCTTTTGGCCTTTTCGAGGTAGGGCCTTTCCCCTTGCACCCCATTCCCTTGCCATTTCGACCCTTTGGCCTTTAACCGTTTCGGTATAGCGGGGCCTGGACCGCGGCTCCACCGTCAATGTGGAACCCGCTCGAATGCATTGGACGGCGACCAGGCGCTGGCCTCGGTCTATGCTGCGAAGGCGCTGCTTCCGCCGGGTACGTTGCTCTCTAGGCGTCAAAGTTGACAAACGCGACAAAGGCGACTAGAGTGAAGCCTGTCTCAAACCTACTCGGGAGATGACCATGCCCACTGCCATTGAATTCATTGCCGACCGTCTGCCGCGCGTCACGGTGGAAGATGTACGCCGCTTCGCGGATACCGTCGAAATCCGGGATGCCACGGCTTTCGCGGCCGAGTTGCAGGCGTTCGTCCACGAGCGCGTGGAAGCGGTGACACTGCCCGCCAACTTGCAGGGGGAGACCGTTGGGCAGGCCCTTGCACGCAAGGCGGCCGCGCTGCGCGCCGACACGCGCTGGGCACCGAATGAAACCGACGTCCAGCGAGGCCGTGCCGTGCTGCTGGAAACCTTCAACCAGCCGCACAACCTGCCGCCCGCGGAGTTCGCCAAGCTGGCGGACAAGTCGCGCCAGCAGATCTACAAGGACATCCTCGCGCGTCGGCTGCTGGCGCTGAACGTGGGGCCACGCGGTCAGAAGCTGCCCGACTGGCAGCTCGACCCGGTGAAACAGCAGTTGACCCAAACCGTGCTTCAGGAGGTCGAGGGTATCGATCACTGGACGATCTACCGCGCACTGTCCGAACCGCTCGAAGGCTTGGGCGGTCGCTCGCCGGTGGATGCGGTGACGCATGGCACGATCGACGACGTGGCCGAGGCCGTGTTCAACGTGCTGGGCGTTCAGGTGCATTGAAGCGAGACTGCCATGAGCCACGAGCTGCCTTCGTTCCTGATCGATGCCGGTGAACTGCTCCAGCATGTGAGCCGCGTCGTCTATCGGGGCAGCCCGCTGTACTATGGTCGCAGCAGCACCAATCGCTACGACGACCCTGCCCGAACCTACGGCGTGCTCTACCTGGGGCGCGACCTGCCCACGGCGCTGATGGAGTCGGTGTTTCACAAGCATCAGTGGCTTGATGACGCGAAGCGCTCGATCGCATTGAAAGAAGTCCAGGGCAGGATGGTGCGCGCCGTAGGGGTGATGGCCGACGTGCTTCTGGCCGATCTCACGGCACCAGGCGTCATGGCGGGCTACTTTGGCCTGAACCTGGAGCAGTTGGCCAGCCGTGGCTACACGCACACGCAGCAGGTGTCCGCTCATGTGCATGCGATGGTCGGCGACGACGGCCAACCTCTGTTTGACGGGGTACTCTATCCGTCGCGCAACAACTATCCCGCCAAGAGCATCGCCCTGTTCGAGCGTGCGGAAACGAAGGTCAGCGTCATCGAGGACATCGATCTGGTTGACCATGTGGACTGGCCGCGTTTCGTTGCCACCTACCGCATCGGCGTGGAACCCGACCCCGGCCCGATAGAACCGGATGACGAAGCGTCCTGAAGCAGCGAGAAGACACATTGGAAGCCCGAAACGGAATGAAGTGGAGCACACTGGAATAGGCATTCCTCAGTAGCAGGAGACGACCATGAACACCACAACCCGCACCAGCACCGCAGAACGTATCGGCCGCGCCTTTGGCCGTGGATGGCGTGCCTATGCGCGTGGCGAACGGCGGGTATCGAATTGGTTGGTGGCCACAGGGGTGCCTTCGGTTGGTGTCACAGTGCTGCTGTGGGCGGTCAAGCTGGCTGTGCTGGGCGCGCTGCTCTACGCCGCCTTCTGGTTCGCACTCGTGTTGCTGGGAGTCGTGGTGGCGGGATGGGCGGCGGCTGCCAATACCTCGGAAGAAGACGAGTGGCCGTTCACCGACCTCACCGAACTGCGCAAGACACCCGGCTACGATCCCAATCTGTACAACGATACGTCGCACGAGTTGTACACCGACGACTGATCGGCACCGCGCTACTTCAGCTTACCTCCGGTAAGGGCCCCAGCGCCCTTACCGCCTGCTTGGCCGGCGCTCTTGCTGCCATCTGAAAGCCCCTGGATGACGTGCCCGGCCCGAATCCCAACCCAGGTAAGGCTCGCAAGCCAAAAGCCCGGCAAGACCAGGAACATCGTGCCCATGACGAACATCAGGAGCAGGTCGCCAAAGGCATTATTCAGCCCCACCAGTGGATCGAAGTTAGTGTGTGGCCGGTTCCAGCCGAAGCCCCACCCATAGAGCGCATCGAGGATGGTGCTGTCGATCCAGCGTGCGAGTTGGAACCAGAAATCGGTGAAGAACAGCGCGAACTGCACGACGCTGACGGTGACGACCGTCTTCAGGTCATAGGTTCCGACGACCAGTACGAGCGGGATGCAGATGACCAGTGCCATCTTGAGCAAGGCAAGCACCATGGGCAGCGCCTGGCGCACCACGTCCATGGCGGGAAATGCGGCAAGTGCCCCGACCGCCATTCCTACATCCCCCGTGGCCCGCGTCACGATGTTCGGCAGGGTCTTGTCGATCTGGCCGCCGTAGTCGGTATAGACCGAACCCTGGTTGAGCTTCTGCTGTCGCGGTGACGCGATGGTACGGACCACCGAATCGTCCACCTCGGTACGGCTCAGGAACCCGGCCCAGCCCGCCAAGCGATTCAACAGGCTGGGGTCCACCTGGCTCAGCAGCCGTGCCCGCAGGCCGTTGCTGCCATCGGCCCACCACTGCCTGCAGGTCGGGTAACCGCCGCCACTGGCCACCTGCGCAAGCCCTGCGTCGCGGGTGTCGTCATAGGGCCATGACTCGCGCGCCGTGCTGGAACGGTAGCTGTCGTAGTAGCCGCCGGTATCCGTGAAAAACCTCGAACCGATCCAGGTCACGTCGTTCATTTGAGCTTCGTCCAGCTCCGGCCGCGCCATGAACAATTTAGCGCGTGCAGGTCCGTAGCAGTCGTGTGTGAAATCGGCCACTTCCTGAGCCAGAACTGGGTCGTTGATGCGGGTAGCGTCGATCTCCATGCGCATCTGTCGTAGGTCTGTCCCGCACGGAATTGCCGCCACCGAGGCGCTGGTGACGGCGCGCGAGAGCGCGTGCATGAAGGCCCACCAGACCGGCACCTTGGCACTCTGGTTGTTGATGGTGCTGAAGGACTGGGACCAGCCGGTATCCGTGGGCTGCGGCACGTTGACCTGGCACTGGGCCGAGCGCGAGCTGTCGTACTGAATGGTGTTGAGATCCACGTCGATGAAGGGGATGCCGGCGAACATCACCACTACGATGGCGACGAACACCCGGTTCTCGATGCGTGCGGCCGAGAGCACGCCCTTGTTGCCTTCGTCGGCACCCTCCGCACGGGCCTTGAGCCATTCCTGCACGATGATCGTCACGAAGGGCAGTGCGAATACCCCGCTGGATACCAGTACCGCCCAGATGCCGTTGTTGACGATCCAGGACACCAGGGTCAGGTAGTACTCCAGGTAGTCGGTCGTGAAAAGCGTCATGGCTCGGCCCTCCCCTCAACCCTGCATCAACAGGCTGGCTTCAAGCGCCACGATGGCAACGACGCCGGCGATCTCGCTGCGCACCAGGCGGCGCCGCGCTTGCGCGTCGTCCTCACGCGCAAGCAGCCGGCGACGCATCCAGACCCAGCCGTAGGCCGTCGCGCCATACAGGCACAGCCGCCAGACCAGGAAGTAGCCCGCTGCTGCCGCCAGCCAACGCTCCCAGCCCGCGACGCTTCCGACGAGGTAGATGCCAACGATGTTGGCGCTCACGGCGACGGCCGCGAGTACCACCGTCCACAGCAGCGCCTTCGCTGCGCGCCGGCTGAACAGCCAGCGCGGGCGCAGCCAGGTCGCACGCATCAGGCTCATGGCCGGCCTCCCGGATTGCCCTTCTGCAACTGATCGAGGCGGTCAGGCACTGGATCGCCTTCGTAGATGCCACGCGAGCCCGCCGCGCGCGTGCCGTGGCGCTGGATGATCGCCATGGGCGAGTTGTTCGCCAGCTCCCGGCGCAGCTCCAGCTCGGTCTTGAGGTTGCGAATCTCGCGATCGAGCGTGTCGCTCTCGTGGTTCACCGCCTCCACGGCGAGCTGGTTGGCCGCCACGTTGGGTTCCTTCTTGCCGGTCAGCAGAGTGCGTTGCAGCAGTAGCGCCTTCTCCAGCACCGACGCCAGCGCAACCTCGGACGCCAGGCGCTGCGACAGGAGGTGCTGATCCGGCTCGTCGCGCAGTGCCTCGACCACGCCGCGCGTGATGGGCAGCGACGCACTGCCGGCCTCCCGCAGGTTTTCGGGCGTCGTGTTCTTCGCCTTGGATACCAGGTCTTGGAGCGCCTGCAGCTTGGCGTCGTACTCCTCCTGGATCAGGGGCGTCAGCCCGACGCCGGGCACCGTCTCCGTCTTGGTGCAGGCGTCGCAGGTGCGCTGCTCCTTCTCGCCGAGCACCCGTGTTGCCCACTCGATGGCCGCCTGCGGCGTGGTCCAGGTTTGGCACGACAGGCTCGTGCAACTGGCCGGAGCGATTGCCGACGTGTCGGTCACCCCGCGGCCATTGACCAGGTTGTAGCCCGCGCGGGTGACGTCACCGACCACCTTGATCGCGGGCTGACCGGAGCCGCCGGCATTGCTTCCCCCGACCCAGGGCACGCCATCGTTGCCACGGCGCGTCTCGGCCTGCTCGATGGCCGAGACGGCATCCGTGCTCGACACTGCATCACGCAACGCCATGCCTTCGGCCATCTGGCTCCAGCCGAGTTGGCCGCCCGCCGTTTCGGCCATCTTTTCGGCCATGGCGCGGCACGTCAGCTTCGAGCGGTCGAAATCCAGCCGCGCTTGCAGAACGCCGTTGGTGAGCAGGTTGTAGAGGCCTGGATCTGCCCGCTGGATGATCAACGCCGGCAGGGACGCCACAGCACTCGTAGCACTCTGGATCACCGAGGACATGATCTGCTGAAAGCCATTGGTGACACCGTTGAGTTGATTCTTCAACGTGGTCTGGATGCTCATGTCGCCGCAGATCAGATTGCTGTTCCAGCCGACACCCACGCCGAGCGAGCGCATGCCGGCTGCGCGACCCATCGAAACGGCGCTGCCGCCGCCGATGGAATACATGACGTCATCGCCGATGACGTTGCCGCTGGTCTGGTAGCCCAGTTGGCCCCAGGCCACGCCGCTTGCCAGAACCAACGCGCCGGTAAGCGCCAAACAGATCCTCTTGCCACGAGCCGGTGGGGAGAACTGCATAGATTCGGAACGCTTCATCGCGACACCTCAAAGGAAATCAACGCTGCCAAGGAACGCCTGTCCACGGCGTTCGCAGCAGGCATACGGCCGCCACAGCGCCCAGGCGTAGTCGCCTTGCTGGGCCTGGGTCAGGAAGCCGGTGCGTGGGAAAACCGTGCAGGACGAGGACAGGACGGGCGTGAGTTCCTGCCACTTGCCAGTCGAGGCATCACCCTCCATCAGCGCGCCGGCGGGCCAGTAGCCATCGCGGGCATTGGCAAGCAGCGGCTGGTACACGTGCAACTGCCCGCGGCGCGTGACGACATCGCCCGCACGCTGGGCCACCACGGCTCCCGATTTGTGGTCGTCGGTCTGGTGTAGGAAGCCGCCGCGGGGATACACGTTGCCCCAAAGGTTCATCGTGGTGCGTGCGCCGACCTCGCGCATGCCGGGAATCAATGCCTCCGGGTAGGCCATCTCGGGCACGTTGTAGCGCCAGGCAAGCGTGTCCAAGGTGCTGAGCAGATACGGCATGAATGCCGTTCCCGCGCCCTCGCAGAAGTAGCCCGAGGACGAAACAAACTGGTTGAACACCTCGACGCCGGGATGGCCGATCACGTCGGCGTTCTTGAATTTCGCGAGATTGTTTTCGTGATCCTCGTTCGTCGTTCCATCGCCGCCCGCTTGGGCGGACGGGTTGGCCGTACTCATCGCCCGGACTTCGACCCACGGGTTCTCGCCCGTGTTGCTGTAGCTGGAGACGACCGCATCGGGAATGTAGTGGCGCACCTTGACAGAGGTGCGCACCGTGCAGCCTCCCCAGGTGCAGTAGAGCCAGTAGCAGATACCCACCACCCGGTACTCCAAGCAATCGGGCGAGGCCACCGAGGCAACGATGGCGGTGGTGTTCAAGGCGTAGCTACCCGTGGCGCTGAGCAGCAGCAAGGAAGCCACGCCAGCCCGCATGCGGCGCATAAGGTCGAATGGCCGCTTCATGGCTGGGCCCTCCGACGCTGCTCAATGCGCGCGACGGCGCGCGCCACATCCGGCTCGCCATAGACCACGTAGCGCTGATCCACCACGACAGCCGGGATGCTGGTGATGCCCAGGCTCCATGCGTCGGTGACGCCTTGGTATGCGGAAGCGATGCGGCGCTGTAGGTCGGCGCCGCCTTGGTTCAGCCGACGCTTGACGGTGGCCGCCGCCTGTTCGGGGGCGGCGGGCAGTTCAGCAGAAAGCTCCGCTTCAATCCGGCGGGCTTCGTCCAGCTCGATCAGCCGCTCGCCGCCCATGGTCTTGACCGGGTGGTGGCTGTCGGTGACGACCAATACGTCGGCCGCGAAGATGACGGGGCTGAACACGGCCAGGGACGCCGGCAGCGCCACAACCAGGCCAAGGGTTCGCCAGCCCGACGCGAACGTGGAAAAGGATGCCGGCATGTCGCGTGCCCCGAAAGTTGATCAGGGCCATAGTCAAACGCGAACCTCATGCCACCCCAACAAACAATGCGCATCGCGGGCTGCCCGCATACCTGCTTGTCCCGCGCCAATAAAAAAACGGAGGCCGAAGCCTCCGCGAGGATCAATGAAGCAATGCGACCGTTACAGCAGGCCGGACTCCGCAAAGGAGAACGGGGAACCCTGGCCGACGATGATGTGGTCCAGTACCCGCACATCGATGAGCGCCAGCGCGGCCTGCAGTTGCTGGGTCAGCATGCGATCCGCGCTCGACGGTTCGGAGATGCCCGAGGGGTGCTGGTGGGCGAAGACCACCGCGGCGGCATTCAGCTCCAGCACACGCTGTACGACGACACGTGGATAGACCGAAGTCGCGTTGATCGTGCCCTTGAACAGCGGCTCGTAGGCCAGCACCTGGTTCATGCTGTTCAGGAACACAGCGGCGAATATCTCGTTGGGCTCAGCGACCAGTTTCAGGCGCAGGTAGTCCCGCACAGCGGCCGGTCGGCTGAGGCACGGTCCAGCTTTGAAAACCCGCCTCTCCAGCAGCACGATGGCTTGCTGGATGATCCAGTCCTCGTGTTGGGCAGCGGTGGCGGAAAGCGACTCCAGGCAGGAGTCGTTGACGACGAAAGACATGGCGAACCTCCAGACGGTGAGATCGGAGGGCGCGCGCCCTGGGAGGGCAAGCCCTCCTGGGGAACGAACAAGGTGCATCCATCACCGCGGCAGCGGTGATCGTTCGCGACCAGGATGCGAGGCGAACGGGTTGCGGTCAGCGCAGCGGACTGCGCCGTAGCCATGAAGACCGGGGCTACCTGGGCATGTCGCCGACGACGTCGGCAGGCATTTCGGATGGGGGTGTGCCGGTCGGACCATCAGCCGCCAGCATGTCCATGGCAGACAACAAGGCGTCGCCCTCGATCGGTCCCTGCAGCAGGATGGCCTGGCCCGTCTGGCGATCGAGCAGGCGCAGTGATGGAGTGGCGGTTACGCCGCTCTTGGTGGCTTCCGCAGCCTGGGCGCGGATAGCCGCACTGGGTCTTTCGCTTGACATGCACTGCTCGATGGCTGGCGTCGATTCGGGGTAGCGCAAGCCATCCGGCAAGCCCTGGCCGTCGCTGCGCGTGTGGGCATAGACCCATTCGACCGCCTGCCAGAACGCGGCATGCCCGCCAGATTCGGCTGCGCATTCGGCCAGACGTGCCTCGGCCGACGCAGCCGGCTCGTGCGCGGCCAGCGGCTGGTGGTGCCATTGCAGCGCCACGTCGGCGTTGGTGCCCACCCACCGCTTGAGCTGCGGGAAATACTCCCGGCAGAACGGGCACTCCAGGTCAGCATAGAGCGTCAGCGTGAAACGGCCTTTGGGGTTGCCCATTAGCCAGGGCGGCCCGGCCACCGGTGCCATGCTGACCGGCGTGGGCGGCTGCGGCGGGGATTCGCCGGGCGACCTCGACACAAGCCAGATCAGCAGCAGCGCGACCAGCACAGCAGCCAATGCCCAGGGCCAGCGGGGCCGCCCGTTGCGGCGGCGGAACGCCTGGACCTGCATCGGAATGGAAGGACGTTTCTGTTCCATGGCGTTCTCCGTCTTACGACAGTTCCAGGGCCGGCGACTCGATGCCGCGCGCCTGGTCGATCTTCTCGGCCACCTTGAAGGCCGCTTCCAGTTCGGTGCAGCCGTAGTGCTGCATGAGCTGGTAGCGCTCGGCCTTCTCTTCGGGTTCGGTCTGCGCCAACGCCAAGTACAGGCTGGGCGGCACGGCGCGGAACAGCACTTCCATGCTCTTGGAGAGGATGACGCCCTCGGTGAATTTCCCCGCCTCCTTGCGCGCAGAAAGCATCAGCGCTTTCTGCGCGGGTGAGAGTTCGCGGAAGCGTGCGATCTTCTCGACCTCATCGGGCGGCATCGACAGGCAGATCCACCACTCAATCATGTTGAGCATGGGCTCCGCGGCACGCGGCAGATCGTCGATATTTTGTGTAGCCAGCCAGAACCAGGCCCCTAGCTTGCGCCACATTTTTGTAATTTTTACGACGTAGGGCGCGAGTAGCGGGTTCTTCGTGATGATGTGGCCTTCGTCGGTCACATTGATGATCGGACGGCCCAGGTACTGGTCGCGCTCGGCGATGTTGTTCACCGTGCTGATCAGGCTGATGTAGGCGATGGAGAGCTGCGCGTTGTAGCCCTCCCGAGCATAGGTCGCGAGATCCACCAGCGTGATGTCGGCCTCGGGCCACGGCGTGCCATCGCGATCGAACATCTCGCCGTCCGTGCCTTGGCAGAACATGTCCATCGCGTCCGCCATCTCCAGCAGCCGCACGCGCCGCATCTCGGGCAGCGTCGGGTCCTGGCCGCGCGTGCGCAGCGCGTTGCGCACGTCGCGCGTGAGCACCGTGCGTTTCTCGGCCACGCAGTGCTCGGCGGCATCGAGGATGCACTGGCGGATCAGCGAGCGATCGGCCCGCGTCATCCGAGCTTCTTCCTTGTCCTCGCCGCCTGTGATCATCAGCCGTGCCGTGATCTCCAGTTCACCCAGCACGTCGCGCTGCTCGTCCTCCTCCATGACCGAGGAATCGGCTGGCAATTCTTCATCCAGTGCATCGGCATCAAGCGTCTGCACGTTGCTGGGCGTTTCGATCAGCCGGCGAGCGTCGGCGAACGGCGCCAGGCTGATGCCTGAGCCAGGAGCCAGCTTGACTCGGTTTACGGTCAGACCCAGGCGCTTGGCGAAGTCGCTGAACAAACCGAAGCTGTTGCCGGCTTCCACGATGAACAGCCGCGGCCGGTAGATGGCCGTGACCTGATTCAAGAGGTTGTTGAGCGTTGCGCTCTTGCCCGAGCCGGTGGGGCCGAATAGGAACAGATGGGCGTTCATCTGCCTGTCCAAGCGGTTCAGCGGATCAAACGTGATCGGCCCGCCACCGCGGTTGAAGAACGTGTTGCCCGGATGGCCCGTACCCTGGCTGCGACCCCACGCCGGCGAGAGATTCGCCACATGCTGGGCGAACATCAGTTGGGTGAACCAGTTCCGCCGATCCTGCGCAGGGTTGTAGCAGCACGGTAGCCAGCGCAGGTAGCTGTTGAGCGGCGCGACTTCATCGTCCTCGCGCACGGGCTGCAACCCCGCGTTGAGCATCACGTTGGCGAGGTCCAGGCCGCGCCTGTCAAGCTCGGCTTCGTCGCGTCCGCGCAGATAGAAGGCCAGCGTGCCGCGGTAGAGCTTGTGCGCGCTGCCGATGAGCGAGCGCGCCTCCTGCACATCCTTGAGCGTCTGCTCCGATGCCAGTGTTTCGCCGACAGCCTTCTTAGCCAGGTGATTCAGGTGCGATTCGAGGATGTCCTGGGGCGTCGCCACCATGGTCAGACACATCGTGGTGTCTTCGGGCATCTGATCGAAAAGCGTGTTGATCGCATCCCCCTTGCGGGTTTCGCCAGTCAGGTGTCCCGTACCGGGCGGCATGCGTAGTCGGTCGGTGACCAGCACACGGTGCGGCATGCCGTCGAAGTACCAGGTGCCGTGCCCGGCATCGGAGCGAGGCTGACCGAAGAACAGCCGTTGGCTGAAATCCCGACCACTCGCCAGCTCGATCTCGCCTTCCTCCACCTCGTCGGGATAGCGGGCCAGCGCATAGAAGCGCTCTCGATCCTCAGCGCTTGGCCCGAGCATCGTGGGGCGTGGGTTGAACCACCGCAGCAACCAGTCGTGAACATCGGCCGCGACCATGCGCCGGGCTTGGATGCCGGCGTTCGCCAGGCCGCCGCAAAGGCGATCGCAGACGATGTTCAGCATTTGCTCGGGTGTCTGGCCACGGCGGTTCGCCTGACCGGTGGCCCGGCGATAGACCACCATGCGCACGCGCCGCGTCTGGCCGCGCCAGCGCAACCGCGTGACCACCGTGTCCTCGAACAGGCCGCCGGGCTTGGCCACCGCGCGCAGGTGGTGGCCGAAGAAGCGAAGATAGAACTCGGTGAAGGCCGTGCCGCGAGCGCGCGGCTGCACGTAGTTGCGCAGGGTCTGCATGTACTGGTCGAAGCTGGGTTCGTCCTGGGCGTAGAGCTGGAGCACCCAGGGGTTCTCGTCCAGCTCATCGAACGAATCCTGGAGCGCGTTTTCGAGCGCGTCGCGGGCATGCGCGAGCCAGCCAGGCTCCCGACCTTCGGTGCCCAGCGGGACCAGCTCGTAGAAGGCTGCGACCGATTGCCCGTCCTCCAGCAGCATGGACTTCGACGGCGGCAGGAACTCCACCCACGGCAGCAGCTCCGCGAACGACTGCGCGACGTCGTACAGCGCCTGCTCGTCCGCCACGGTCGCCGGCTTGCGGCCCTGGATCGTCGCTCCGGGTTCGGCGATGCCGGCCTGGCGCAACGCCTCGACGTGGCGCTGCCAGCCGTCCGGCTGCTCGTCATTGCCACCATCGGATGCAGCCAGCTTCGGCCAAGGGAGTTTCCAGCGCATCAGTAGTCCTCCACGCGCTCGCCCGGCATGGCGTACTGCACGCGCTGGTACAGGGGGAAGACTGTCGTGTAGCCCGGAACCGGCACGGGGTCGGTACCCGCCAGGTGCGGGTACACATACATGACAAGGTCGGGGTTCGGCAGGCGGTGGAACTGGCGATAGACCTCGTTTCGCGCCGTGCGCGTGTAGCGCATCTGTTCGGCGGGTGCGGCCTCCACGTCGGCCTCGGTCAGCGGCCGGCGCAGGCTCTGGCGTGCATCGAGCAATTGCCTGCGCGCCACCTGGCCGGCGCCACCGCTGCCGTCGCCGGCGTTCTGCTGCCAGATGTCCATCATCGTGCTATCGCCGTGCGGGAGCAGCTTTTCCTTGCTGGTGGCACAGCCGCCGAGCACCGCGACGGCGAGGGCCAGCGCCAGGCCCTTATTCAAGTTCGAGAGCATGGCTTTCTCCTGCGCGGTGATCGACCTTGCGGCCTTCGGGATCGAAGTCGATGGCAAGCGGCTTTTCGAGGTGGACGGCGACCTTCGCGCCGGGCTGGACATAGACGGCGGCGAAGGCCTGGCCGTATAGCTTGTTCACCCAGTCGGCCATGTCGCGCACGCCACCGGCCAGGATGCGGCCCACGGCTTCATTGCCCGAGATGCCGACGCTGCCGATGGAGCCGTCGGCGCCGACGTAGGACATCTGGCCGCTGTCGCTGTCGATCAGCGAGGCGACGCCGGCACCGGCGGCGGTAATCAGGGCTTGCGAGCCAAGGTACTGCTGGGCGTTGCTGCGACGCTCCCCGCTGACGCAGGGAATGCCGTATGGGTCGCTGATCCAGCCCAGGCCTCCACTTTGAGAGTTCTGCTGCTGGTTGTTCTGCTGGTTGCCGTCGCGGTCTTCGGGGATGGTGCGGATCGTGCCGTCGTGGAAGACGAAGGTGATGCTGCGTACCTGGCCGCGCACGCACGAGAGCGTCCAGTCGCCCGATGCGGTGCCGCTGAACACGGCACCGGCCACGTCGGGAATGTCGATGCCATTGGCGGTCAGGTTGTCCGATCCGACCAACACCTTGAAGGGGTACGGATCGTTGACGGTTCCGTCGATCGGCACGCGGCCGATCAGCGCCGTCATCGCCACCGACCCCATCAGCGTCGAATTGGTCGGTACGGTATAGACCGCCTTGGCGCTCTTCACGCCTGCGGCGCGTGCGCCTGCGTTCGCCACGGTTTCCGCCGTGGTTTCCAACGTGCTCTGTGCGGGGCCGAAGCTCGTCGGGAAGCTCATGCCGCTACCCGTGCCACGACTGCTGTTGCGCCCCTCGACTTTCCTCGCATCGTCGGGTTCGACCCAGCGCACGCCGCCTTCCATGCCGGCCTCGTCGCCGTCACGCAGCCCCAGACCCACCGGCAGGTCGGCATGGCCGCCGCCACGTCCCCCGATACTGTCCAGGCGCCGTTGCAGGTCGGCAAGCAGCCCTTCGGTCTGCTGGCGCGCGCTGGCTGCCTGCTCTTGGTCGCGACGTAGGTTAGTGCGCTCGGAGTCGAGGGCCGAATTGATGCGCTGGTCAATGGAGTTCTCGCGCTGGCGCAGTCGCTGGTTTTCTTCGCGCTGGGATTTGTTGTCCGAGAGCGCGGTCTGAAGCTCGGTGCGCAACTGCTTCACTTGAGCAACGAGCGTCGCCACGGTGTCGCGCGGGGTATCGCCCTCGATGCCCAGCGCCTTCATTTCCGCTGGAGTGAGCTTGGCGCCGGCATCCGCGGTCGGTGGTGCCGAAGTGCTGCCACCCGAGAACAGCCGGATGGCGACGAACAGCACCAGCACGGCAACCGGGATCATCAGCCACTTCAGGAGTCCATTACTGCGCATGGCGGACCTCCTTGCGGTCGGTGCCATCCTGGGAACTGGCTTCCGGTTGTGGGAGATGCACGGCCGGGTCGAAGCGGTTGACCGCTGGTAGCAGCGATTGCGCCAGGCCACGCCCGCGCGTCACCAGGTACAGGACGGTCGTGTCCTCGGGCGTCCCGCGGGGACCAAGCGCCTCGTGTTGGAAGGTGGCGGTGAGGAAATCGCCTTGCAGCACGCGCGGGTCCAGGGTGATCCAGCCGCTGCTGCTGTTGGTCAGGCGCACGGCGGTCACCCACTGGTCTTCCAGACGCCACGACGCGAGCGCGACCGCGCGCACGGGCAGCGTCGGCATCAGCGTGCCGAGGTCGAGGTCACGGCGCAGGTTCACCCGCATGACGCTCGGCAGCGGCTCCACGGTGCGTAGCGGCGCGTAGAGGTTCTGTGCGGCGAAGCGCGTCAGGACAACCGGCACCGGGGTCTCGCGTCGCGCCGCTCGCGCGCCGGCCTGGTCCTGGGCGCGCGCCGGAGCTTCGTTGTCATCGCCGGGCTGATCGCCATAGCGCGCCGGGGTGCTGTTGCCCTCGACGATGCGCACTGGTTCCAGCTCGGCTTCCCCGTCCTTGGCTGGCTCCGCCGCAATGTCCAGCAGGATCAGCGCGCCCGTGTCGGCGTCCTGCAATTGCAGCCGCGTGGGTTCGATCGGCTCGCTGGCGCGCAGGTACACCGCACCGCCCGCGCTCTGCACCCGCAGGCGCTCGCCGACGCCCGCGGGCACGCCCACGCGGACGTTGCGGTCGATAAACACGACGCGCTCCTGGCCGACCTTCAGCGGCAACGCCAGCGGCATGCGTTCCCAGCGCAGGATCTCCACCGCCTGGACAGCGGGAGCCGCGGCCACTGCCAACAGCCCCAGCAACGTGAGTACAGGATGCTTCATGGGATTTCTCCTTGAGGCGCTTGCGGAGACAGGCCGCCAGACGCCGGGCGCGTCGGCTCCGGCGTGCTGATGCGCTGGGGCGCGCCCTCATAGCAGTCGAGCGCCAGGCCGAACGGGTTGCGGGCAGGATCGACGTCCACCCGCGTGACCTTCACGGGATAGCGCACCAGAGCGCGCTTGACTTGCTCGGCGCCGTAGTACTCGTCGGCGGTGATGTCCAGCGTCACTACCCAGTCGCGGTCGGAAACCACGCGCACGCGGGCCGTGGGGTCGTCGCCGTAGCCGCGGCCGGGGATTTCGTAGATACCGCGCACGCGCTGGCGCAGCTCGCCCGTGCTGCGGCGGTAGTCGTAGTCCGCGCGCAGGAAGGCCTGGCAGGACGGGGTGAGGTACGGCGAGAGCGTGTGGAGGTTGCGCGCGTAGTCCTCTTCGCCATTCGTCGGCCAGCGGTTGAGCGTCTGGAACACGTAGAACGTGAACGCATAGACCGATTCGGGCGGCACTTCCCACCACTTCCTGGTACTGCCGGAGCGCAGGTCAGGCGGAACGTGGATGGTCAGATCGCGCGGAGCGCTCCACCAGCCGCCACCCATGACCAGGGCGACGATGATCAGGGCACCAGTCCCCAGGCGAAGCGTCTTGATGTGCGCCTGCAGGTGGGTGATCTCGTTCTTGAAGCGGCTCATCGCGCGCTCCTTCGGGTGGTCCAGAAGCCGGAACGTGAGATCAGCACATGGCCGCCCACCCAACCCGCCATCAGTGGATGACGTGTCGCAATGCGCCATTGCAGTTGCCGATACAGCCAGGTGTCGGGACGCCCGCGCTTGAGGCGGCGGAGAATGCCGCCGCCGATAAACACGCCCAAGGCCACGCCCAGGACGACGAACGTGGGAGCTAGCGCGATCGTGCGGAACACCCACGACAGCGGCGCGCCGACCAGCAGGCCGGCGCCGCCGGACAAGCCGCAGCAGATCCACAGCTCGTCGGCGGTGAGGCCGCGCACGACAACGGGATGGCGGTTGAGCCGGTGCGGAAGGAACGTCACGGTCCCATCCGCACGGACGTGCTGCTGCTCGGACATACCAGCCTCGCTTACAGGATGCCGGTGGCTTCGGTGAGCAGCCAGATGCCGATCACGAGCAGGACGGCGCCGATGGCGACCGTGAGGCCGAACTGGCCCCACGTCTTGCGGCCGGTGTGGATTTCCGCGTAGGTCCCGTAGGCGTGGTAGCAGACGCCGATGAACATCGACGCCACGACCAGGAGGGCCACGAGCATGATGATGTCGTAGCCGTAGTTACGGATCGTTTCCATGATGCCGTTGCCCGTGCCGCGGGTCGGGTTCTCCAACTGCGGCAGACCCTGCGCGAACGACAGCGCGGGCAGCGCAGCGGCGCCCAAGGCCACGGCGGCGCGCTGGGCAAGACGGGAAGTGAGGATGCGGTTGTGCATGGTCATGCCTTTCAGGTCAGGAGAGGAGGAAGAAAGTCAGGACGAGGTACATCGCGACGAATCGGATGCAGACGCCGAGGAACTGGCGTTGGTTGAGGCGGCTCTCGGACCACCCCACGTAGGCCGTTCGCATGGCCCAAACGCCCCAGACGAGCAGGACCGCGAACACGACGCCGACCAGGACGGTCGCCATCGCTGAAGGTGCGATGCCGCTGTTGGCTTGAAATGCCGAGACCTGGGCGCCGTTCATGGCTTGCCCTCCGCGGTCGTCGGCGGTGATGGCGGGACGACCCGCTCCGTGCGGTAGTCGCCGGTCAATTCGGACGGGTCGCGCGGCTGGGCGCGCGACGGTGTGAGATGGGCCTGGATGCCGGCGCGCACGCGCGCCAGGTCAGCCAGCAGCCTCGGGTAGTCGAAGTGGTAGCGCTCGCCCGGCTGGATGGGGGCATGCGCGGCGCTGTCGGTGACCGTGTGCTCCAGCGCGTCGAGTTGGCGCAGCGCTGCGACCAGCTCCTGACGCTGCGCTGGGGACTCGGCCAACGCCATCGAGGACTGGCCCAACACAAGGACCGTCACGAGAAAAGTGGGCACGCCGCGATGCGCGGCGCGCAGCCAGATCGGAGCCAACATCGCGCCATTCCTGTGTGATCAGCAATGGCTAGATCGTGGAGATCAGGGCTGTTTCAGGCCGCAAACAATAGGAACCTGCGGATGACCGGATTGATCGGCTAGAGGTACTTCTTGAAGCTGCCCGCAGTCAGGCTCACGGCCAGTCCCAGCAAGGCGGCGCTCGGCAACAGGATCAGCAATGGATGCACCGAGATCGGCAGTGCCAGGTACGTGATCCACGGCAGCACGGCCAGGGGCATAAGGCTGGCTTTCGCGCGGTGGTAGATGAACCCGGATTCGCGGCCCGCGCCGAACCTGCGCACGTCGCGTCGTACCAGACCATCAATCAGACCGACGAAAGCGGCCGTGAAGATCAGCGGCAGCGTGAGCACCAGGACCAGCAGGCGCACTAGGAAGGTCAGCGTCGTGAAGGCCGCGGCGATCAGGTAGCTCTCGGCCCAGACATAGACTTGGCTGATGTAGTAGCGGAAGTTGCGCGCCTGCTCGTGGCTGGGTGCGCGGACGCGCTCGGCGGTCTGGCTCATGCGCGCCAGCAGCCCGGAGCGAACAAACACCCATTCGTAGCCTGTATCCACCAACTCGTGCGCTGTGCGCCCCGGCTCCTGCACGACCACGCTGCGCGTGAAGTGGCTGGACAGGTGTCCAAGCTCGTACTGCAACATCTGCTGGGAATGGCGCCAGCCCTGGTCCTTCCAGAACAGGTGCATGCCGACGCACTCCACCACGATCGAGAACAGCAGCGAGCCGATCAGCACTCCAAGCAAGCGAAACGGCAAGGTGACGGTGCCGACGATCAGGCCCTGGCGCTGGTTCTGCTCCCGCTGCGCGGTCGATGCGGCGTCCTTCATGGCGCGGCCTCGTCGGCATTGTGGTCGGTGGCGGTGGCCACCGCAGCAGACTCGGCTGGAGCCGCATCATCCAGCAGGTCATCGGGCAAGGCCGCATTCTGCAAGGTCGGGGAACTGGTGAACTCCCACCACTGCGTAGCCTCGCTGTAGCTCTGGCGCATGTACCCCGCCAGTTGTTGCAGGTCCGCCGGCATCACTTCATCCGGGTCTGGTATCGGCAGCGGCATGCGAACCTTCCAAAGCTGGCCGCCCTGCAGCAGCGCGAAGCACTGGCCTTTGGGCAGGCCGACTACGTGCGATGGCTCGATCATCGGCACGCTGGACATGCTGATGCGGTCCTGGGTGTTCGACGTGAAATCCGTCGCGCCGCGGATGTCCGAACTGTCGGTTGCCCCTGAGACGATGGTAGTGGTATAGACCTCGACCTTCGGCAACTGCCGCGTCAGCAGTTCGGCGGTGGCCGTCTCGCGCACGCGCAGCATGAACAGGTTGTTGAAGTTGCCGATCACCTGGCCAGCTTTCGCGCGGTTGCCGATGCGGGCCTCGATGTCCGAGAGGGTCTGCGTGTACGCGGTGACTTGCAGCCCGGCGCCGCCGCCTTTGTTGATAAGCGGCACGAATTCGTCACCCATGAGTTCATTGAATTCGTCCGCATGGACGTTGATCGGCACGCGCGCGCCAGCAGAGGCGTCCGGCAGGCCATCGTCGATCCCGTGCTTGTAGATATGGCCCGCCACCGAAACCAGGTCGGAGAACATGGAGTTCCCGACCGCTGCGGCAACCTCGGCGTCGGACAGCGCGTCCAGTCCCACATAGACGATGGCGCGCTTCCTGATGACTTGCATCCAATCGAAGATCGGGCGCGGGTCGGCCAGGTCGGAATAGTTCGGTGCCAGGAGCTGCGCGATCTTGCCGCTCGTGAGCTTTTCCAACAACGGCAGCAATGACGCGACGATCTTGTCGAAGTAGGTCTTGTCGTACCGAACTGCCGAGCGCAGTCCGTCGAGCACCGGGTCGTAGTTGCGCGCCTGGGAGAGATACTGCTCCAGCGCAACCACGCGCTTCTCGCGCCCGATCATGTTGCGCGGAATGTTCTTCTCGTTGAGCTTGGCCTCGATCTGGACGATCACCTCCCAGGCCTTGGGCTCGGTCTTGGCGAAGTAGTGCTGGGCGTACTCGATAAACAGCGCGTCGATGTTGATGACGTGCCGCTGGATCAGCATGTAGTCCGGGCGCTGTCCCAGTTCCACTAGGGCACGGGCAATGATGTTGACGAAGCGCCACGCGAACTCCCTGAAGGCCGCGCTATTGCCTTCACCGGAGAGTTGCCCTGCGATACGGGTGGCGACTTCCGAGATGCGACCGAATCGGCCCACCGCGTTGTAGCGGGCGCTAATCTCCGGCCAGCCCAAGTGGAAGATGTAAAACTCGCCTTCACGGCCCGCGCGCTTGGCCTCGACATACATGCGCTTCAAGAGGTCCGCATCCCCTTTGGGGTCGATGACGATCACGACTTCGTGTTCGCCGGCAGCGCTCTTGCGGCGGATGTCCTGGGTCACGAACAACTCGGCCAGTCGCGTCTTGCCCACGCGCGTGGTGCCCAGCACCAGCGAGTGCCCGACACGCTCGCCGAGCGGTAGGCTGACGTCCACCTCGTCCGGTTCGATGCCGTGCAGGCGTGGCAGGCCGCCCACAGGCGGCAGCGGACGCACCGGGTTGAAAGGCACATCCCAGCCCGTGAGCGCGGACAGCCGGGATAGCGGGAACGGCGCGAACTCCAGCCGCTCCTCCAGTCGCCGTGCCAGCCGGTAGGCAGGCGTCGGCTCGACGTATCGGCGGAACTCCGGCCGGTACGTCTGCATCAGCCTATGGGTGTGTTTTTGTTCCCACAGGAACCCGCGCCCGATGAAAAGCCGCTGCTGGCTGACGGGCACGTCCTTGCTCGTCATCACGTAGCGCGACAGGCGGCGGATGTTGCGCCGGTAGCGCAGGATCACGCGGGCATCGCGGTAGCGGATCGCGCCATAGGCGCCGAACGCCAAGGCGCTGCCGACGCCCATGGCCGGGCTCAGCGCGAGCGACCATGGGGCCACCAGGGACAGAAACGCGGCGCCTGCACACGCTGCGACGGTGTATAGCTCCACCGCTGGGCGTAGCAGAACCTCGACCGGCTGTTTCCCCGACATGGCTTCATTGCTCGATGCCGGTGGCCGTGATCAGCGCCGGGTAGTGCCGCAGGCCCAGGCGATCGGCCAGGTCGTCTCCGGCTACGGGCGCAAGCGGCACGCCCGGCACCAGGGCACGCAGCCGTGCCAGGCCCTGCGCGGTCTCGACATTGACCACCAAGCCGACCGCGCCGCGTTCGCGCAAAGCAACGCTGCGGCGCTGCAACCAGGCCCGGGAGGCGTCGTCGTCGCCGATGACCACGAACGGCCGCAGGCCGGGCGCTTCGATCACGCGCCGCGCGACGGTGCCGGGCGTGAGCTTGGCGCTGCGCACCGGCAGCATCGCTGTCTCGTCCGCGGGTGTGGCGGGAACCTGTGGCGTCGGAATGGGGGGACGGGCCGGGACATCGGCGCGCGGCTGGAGGTTGAGGGCCTCGTAGTACGGCAGCGCCGACGTGCCACCGCGATCTTCGACCACGATCAGCGGATCGCCGGCACGCGATGCCAGCGGCAGTCCTGCCAGCAGCACAAGCAGGCCCCGCAGGGCCAGATGGGATTTCGTCATGGGGAAGTCTCCTGGCGCGCGGCGAGCACCGCCGCGTTTGGACGTGCGCCCTGCACACGCGCGAGATGGCGCGACACGCTGCGCCGGTAGCGGGCGGCGGGTTCGCCGCCCGCAGGACGGTGGTAGCGGCCGATCGCGAGCAGCCAGTCTTCGCCGGACGTGTGCTGCTCGTTCAGGATTTCAGCGGCGATGGCGAGGTTGCGATACGGGTCCAGCAGGTCACACGCGCTGGTGAAGCGGTGCTTGTGGTAGCCGAGGTTGATCTGGCCCAGGCCTGCATCGATGCGCGTGTGAGGCGTGGCGCGCATTGCCTGTTGCAAGCCCGAGCAGGCATCGGCGCGCGTGGCAAAGCGGCGCGACTGGCCGGCGACATTGAGGGACCACGGCCACGGGACGATGCGCCCGTTGCGTCGAACTCCGCTCTCCTGCAAGGCCACGGCGTAGAGCACGGTCGAGGGGATGCCCGCCCGCTGGGCGGCGAGCTGGTAGGCGGGTGGCGGAATCTCCTGGGCATGGGCGGCGCAGGCGCACAGGCCGGTAGCGAGCACCAGTGCGCGCAAGAGCTGCGAGACGGAGGTGGCCGCTACGGCTGGCGCTGCCATTGGCCGTTCACCTCGCGCACAGTCGCGGGCAAGTCACCGGGCAGGCCCAGCGACAGCCAGCGGCCACCGTCGTGGTTGAGGGTAATGCTGCCGCTGCGCACGCGTGCCGGGTCGATCTGCGCGCGCTTGGCCCAGTCGCGGATGCGTGCGTCGTCCTGGCGGCTGCCCACCATATACAGGTCGAACTCGGCACCCGAGGATTGCAGCCGCTGCACGAGCTGCCCACAGACCGCGCAGCCGTCCTTGACGAACACCGCCATGCGACCGCTGCCGCGCGCGGTGCCGGTGCCCGGCCCGTCGTCGGGCAGGTTCACGCGCTGCATGCCGGGGTTCAGGCGCTGCCAGGCTTCGTCGTAGGCACGTTGGTAGGCGAGCAGCTTCTCGACGCGGCGTGCCTCGACTTGCACCTGCAGCTCTGCATAGCGCCGCCGTTCTTCGTCGGTGCGTGCCTCGATGCCTAGGGCAGACAGCGGGTCCAGGTTGGGCGAGTAGATGCCCAGCGGCCCATCCATCAGCTCGCGGTAGCGCGCCCATTCCTGGGGTTGGAGGCCCCAGTTGCTTGCTACTCGGTCGTCCAGGACGCGGGCGGCCAGCGGGCGCTCCTGGCTCTGCGCATTGCGGGCGGGAGCTGTGGCTGGCTGCTGCGCCCACGCGGGCCACTGGACTGAAGCCAGCAGGAGTGCGGAAAGGATGATCGACGGCTTCATGTCGTGTGCTCCGATCAGGGAATCGCCACGCGACGGGTCTGGTCGCCGGCTTGGAACACCGCGGCGCTGCCATCGATTGCCTGCAAGCGCCATGGACCGACCGCATCACCGGGCAGCAGCACCTGTAGCTGGTCGGGCGTAGAGTTTCCACTGCTCGGCACGACGGACACGCTGAGCTGGCCGGCGCGCAGTTCGGCGCCGACGATGCGGAACGGCAGTGGCGGCGGTTCAGGCTTGGCGGCGGGCTTGCTCGATGTGCGCGGCTGGGTGGGTGTTGCTGCACGCGCGGCGGTCTGGCGCGTCTTGATCTGCTCGATCTCCGCGCGCAGCGCCTGAAGGTCGTCGGCGGCTGCGTAGCTGCTCAATGTTTTCTCAACCTGGGAAGCGCGTGCTTCCAGGATTTGGCGGGTTTCTTTGAGGTCCGCCGCCGTTGCGACAGGCGGACGCTGCTGGATGGTTCCGATGGTCTCAGCCAGGGCCACCGTCTGCGCTTCGAGGCGTTGCAAACGGGAGTCGAGCCGTTTCTCGTCGGCCTGGTCGCTCATCGCCTGGTAGCCGAGGGCCACGATGACGCTGAGACCGAGCAGCCAGAGCCAGAGCAGGCTTTGCATCACCACGGCGACAGCCGGGCGCCGCGAAGATTGGGGAGTGTTCATGGCTGGCCGCCTGGAATGGAGGGCATCAGTGGGAAGGTCTGCACCGCATCGGCGGCGGCCGGTTCGGGCATTGGTTCGATGGCCACGCTGTCGCCGGGCCGCTCGAAGCAAATCTGTCGTGCGCGGTCATCCGCGTGCAGTTCCCAGGCCGGACCAGCCAGGGTGAGCAGCGCGTCGCGCAAAGTCATGGGACCGAGATGCAGGTGCGCCGCCGGCAGCGGCAGTGCATACAACTCGATCACGGCATGTGCTGTTTGACACAGGCTGTAGCCGCTGCGTTTGAGCACATGCCGCAGCCCATCGCCGACCGTGACGCGGGCATCCGCCGGCATCGAAACATCGATGGTCTGCAACAGCAGGTCGCGCTGCGCCGCCGTGGGGGCCAGCTCGACCAACGTGTAGCGCCCGTAGCGCACAACGGGGATGTACTCGGGTGCTTCGGGTTCGGGCGCGGTCGAGACTTCCTCGAAGGCATCGGGTGCGTGCGGTGCAGTCGTTGTCGCGCAGCCGCCAGCCAGTACCAACCAAAGCAGGCCGAGAAATCCCGCCAGCAGGCGGCGTTCGGGATGGTGAAACCACGGTGGAGAGGGGCACATGGCGCGTCGTCCTGAAACATCGAGCCCTCACCATCGCCGCTCGGGTCACGAGCAGCAGCAAACAATGCGAACCAGGCAGCGCCCGATTTCCCGACAGCCTCACTCCAAAGAAAAAGGCCCCCGAAGGGGCCAGTGAAAGCGCAGATCGGACTCTGCCGAATCAATCCCGAGCCAGCTTCAAGCCGGGATCGACCTGTGCCAGTTGGGCATGCGCCCAGCAGCGCACGAGCTGGCCGTTCTCGCCGAGCGGCCGGTCCGCCACCGCCGCCGAGTACTCGTCGGTGTCGCTGGTGTCGTAGCAGACGACCTTGATCTCGCCGGTGTCGCAGCGGATGGAGTGGATCTGGCCGTCGGTCATATCGACCACGACGACCTGCGGGGCAAGGCCCAGTTCGCGGGCGGCCGACAGGATGGGGCCATATTCGGCAGCGTCGAAGCAGACGAACGGCCCTTCGTACCGGGCTTCTTCGGCCAGATCCTTGGCTTTGTAGTAGTGGGCACCCTGATCGTATTCCTCCTGGGTGGTTCTGACCTTGAAGACCGGCATGTCGGGGGTGCCGGAAACATCGACGCAGGCAACAGCGACTTGCATCTCGATCTCGCCGCCGTCTGCGGGTTCGATCGAAGGGGTGTTGGTGTTCATGGAAATCTCCTTGAAATGAAAATGCGTAGCCATGCCCGCGAAGAACACGGGCATGGCTACGAGGTAGGAACAACAGAAAGCCGGCGGCACTAGGCCGGCGATGGCGTGGGGGTCAGGCGGCGACCAATTGCCGGGCCAGTGCGACCTCGACGGAATCACCGTCCTGGTTGAGCACATCCAGCCCCGATTCGGGCACGTCGCCCGAGGTGGACTGCGAGACCATGATCTTCTTGGCCATCAGCTCTAGGCAGGTCATCTGCGAGGAACCGGCGTAGCCGAGGTAGATCACGCGCACGGACAGCTTCTGCCCGATGCGCCAGGAGCGGCGTGCCGCCTGCTGCAGCGAGTACACGTTGTAGCCCGACTGCATGAACACGATCGTCGGAAACTCCAACAGGTCCAGTCCCGTTTTAACCAGCTCGGGGTTGGTGATGAGCACATCGATGCCACGGTCCAGTTGCTCGGCGATCCAGTCCTCGCGACGGCTGGCATCCACGCTTGCGCGCAGCACCGCCACCCGAAAACCTTCTTGCTCTAGCAGCACCTTCAACCGGCTGGTCGTGTCGCGTGTGCCGGTATAGACCGTGTAGGCCAGGACCTTGCGCCCCTGCGCCTTCTCCTCTTTGCAGATGTCGATCAGCTCGCGCTCTTTCGGCGTCAACTCGAACTCGTTGAACTGAGCCGGGACGAACGCCAAGGTGTTGCGCGTGCGCGGATGCACCACGGTTTCCGACCGGAAGCAGCAATCTGGCCAGGCCAGCAGCACGTTGAGCACCACACCCAGCAAAGTCGTATCGCGTCGTGCAAGAGCCTGTTTCAGCTCCGCGGTCAGCCGACCCGCCAGATCGCGGTAGGCCGCGGCTTGCGCCGTGTCCATCGCGACTTCTCGGAACTCCTCGTCATACGGCGGCAGGACGTTGCCGCCGATGTCCTTGAGCTTGAGGAAGATCGTGAACGGCAGGATGCAGCGCAAGACGCCCTTGGGGCCGAAGCCCGGGGCCTTGACCGTGCGCACCGATACCTTGGTGCCCTTGGCCGTCTTGTGCGCCGTGCCGGTGCTCTCGGAGTAGATGTCCTTCAAGACCCCGTGATCGCGCATGAACGCCATCGCGGCCGAGGTCATGCTGCCGCTCGTGGTCGGGCGGTAGCCGTCTTCGATCATCCGCCCCGGAAGGGCTCGGAACAGCAGGTAGAACAGGTCGTCCCCGTAGCCGCCCATCAGCGTGCCAGTCAGCAGCAAGGTCTTGCGAGCCTTCGCTGCCAGCACACCCATGGCCTGGCCTTGGGCACTGCCGCCGTTCTTGTACTCGTGCGCCTCGTCGGCGATGAGCAGGTCGAACGTGCCTTGCGGCAGGTAGTCGGGTAGGGACAGGCCATTGCTGGCCCATCCCCCCCTAAGAACCGTACGTGAGAGTTTCCCCTCATACGGCTCAAGCCTTT
>NZ_JACCQA010000036.1:0-81416 GCF_015712215.1 Burkholderia sp. 9779_493
GCAGCGCGATCGCCTCGTCGTCGAGCCCGCGGCCGCGTGCGCGCCGCCAGCGGTCGATCGCATGCCCCCACTCACCGCGCGATTCATGCTCGAGCGCGCCGCCCTGCCCGTTGCCGCGATCACGCGGCGGCCGGCGACCGCCATGAAAAGCGGATGCCCTGCGCCCACGCGACGCCGGCATCCACGATGATCTGCCGGTCGATTTCGCTTTCCACGCCTTCGACGACGACGTGCCGCGCCCCTTCATGCGCGAACGCGATCAGCCGGCGGAACTGGTAGCGCCCGATCGCGTTGCGCTTGATCAACGACAGGACCGACCGGTCCAGTTTCACGATGTCGGGATTGCCGACCACCAGGTTGTTCAACGCGCTGAACCCGACGCCGAAATCGTCGATCGCGATCCGGCAGCCGGCCTGCCGGAAGCGGTTCACGAACGACCGGCCGGCGACGGGGTTCAGCGGCCCCGTCTCCGTGATCTCGATCACCAGCCGCGCCGCCACCGACGGCTCGCGCTCGAGCCGCCTGAAAATCGCCAGCCACGCGTCGTCGACCACCGCGCTCGCCGCCGCGACGTTGCAACCGTACACGGCGCCCGGATCGGCGCGCAGCGCGTCGATCGTGCGGCCGACCACCAACCGGTCGAACCAGCGCATCAGCCCGAGCGCTTCGAGCCGCGGCAGGAAGGCGAGCGGCGGCAACGCATCGCGCTCGCCCCACCGCAGCCGCGCCAGGCATTCCCGGTACAGCACGCCGCCCGACAGGTCGGCGCGGCACACGGGTTCGTGCGCGAAGCCGAGCCGGCTTTCGACGAAACTGCGTACCGACGCAAGGTCGGGATGATCGTCGGGCGCGCCGAACACGAGATCGATTTCATCGCGATTCGCTTTCCGATTCGCCTCCTGGCGAGCTTCGACCGCATTCATCCGGCGCTCCGGCAAATGGCGAGCCGCCGATCACGGCTCGACCTCAACACATATGCGGAACGAGCCAACCTCGACGCACTCCGCCGCCTACCCGGCCCATCCTGTCATGTCGATTTTTTCCGGGGAGCGTACTGTTCGCTTCGGCGCGCCGTCAAATTCGATATTTTTACGATATTCGATTACTTGAAATACACCACGCGTGCGCGATGCCGACAGTGCGACAGGTTACACAACGCGAATTACAAAATCCCAAAATCCGGATCGTTTATCTTTTTTGCCTAAACAGTTTTATCCGAGTCGGCTTTACCCGAATTTGCTCGTCGCGCGAATCGGGGCGCCGCCAATTGATCAGATAAATACCGTGCCTCGAGGTGCCGACCGTGCTTGATATGCCGAGTCGAAACACCGGCTTCCGCCCATGCGGCGCCCCGCAGAAAACCCGCTGCGGCGCGCCATTCGATCGTCGCAGCATTCAATTTTCATGTTTCAAACGATATTATGAAGTTTCGAAACGGAATCAAGTGCCGGTCAATCAATAATACCAACTTCAATTATATGAAGATTATCAATTGAAACATCTTTAACAATCTTGAAGACTTGTTAACCTATAAACTCTTTTTTGACGGACTTCCCTCGGAGCCGTCAATTTCGTGCCTTCGAAAACCGTCGAACTCATCGGGTTCGGCGGTTTCTTTTTTAACGGCAGGATTTCGTCAGACATGAGGGCGGGACAAACCCGACGGCGGAAGGCGGCGCCTCGAACGTGCGCCGCGGAAAATCGGCGTCAGGCAGCCGGCGCGCCGATCAGGTTCGCGAGCAGCGCGTCGTACTCGGCGACGAGCGCCGGATTCGCCGACGTGTAACGGCCGAGGATCTCGCGCTGACGCCGCGTGTACGCTTGCCAGTCGTCGTCGTGCGTATGCAGCGCGCGCAGCAGCGCGTCGGCGCCCTGCTGCACGTCGTTGTCCGGATAGTAGTAGCCGAGATCGGGCGCGAGGCTCGCGTTGTGCACGAGCGGATAGCCCTGCCAGCACACGTCGAAATAGAAATAGTTCAGCGGGTTCGACCATTGGTGCGACACGACGATATCGGTCAGGTCGGCCAGGAACAGCGGCGTATCGAAACGCCCGACGAAGCTCGCCTTGCCCGCGCGCACGATGTCCAGGTAGTTCATCAGCATCACGAACTCGGGGCTGTCGTGCGCGAGGCGATCGGCATTCGTCACGTGCGTGAAGCAGATCGCGTCGGGGTCGCGGCGATACGCTTCGTCGATGATCAGCATCGGATACACGCAGAACTTCACGACGTTGTGGTTCGGCTCCATCACCGTGAGCCGCTTGCCCGGCTCGCTGCGCGGCCGGTATTCGCCGTGCTCGGGCAGCGACCGCGCGCGTTCGGCCAGGAACATCGGATCCCACACGAACGGCACCACGCGCCCCGGGCAACGCCGCAGCGACTGCAGGAACGGCAGCGACGACGGTGCGATCTGCGGAATCGCCCACACCTCGTCGTAGCCGCGGTTGATGAACAGCGAATCCCACAGCCGGCGGCCGAACAGCATCGACTCCATCGCGTTGATGTACTCGACGCCGCAGCAATAGCTGACCAGCTTCACGCCGCGGGCCTTCAGGTAGGCCGTCTGCTCGCCGTCGATCTGCCCGCCCAGCTCGATCACCACGTCGAGCGCGTCCTTCATGTCGGCGAACGCGCGCGTGTCGTACGCGCTGCGGTCCCATGGCAGCGCATCGGTGAGCGGCACGTCGGTCGTGTTGACCAGCGTCACGCGGTAGCCGTGCGGCGACGCCATCAGCAGTTTCGCGAGGAACAGCGCGTTCTGCTTGATGCCGTTGATCCACAGGCTTTCGTCGGGGGCACGCAATCCGATCGTGATACCGATGCGCAGGCCGGTCAGGACAGGAGACGTCATCGTCGGCGGGATGGAAGGTTGAACGGGGAATGGCGCAGTGTAGCGCGCGAAGCGCCGCCCGCGTCAAGCGGCGGCAACCCGGCATTCTAGCGGAGCGCCGGCCGCACACTGTCAGGGATGGTCAGCGCCCGCTCCCGCCGTGCCAATTCGTTCGACCGTTATGCGATACTCGTGCCGCCCGGCGGCCGGTTTGCCCGGGACATTCGAGCGGGCGCCGCACGACCTCGCCGCACCACGATCAGAACAGGGCACACCGAATGGAATACGATGCCGCGCCAGTCTTCCAGACCATCCACGACGAACCGGGGCGGCGCTCGCCGCAACCCGTATCCGGATCGGGTGCCGCGCTGAAGCGCACCGCGCGGATCGTGTGCATGCGTCCCGGCGTCCGGAGCGCACGATGATCGTCGTCAGCCATTTCAGCCAGCCCGCGCCCGCGAGTCTCGAGAATCACCGCTGGTACGCGCAGGTGCACGGCTATCGCCACGAGATCGTCGACGCCTGCGGCATGCCGCAGGCGCTGCCGTTGCGACCGCTGCATCGCTACGAATCGCTGCTTCACGTGCTGCGCGGCGCGCAACCCGGCGAACTCGTGCTGCTGCTCAGCGAAGACGCGGCAATCATCCACCCCGTCGCGCTCGATCGCCTGATGGCGGGGCGCGATACGCTGTTCGTCGACGCGTTCGCGTCGCCGCTGCCGCAAGTCGACGTGCAGATCTGGCGCAACACGCCGGACGTGCGGGCGATCGTGATGCGGCTCGTGCAGCGCTGCAAGCTCGGCAGCGAGCCGAGGCTGACGTCGGAAGCCGCGCTGTTCGCGGATCTCGATACGCACGGCTACATGACGCCGATCGACGGGCTGTACGCGGTCATGCCGTCCGGCCCCGACCTCGATCCGATGTGGAGCCGCGCCCCGACGTTCGCGATCAGCATCGACGACACGCCGCGCGATCCCGAACGCAAAGGCGCGACGCCGCGCTTTCGCGACACGCTCGTCGCCTACGTCAATCGCTGCCGCGCCGCCGGCCGGCCGATGTTCTCGTTCGATCACGATGCGGCGGTCACGCCGGACGAACGCGCCGAGCGCACCACGTACCACCCCGGCCGGCCGATCGCGTTGATGATGCTGTACACGCCGAACATCGGCAGCTATGCACGCGTCGCCGAACGGAATTTCCGGCGCTACTGCGATGCGCACGGCTACACGCTCTACGTGCATCGCGACATTCCCGCCGAGATCGGGCTGAACGCGACCGGCAACTGGTTCAAGCCGTGGTTGCTGCACGCGTACCTGCAGCACCACGAATGGGTCGTGTGGCTCGATGCCGACGTGCTGATCGCGAACCAGCAGCAACCGCTGGAACCGCTGCTCGCAGGGCGCGACTGGCTGCTCGCGCAGGATATCGGCCAGTGGGCGTTCAATTCGGGCGTGATGGCGTTTCGCCGTACCGAACGCAACGACGCGATGCTGCGCGACCTGATGACGGCGATCGCCGCGCTGCACGACCGCTCGAGCGTCTATGCGAGCGACGGCGATCAGCTGCATTTCATTCGCGCGATGGAGCGCGACGGGCAGTTGCACGGCGAAGGCGTGACCGATCTCGTGAGCCTCAACACACCCTGGCTGTTTCGCCGTGCGGACAGCTACGTCGTGCATTACTACGGCATGTGGTCCGCGATGCGGGCGCTGATGATGGCGCACGACGACGGGCTGCTGCCCTGACGCTTCCGCCGCGACATCATCGATTGGCAAACGCGACGGGCCGGCCGGTTGCAACCGGCCGGCCCGTCGTCGCATCGGTTACCGTCGTCAGATCGCCGTGATCGTCGGCGCGACGGCCGCCGGGTCGGTGATGCTGGCCTTGCCGGTCTCGACGTGCCCTGCGATGCGGCGCGCCCAGCCGGCATTGCCCGCCACCGCGAACTGCAGGTCGTACCAGTGGCTGCTGCACGACAGGTCCCAGTGCGCTTCGATACGCTGCCCGGCCGGAACCGTCAGCGTGCGCGCCGCGCCGCCATACGCGACATCGGTCGCCGTGACCGTGAGCGGGCTCGTGCCCGCATTGGCGATCGTCACGTACACGTCGCCGTTCGCGGTGTCGTAGCACGGTGTGATTTCAGGCTTGGCCGCGGCATCCGCCGCCGCCGAACCCGCGAAGCGCCGGAAATAGCCGTTCGGCCCCCACACGCTCACCAGGTAGTTGCCGTTCGCATCGAGCGCCCACGTATCGGTCAGTTGCTTGCCCGCTTCGACCGTATAGCGGCGCGGCATCGCGGTGGGGTCGCCCGTATAGACCCAGAAGTGCGCGCCCTGCGTGCCGGTATTCGCGAACGTCAGCGCATACCCTTGTGCCTGGAGTTGGCCGGTGACATGCAACTCGTACGGCAGCGCGCGCGCCGGCCGCGTGCCCGGTTCCTGCGCGGTCACGACCTGCTGCGCGGTGCTGGCCGGCGCGGTCTGCGACGACGCGCGCGAGCATTGCAGGTCGGCCTGCGCGACATACGCCTGCGTGTTCGGCAGGGTCGGCAGCGTCGCATCCGATTTCGAGAAGTCGAGCGCCGACGTCAGGTCGCCGCAGATCGCGCGGCGCCACGGCGAGATGTTGGTCTCCACCACGCCGAAGCGCTTCTCGATGAATTGCAGCACCGACGTGTGATCGAACACCTGCGAGCAGACGAAGCCGCCCTTCGACCACGGCGACACGACGAACATCGGCACGCGCGGACCGAGTCCGTACGGCAGGTTGTCGGCCGTATAGGTGCCGGCTTGCGTGGCGGTCACGACGTTGTGCCGCTCGAGCGACACGTCCACGGTGCTCATGCCCGAGCCCGGCAGCGTCGGCGCCGACGGCGGCACGACGTGGTCGAAGAAGCCGTCGTTCTCGTCGTACATGATCAGCAGGACGGTCTTGCTCCACACGTCCGGGTTGGACGTCAGCGCGTCGAGGATCGTCGACAGGTAGTACGCGCCGTACAGCGGCGTGAACTTCGGATGCTCCGAATACGCGGCGGGCGGCAGCAGCCACGACACCTGCGGCAGCGCATTCGCCTGCACGTCGGCCTTCAGTTGCGTGATCGGACGCGTGCTCATCCCGCGCGTCTGCAGCGACGAACCGGCCGGCGCATTCACGAAGTTGTTGAAGCACGCCAGCATGTTCGTGCCGTAGTTGCCGGTGAAGTTGTCGAACCCGGTGCCCTGCTGATAGATCTGCCACGAGATGCCGGCTTTTTCGAGGCGTTCCGGGTAGGTCGTCCAGCTGAAGGGCGGCAACTGGATCTTGTCGAACTGGTTGTCGATGTAGTCGGTGTTGTCGAGCAGCGGGCCGCCGCCGGTGCCGAGCGGATCGACCATGCCCGTCATCAGGTACATGCGGTTCGGGTGCGTGTTGCCCGGAATCGAGCAGAAGTAGTTGTCGCACACCGTGAACGCATCCGCGAGCGCGTAATGGAACGGGATGTCGTCGCGAACGTGATAGCCCATCGTCATGTTCGACTTCTGCACGGCCCACTGATCCGCGCGACCGTTGTCGATCGCGCCGTGCGTCGTCGCCCACGTGTGCGGCAGGCCGCCGATGCATTGCGCGTTGACGCCCGGGTTGGTCGTGTCGTAGCGAAACGGTGCGATCACGCTCGACTTGTCTTCCTGGCGCGGCTGGAACCACACCGGCTTGCCGTTCGGCAGCGTGACCGGGAAGCGGTCGTTGTAGCCGCGCACGCCGCTCAGGTGGCCGAGGTAGTGGTCGAACGAGCGGTTCTCCTGCATGAACACGACGATGTGCTGCACGTCCTGGATCGTGCCCGTCACGGTGTTCGGCTCGATCGCCAGCGCCTTGCGGATCGATTCCGGCAGCAGTGCGGTGGCGGCGGTCGCGCCGGCGAGGCCGGCCGAGAACTTCAGAAAATCGCGTCGCGAATGAGTGGCCATGCTGGTTACTCTTGATGGGTTTTCTGGTGGAAACGGCCGGTATCAGGAAGCGGGCGACGAAGCAGGCGCGGTGAAGCCCGGCGGGCAGCGCATCTGCGCGGTGGCGACCACGGCGCCGCCGCACGCGGCCTTTTGCTGCGCGACGGGCGCGGCGGGTGCGGTCAGGTCGTCGTTGCAGGCGCCGAGCAGCGCGGTCAGCGCGATCAGACCGACGACTGCGAAAGGCCGTAGGGCCGACGTTCGCATAACGGTTCTCCGTGAGGATGATGACGTGACGCGGACGCGAACCCCGCGCCGGTCATATCGACGCCGAGATGCTATGTTCGACTTGTTACACGACGGTGTCGAGTGGCGGGAAGATCGAGGGGCGTGCCGCGCGCGGCACGAAGAGAGATGGCAGGAACGACGAAGACCGTAAGTCGTTCGAAAGATTTTCGTTGGCCGCGCGTACTGCTTCGCGTGTGCTCGATACCGCAACCGCGCTGCCGCGACGACGAACACACGGCGAATCGCGACGCGCTTTCTTGCGGGCCGGCCGCCGCTGCAACCGGCCCGCGTATGGCAGCAACGCTGCCGATCAGCCTTCCGCCATCATCAGCAACTGCGCGCCGTCCGCGACCTGGTCGCCGACGCCGTACAGCACTTCCGCGACGACGCCCGCGCTCGGCGCGCCGATCGTGTGCTCCATCTTCATCGCTTCCATCACGATCAGCGGCGTGCCGGCTTCGACCTTCTGGCCCGGCTCGACCAGCACCGCGATCACCTTGCCGGGCATCGGCGCGGTCAGGCGGCCGCCGCCCTGCTCCGCGTCGCCCGCATGCGCGAGCAGGTTGCGCCATTCGAACGTTTCGGCCGCGCCCTGCGTGAACACATGGAACGTGTCGCCGTCCGCATACACGCGGCCGCTGCTGCGCACGTCGCCAAGCGTCACGTCGAAATCGAGCGGCGTGGCGCCGCGCGTCCACGCGAACGGTTGCGCGGCCGCGTCGCCGATCGCGATGCGCGCGCCGGCGCCGTCGTCCTCGTACGTGACCGTCACGTCCGCTTCGCGATCGATCGCATGCCACTCGAGCGTGCGGCGATAGCCGCCGTTCAGCCGCCAGTCGGGCAGCGCGGCCCACGGCGATGCGGCCGGCGCCGCAGCGCGTTCGCGTGCCAGCAGCGCCGCGCAAGCGAGCGCGAGCGTCGCGCGCGGCGGCTGTCGCGGCGCGAACAGCGCATCGTGGTTGCGCTCGATCAGGCCGGTGTCGAGATCGGCCGTCGCGAACGGCTCGCACGCGACGATCCGCTGCAGGAATGCCGCGTTCGTATGCAGGCCGACCACTTCGCACGCGCGCAGCGCACGCAGCATCAACCCCAGCGCTTCCGCGCGGTCCGTGCCGTGGACGATCAGCTTCGCGATCATCGGATCGTAGAACGGCGTGATCGCATCGCCTTCGCGCACGCCGCTGTCGACGCGCACCGCCGCGCCGATGTCGAACTCGACGCCGGCCGGCAGCCGCAGATGCTTCAGCGTACCCGTCGACGGCAGGAAGCCGCGCGCCGGATTCTCCGCGTAAAGGCGCGCCTCGAGCGCATGGCCCCGCACGCGCAGTTCCTCCTGCTTCAGCGGCAGCGGCTCGCCGGACGCGACGCGCAGTTGCCATTCGACGAGATCGAGCCCCGTGACCATCTCGGTCACCGGATGCTCGACCTGCAGGCGCGTGTTCATTTCCATGAAGTAGAACGCATCGCCCGTCATGATGAATTCGACGGTGCCCGCGCCGACATAGCCGACCGCGCGCGCGGCCGCGACGGCCGCTTCGCCCATCGCCTGGCGCACGTCCTCATGCAGGCCCGGCGCCGGCGCTTCCTCGAGCACCTTCTGGTGACGGCGCTGCACCGAGCAGTCGCGATCGAACAGGTACACGGTATTGCCGAGCGTGTCGCCGAACACCTGCACTTCAACGTGGCGCGGGCGCGTCAGGTATTTCTCGATCAGCACACGATCGTTGCCGAAGCTGCTTGCCGCTTCGCGCTGGCACGATGCGAGCGCCGCGGGAAAGTCCTCGGAGCGCTCGACGACGCGCATCCCCTTGCCGCCACCGCCCGCGCTCGCCTTCAGCAGCACCGGGTAGCCGATCTCGTCGGCTTCGCGATGCAGGTTGGCCGCATCCTGGTCGTCGCCGTGATAGCCGGGCACGAGCGGCACGGCGGCCGCGTGCATCAGCGCCTTCGCGGCGGCCTTCGAGCCCATCGCCGCGATCGCGTCGACCGGCGGCCCGATGAACACGATGCCGGCCGCTTCGCATGCGTGCGCGAAATCCTCGTTCTCCGACAGAAAGCCGTAGCCGGGGTGAATCGCCTGCGCGCCGGTCGCACGCGCGGCGTCGATGATGCGCTCGATGCGCAGGTAGCTGTCTGCCGCGGCCGAACCGCCGATGTGCACGGCCTCGTCGCATGCGGCCACGTGTTTCGCGTTCGCATCCGCGTCGGAATAGACGGCGACGCTCGCGATCCCGAGACGTTTGCACGTCGCGGCGACGCGGCACGCGATTTCGCCGCGGTTGGCGATCAGAATCTTGTCGAACATGGCTTCGATGTCGTCCGGAAGGTTGAGGTCACGCGATCATTCACGCCACGACGGCGTACGCTTTTCGAGGAAGGACGCGATCCCTTCGCGCGCTTCCGCGCCGGCGCGGGTCTTCGCGATCCAGTCGGCGGTCTGCTCGATCAGCGTCGCATCGAGCGCGCGGCCGGCCACGTCGGCGACGAGCCGCTTGCACGCCTTCACCGCGTCGGGGCCGTTCGCGACCAGCGTCGCCGCCAGCTTCGCGACCGTTTCGTCGAGCGCGTCGGCCGGCACCGCATCGTGAATGAAGCCGAGCGACGCCGCACGCGCGCTGTCGAACACTTCGGCCGTCGTGAAATAGCGGCGCGCCGCGCGCTCGCCCATCGCACGCACGACGTACGGCGCGATCGTCGCGGGAATCAGCCCGAGCCGCGCTTCCGACAGGCAGAATTTCACGCCGTCGGCGGCGATCGCGATGTCGGCCGCCGCGACGAGGCCCACGCCGCCCGCATACGCATCGCCATGCACGCGCGCGATCACCGGCTTGCCGCAGCGATGGATCGCTTCGAGCATCCGCGCGAGCTTGCGCGCATCGGCGCGGTTCTCGTCGTCCGAGTAACCGGCCATCTTCTTCATCCAGTTCAGGTCCGCGCCCGCGCAGAATGCCGCACCTTCCGCGGCGAGCACGACCGCGCGCACGCCTTCGTGCGCGTCGAGCCATTCGAACGCGGTGGTCAGCTCGGCGATCGTCGTCTCGTTGAACGCATTGCGCACGTCGGGACGCGCGAGCGTGACGGTCGCCACGCGGCCGGCTTCGCTTACCTTGATCGTTTCGTATCGCATCGGTCAGTCCTCCCGGGCGTTACATGCGGAACACGCCGAAGCGCGTGTCGTCGATCGGCGCGTTCATCGACGCGGCGAGGCCGAGCCCGAGCACGTCGCGCGTCTGCGCGGGGTCGATCACGCCGTCGTCCCACAGCCGCGCGCTCGCGTAATACGGATGGCCCTGGCGTTCGTACTGGTCGCGGATCGGCTGCTTGAATGCTTCCTCTTCTTCCGGCGACCATGCGCCGCCCTTCGCCTCGATGCCGTCGCGGCGCACGGTCGCGAGCACCGACGCGGCCTGCTCGCCGCCCATCACGGAGATGCGCGCGTTCGGCCACATCCACAGGAAACGCGGGCCGAACGCGCGACCGCACATCCCGTAGTTGCCGGCGCCGAACGAGCCGCCGATGATCACCGTGAACTTCGGCACCTTCGCGTTCGACACGGCGGTCACCATCTTCGCGCCATGCCGCGCGATGCCTTCGTTCTCGTACTTGCGCCCGACCATGAAGCCCGTGATGTTCTGCAGGAACACGAGCGGAATCTTGCGCTGACAGCACAGCTCGATGAAATGCGCGCCCTTCACGGCCGATTCGGAGAACAGGATGCCGTTGTTCGCGACGATCCCGACCGGATGGCCCCAGATGTGCGCGAAACCGGTGACGAGCGTCGTGCCGTAGCGCGCCTTGAATTCGTCGAACTCCGAATCGTCGACGATGCGCGCGATCACCTCGCGCACGTCGAACGGCTTGCGCGTATCGACCGGAATCACGCCGTACAGGCTCTTCGCGTCGTAACGCGGCGGCTTCGGCTCGCGCAGCGCGACCGGCGGCGCGATCTTCGGCGCGAGGTGACTGACGATGTTGCGCGCGATCGACAGCGCATGCGCGTCGTTCTGCGCGAGATGGTCGGCCACGCCCGACAGGCGCGTATGCACGTCGCCGCCGCCGAGATCCTCGGCGCTCACTTCCTCGCCGGTCGCGGCCTTCACGAGCGGCGGCCCGCCGAGGAAAATCGTGCCCTGGTCCTTCACGATGATCGATTCGTCGCTCATCGCCGGCACGTAGGCGCCGCCGGCCGTGCACGAGCCCATCACGACGGCGATCTGCGCGATCCCCGCGGCCGACATCGTCGCCTGGTTGAAGAAGATGCGCCCGAAATGATCGCGATCGGGAAACACGTCGTCCTGGTTGGGCAGGTTCGCGCCGCCCGAATCGACGAGATACACGCACGGCAGCCGGTTTTCCGCGGCGATCTCCTGCGCGCGCACGTGCTTCTTCACGGTGATCGGGTAGTAGGTGCCGCCCTTGACCGTCGCGTCGTTGCACACGATCACGCATTCGCGGCCGGCGATGCGGCCGATCCCGGTGATCACGCCCGCGCCCGGCGCGTCGTCGTTGTACATGCCGTTCGCCGCGAGCTGCGAGAACTCGAGGAACGGCGCACCCGGATCGAGCAGTTGCGCGATGCGGTCGCGCGGCAGCAGCTTGCCGCGCGACAGGTGCTTGTCGCGCGCGGCCTGGCCGCCGCCCTGCGCGAGCTGTTCGATCTTCGCGCGCAGGTCGGCGACGACCGCCTCGAGCGCGGCGGCATTCGCGCGGAAGTCTTCCGAACGCGGGTTCAGTTTCGATTCGATGATCGGCATCGACAAGGCTCCGTTCGCGTGACGTGGGGCGTTACATCGTTTCCGCGAACAGCTCGCGGCCGATCAGCATCCGGCGGATCTCGCTCGTGCCGGCGCCGATCTCGTACAGCTTCGCATCGCGCCACAGGCGGCCGACCGGATATTCGTTGATGTAGCCGTTGCCGCCGAGGATCTGGATCGCCTCGCCGGCCATCCACGTCGCCTTCTCGGCCGTGTAGAGGATCACGCCCGCGCAGTCCTTGCGCACCTGGCGAATGTGGTCGCTGCCCGCCGAGTCGAGGTGGCGGCCCACTGCATACAGGTATGCGCGGCACGCCTGGAACGTGGTGTACATGTCGGCGACCTTGCCCTGGATCAGCTGGAATTCGCCGATCGCCTGGCCGAACTGCTTGCGGTCGTGGATATACGGCACCACGGCGTCGAGGCACGCGGCCATGATGCCCGTCGGGCCGCCCGACAGCACCGCACGCTCGTAGTCGAGGCCGCTCATCAGCACCTTCACGCCGCCGTTGAGCTGGCCGAGGATGTTCTCTTCCGGCACTTCGACGTCCTGGAACACCAGCTCGCCCGTGTGCGAGCCGCGCATGCCGAGCTTGTCGAGCTTCTGCGCGACCGAGAAGCCCTTCATCCCCTTCTCGACGATGAATGCGGTGATGCCGCGCGGGCCGGCTTCGATATCGGTCTTCGCGTAGACGACCAGCGTGTCGCAATCGGGGCCGTTGGTGATCCACATCTTCGTGCCGTTCAGCACGTAGCGGTCGCCGCGCTTGTCCGCCCGCAGCTTCATGCTGACGACGTCGGAGCCGGCGTTCGGCTCGCTCATCGCGAGCGCGCCGATGTGTTCGCCCGACACGAGCTTCGGCAGGTATTTCTGCTTCTGCGCTTCGGTGCCGTTGCGATGGATCTGGTTCACGCACAGGTTCGAATGCGCGCCGTACGACAGGCCGATCGACGCCGACGCGCGCGAGATCTCTTCCATCGCGACCATGTGCGCGGTGTAGCCCATGTTCGCGCCGCCGTATTCCTCGGAGACGGTCATGCCGAGCACGCCGAGATCGCCGAACTTCTTCCACAGATCCATCGGAAACTGGTCGGTGCGGTCGACCTCCGCCGCGCGCGGCGTGATTTCCTTCGCCGCAAACGTCGCGACGGCGTCGCGCAGCATCTCGATGTCTTCACCGAGCATGAATTGCACGCCGGGCAGGTTGATCATGTCTCCTCCGTCTCCAGAAAGTGTGTCGCACTCACCGATTTCTGAGTTTCGCTCAAATCGAATGAATACGCCGATTCATTGACCAATACAGCGGAAATTTTGCACAGTTTCGCGCTTCGACGGGCTCGGCGTCAATAGTTTTTTGAGTGATACTCAGATATGATGCGAGCATGACAGCCGCTCCCGCCGACACCATGACCGCCACCGCCAAAGCCGACCGCGCCGATGCGCCGCGCGCACCCGCCGGGCGCAAATCCCAACAGCGCGTGCAGGACATCCTGCGCGCCGGCCGTGACGTGTTCGCCGAAAAAGGTTACGAGCATGCGACGGCCGCCGAGATCGCGCAGCGCGTGGGGGTGTCGGAGGCGACGGTGTTCAGCTATTTCCGCGGCAAGCGCGAGCTGTGCGCGCGCGTGATCGCGGACTGGTACGACGAAATCATCGCCGCGTTCGAACACGGGATGCCACGGGAGGCATCGGTGCAGCAGCAGTTCGCGTTCATCGTGCGCACCCACCTGCGGCTGATGCTCGTGAACGGCACGGGGCTGTGCGCGCTGGTGCTGTCGGAAGGCCGCGCGAAACAGCACGCACTGAGCGACGAGCTCACCGCGCTGCAGCGCCGCTACACGGCGCCGCTGATGGACGTGCTCGCACGCGGCCAGGCGGCCGGGCAGGTTCGCGCGGATCTGCCGCTGAGCCTGTTGCGCTCGATGGTGTTCGGGCCGATGGAGCACGTGCTGTGGGATGCGATCCTCGGGCACCGCAAGCTCGATACGGAAACGACGGCCACGCAGCTGATCGACATGCTGTGGGCCGCCGTGCAGCCGCCGGCGCCGGAACAGGCGGCGCTCGTGCGCTTCAGGAACGAAGTGGCCGAAGCCGTGCGGCGGCTGGAAGGGCAAGCGTCACGCGGGTGACGCCGGTGGGCGGCACGCCCGCTGCCCCGCCGCGGCTTCTCTGCGGTCGGGCGGAGCACCGGTGCGCAGCCGCTACGAATCCTCGCTCACCCGCAGCGGCGCGCGGCTCTGCTCGTTGTTCAAATGCACGAACTTGCGCAACAGGCGCATCAGTTCCTGCGAATCGTCGTCGCCCATCCCGTCGAACAGCCCGGCCCGCAACTCCGTCACCGACGGAATCAGGTGGGTGAGCAGCTCGACGCCCGCCGGCGTCAACAGCAGGCGCCGCTGACGCCGCGGCAGCACTTCGCGCACGATCAATCCCTTCGCTTCGAGCCGCACCGCAAGATCGGCCGTGGTCGACGTGTCGAGCGCCACCCGCTGCGCGAGCGTCACCTGATCGAGCCCCGGATTCTCGTACAGCATCCGCAGCACCGCGTACTGCACGGGCGTCACGTCCCGGCCCAGCTTCTCGTAGAACATCGCGACCGCGATCTGGTGCGCGCGCCGGATCAGGTGCCCGGGTTCGTCGTACAGGTCGATCGGGAAAGCCGGCAGGTCGGCGGGAGTCGTTTTTTCCATGAATGAGTCGATGACATAGGCGGTGCGCGCCGGTTGCGCGCGCCGTCGGCATGGCGCTGCCTCGCGCCATTTCGCGGGAAAACCAGTATACCGCTCGCCTTGTTTCCGCCAATCTCAATGAGTACACTGAATCTCATTCAGTACACGGAATGAAGATCGGGCCGCATCCCCGGCGGCACCGTCCCGAAGGAGACAAGGAACATGTTTCTCAAGAACGCGTGGTACGTGGCGTGCACGCCTGACGAGATCGACGGCAAGCCGCTGGGCCGCAAGATCTGCAACGAATCGATGGTGCTTTACCGCGCGACGGATGGCCAGGTCGCCGCGCTCGAGGATTTCTGCCCGCACCGCGGCGCGCCGCTGTCGCTCGGCTTTGTGCGCGACGGCGTACTCGTGTGCGGCTATCACGGGCTCGAAATGGGCTGCAACGGCAAGACGGCCGGCATGCCGGGCCAGCGGGTCGGCGGGTTTCCGTCGATTCGCAGCTTCCCGGCGGTCGAGCGGTACGGCTTCGTGTGGGTCTGGCCGGGCGATGCGTCCGAAGCCGATCCCGCCAAACTGCCGGCGCTGGCCTGGGCCGAGGATCCGGCCTGGGCGCACGGCGGCGGCCTGTATCACATCCGCTGCGACTACCGGCTGATGATCGACAACCTGATGGACCTTACGCACGAGACCTATGTGCATGCGTCGAGCATCGGCCAGAAGGAAATCGACGAAGCGCCGCCGAAGACGACGAGCCACGGCGACGAAGTCGTCACGAGCCGCTTCATGGAGAACGTGATGCCGCCGCCGTTCTGGCGGATGGCGCTGCGCGGCAACGGGCTCGCCGACGACGTGCCGGTCGACCGCTGGCAGATCTGCCGCTTCACGCCGCCGAGCCACGTGATGATCGAAGTGGGCGTCGCGCATGCCGGCCACGGCGGCTACGATGCGCCGGCGAACAAGAAGGCGTCGTCGATCGTGGTCGACTTCATCACGCCCGAGACCGACACGTCGATCTGGTACTTCTGGGGGATGGCGCGCAACTTCCGGCCCGACGATCACGCGCTGACCGCCGAGATCCGCGAAGGCCAGGGCAAGATCTTCGCGGAGGATCTCGAGATGCTCGAGCGGCAGCAGCGCAATCTCGAGCAGTGGCCCGAACGCACGCTCCTCAAGCTCAACATCGACGCCGGCGGCGTGCTGTCGCGCAAGGTGATCGACCGGCTGCTCGCGGAAGAAAACGCGGCGCGCCCGCAGCGGCCCGCGATTCCGGTCGCGCACGCCCGGGAGGCGTCATGAGCGACGCGACATTGACGGTCCGGGTCGCCCGCAAGTGGCACGAAGCACGCGACATCTGCGGCTTCGAACTGGTCAGCGAGGACGGTTCGCCATTGCCGCGCTTCGACGCCGGCGCGCATATCGACGTGCATCTGCCGGGCGGGCTCGTGCGCCAGTACTCGCTGTGCAACCACCCGGAGCAGCGCGATCGCTATCAGATCGCGGTGCTGCGAGAGGCCGACGGCCGCGGCGGGTCGCGCGCGATTCACGACGAAGTCCGGCAAGGCGATACCGTGCGGATCGGCCTGCCGCGCAATCAATTCCCGCTCGCATCCGATGCGCCGCACCATCTGTTGCTCGCCGGCGGGATCGGCGTCACGCCGATTCTGAGCATGGCGGAACGGCTGTGCTCGGCCGGCATCCCGTTCGACATGCATTACTGCGCGCGTTCGGCCGATCGCATGGCCTTCGTCGAGCGGATCAACGCGGCCGGGTTTCGCGATCGCGTCCGCTTCCACGTCGACGACGGCGATCCCGTGCAACGCTTCGAACTCGCTGCCGCGCTGGCGGGTGCGCCCGACGGCACGCATCTGTACGTATGCGGCCCGCGCGGCTTCATGGATGCGGTGCTGAACGCCGCACGCGAGCGCGGCTGGGGAGAAACGCGGCTGCACTACGAGTTCTTCGGCGGCGCGGTCGTGTCGTCCGGCGCCGATCGCGCATTCCAGGTGCGGATCGCGAGCAGCGGCAAGGTGATCGACGTGCCGGCCGAATGCACGGTGATCGCGGCGCTGGCGGCGCACGGCGTCGACGTGCTGACGTCGTGCGAGCAAGGCGTGTGCGGCACCTGCCTGACCCGCGTGCTCGAAGGCGAGCCCGATCATCGCGACGCGTATCTGACCGACGACGAAAAAGCAGCCGGCGACCAGTTCATGCCGTGCTGCTCGCGATCGCGAACCGACCTGCTGGTACTCGATCTGTAGATCCGCGGGCGGGCCGCCCGGCACGCGGCGGCCAATCACCATACTGGAAACGATCGATGGCCCATCCTGCCCGGCCATCAATCAAAAGATCGCGCCCGGCGCGTGATCGAGCGATTGCTGCTGCAGCCCGAGCGGGCTCGACCCTCGCACGCCGGCCCCCGCCCATCGCTCGACTCAATCGGCGAGCCGGCAATGCGACAGCTTCAGCCCCGGCAGCACCGGCGCATCGATATAGCCTTCGTTCACGCAACTGAAGCGGAACGCCGCCGACGTGACGAACGGCTTGATCTCGCCGCCGGGAAATTTCGGCTTCAACGCGTCCTGGTCGGCCACGTCGAAATGCGTGTCGAACTGCTCGCCGTCGGCCGTCAGCGCGCCGAAGTACGTGCCGCCCGGGTCGCCGCCCATCCGGATCACGGCGCCGACGAACGTGAGGCGCTTGCCGTCGTACTTCGTCTTCGCGGCGGCCATGTCCTGCGTGTAGGCCTCGATCACGGCGCCGTAATGCGCGTCGATCGCGGGTTCGGCGGCCGAGGCCGCGCAAGCGGCCGGGTGGACGGCCGCCAGTAGCGTGCAGGCCGCGAGCGCGGCCGCCGCGAACGGCGCGGAAATCTTCTTCAAGGGTGGTCTCCCGTCTAGCGTGGTGGTTGAAGTCATCGAAGCCCGGCGCAACGCCGGTTGAATTCGCTTCCGTTGCTTTAATCGTTCGAATGGCGGTACACGGCTGCGATCACTTCATCGCCCGCACGCTCGCGCGCGGTGCGTGGCGTCGCGCGAAACGCGACGTGACAGGAAGATGACATGGTGCGGCCCCCGGCTCTCTCGTTGAATTTCACTGCGTCTGATTTTGGCCGCTACGGTAGCAGACGGCCGACGGGCCGGCAACCGAGCGCCGCACGTGGCCGGCCATCCTATTACAATTGCAAATGATTCTCATTACATATATCATGCGCACCCTGGTCGCCACGCAATGCCGCGGCCCGCAACACGATCCTTAGCATTCCTCTTCCTGCATCGATTCATGCCATCCCGTCGAACGCCCTGCCGTGCCCGGACCACACGTCCGTGGCGCACGCGCCTGCCTGCCCTGCTCACCCTGTGCGTCGCGAGCGGCGCGCATGCGGCCGGCGCCGAACCCGTTGCGCCCGCACCCGACGCCGCGTCGGCCGCCGAACACGCGCTCCCGGCGATCAACGTCAGCGCGTCGGCCGCCGTCGATCCAACCGTCGGCTATCAGCCGCGCACGACGAGCATCGCGGGCGGCGACGACCGCGCGCTGAAGGAAATTCCGCAGTCGGTCGCGGTGGTCAGCAGCAGCGTGATGCAGGACCAGCAGGCGCGTTCGCTCGACGACGTGCTCGGCAACATCAGCGGCGTCACGCAGACGAACACGCTCGGCGGCACGCGCGACGCATTCATCAAGCGTGGCTTCGGCTCGAACAACGACGGCTCGGTGCTGGTCGACGGCGTGCGCACGCCGGTGCTGCACAGCTATCTCGCGACGATCGATCGCGTCGAAGTGCTGAAGGGCCCGGCTTCGCTGCTGTACGGCATGCAGGACCCGGGCGGCGTGATCAACCTCGTCACGCGCAAGCCGGAAGACACGTTCGGCGGCTCGATCTCCGCGTCGCGCACGAGCCACGGCGGCAGCAACGCGCAGTTCGATCTCACGGGGCCGCTCGGCCGCCCGGGCCAGGTCGCGGGCGGCACGCTCGCCTTCCGGCTGACCGGCGAATACGACACGAGCCGCTACTGGCGCAGCTTCGGCCGCGAACGCAACGCGTTGATCGCGCCCGCGCTGTCGTGGCACGACGCGAACACGTCGATCGACGTCAGCTATCAGTACGTCGACTACACGATGCCGTTCGACCGCGGCACCGTGCTCGTGAACGGCCGGCCGGACGATGCGCTGCGCTATCGCCGCTACGAGGAGGCGTGGTCGCAAAGCAGCGGCATCCAGGAAACGCTGCGTACCCGCATCGAGCACCGCTTCTCGGATGCATGGCGCGTGCGCGCCACTTACGGCTGGGGCCGCGACCGCTACGATCAATTCATCACCCGCGCCACCGCGTTCAACAGCAGGACCGGCGCGCTGACGCGCTCGTCGGATGCGAACCTCGGGCGCAACGATTCCGACCAGATCGCGACGCTCGGCCTGCTCGGCAACGTGACGCTCGCGGGCATGCAGCACGCGATCTACGTCGGCGGCGAATACGAGCGGCAGCGCAGCTTCCGCGGCGACACGATCCGCGGCAAGGCCACGACGGGCTTCAATCTCTACGATCCCGTGTACGGGCTGCTCGCGCCGGGCGGCGTGCCGAACCCGAAGCAGAGCGATTCGCGCTCGGTCGTGCATGCGTATTCGACGATCGTGCAGGACTCGGTGAAGATCACCGACCGCCTCACCGCGGTAGGCGGGCTGCGCTGGGAGAACTGGCAGCAGGAATCGGGGATGGGCCGGCCGTTCGTGTTCGCCGACCGCTCGCGCGGCAGCGTCTGGCTGCCGCAGTTCGGGCTTGCGTATGCGCTCACGCCGGCGCTCACCGCCTATGCGAACGTGAGCCGCTCGTTCAAGCCGAACGTCGCGTCGAACGTCGCGGCGCCGCTCGCGCCGGAATACGGCCGCGTGCTCGAGGCCGGGCTGAAGTTCAGCCTGAAGCCCGCGATCACGGGCACGCTCGCCGTGTACCAGATCGACAAGCGCAACGTCGCGGTCACGGTCGACGACATCACGTCGACGATCGGCACCGCCCGCTCGCGCGGGATCGAGCTCGACGTCGCCGGGCAGATCACGCGCCACCTGAGCGTGATCGGCAGCTACGCGTACACGAACGCGAACGATCGCGACAGCAACACGCCGCTCGTCAACGTCGCGCGCCACACGGGGAGCCTGTTCGCGGTGTACGACACGGCCATCGCGAACCTGCCCGGGCGCTGGCGCTTCGGCGGCGGCGCGCGTCTCGTCGGCGCCCGCTCCGGCGACACCGCGAACAGCTTCACGCTGCCCGGCTACGTGAGCGTCGACGCGTTCGCGGCGTACGAAACGACGATCGGCAAGTTCCCGACCCGCTTCCAGCTCAACGTGAAGAACCTGCTCGACAAGACCTACTATCCGTCGAGCAACAACAACCTGATCGTCGCGGTCGGCGAGCCGCGGCTCGTCACGCTGACGACGACGGTATCGTTCTGACGTCCGCGCGCGGCCGACGCCGGCGCAGCAGCCGTCGGTCGCGCAACGCCTGCCGCCTTCACGTCGCCGCGCAACGCGGCGGCGCCCGCCTCGCGGTCAATCATCGGGCCCCCGAATAGCTCCCATCCGATATCGCGATTTCCGGTATCGATCGCGCGCCCCTAGACTGGCTACGCGATGGCGACGCAGCGCTGCGGCACGGCGATGCAGCTCGCCCCCACAAAAACGATCTGGGAGAGCTCGATGTCCGACCGGCATGCGCGCCGTGACGCACTCAAGACACTTGGCCTCGCGGCCGGCACCGCCCTGCTCGCGGCGACGCGCCCCGCGCACGCCGCGGCGCCCGACACCGGCACGCTGCTGCCCGGCGGCGCCGCGCGCCTCGCCGACCTCACGCGCCGCCTCGCGGCAACCCCGCGACGGCGCGACTTCAAGACGGTGCCGATGATCCTCGAGCGCCCCGACCAGTGGGACCACGCGGCGCTCACCGAAGTCATCGGCTATCGCGGCGGCCCGAAGCAGGTGTGGGACAACACCGAGCTCGGCGGCCCGTGGCTGAACCTGATGCGCAATTCGCTGAACGCGCAGATCTGGTCGTACGGCCATCCGGATTTCCTCGTCGTGTCGGCCACTCACGGCAGCGCGCATCTCGCGCTGTTCGATCGGATCGCGTGGGACAAATACGGCCTCGCGAGATTCGCCGGCGCCGCGTTCCCGACCAACACGCTGCTCGACGCCAAGCCGGCGCAAGCGAAAGGCGCACAGGGCCACGAACTACCGGACGGCGCATTCTCGTCGCATGACAACAGCATCGCCGCGCTGCAGCAGCGTGGCGTCGTGTTCCTGTCGTGCCACAACGCGATCTGGGAACTCGCGGAACGGCTCGACGGCGCGAATGCGAACCCCGACAAGCTGCCGCTCGACGCACTCGCGGCCGACCTGACCAACCACGTGATTCCGTCCGCGATCGTCACGCCGGGCGCGGTCGGCACGCTGCCCGAGTTGCAGCAGGCCGGTTTCACGTACGCGAAATGAGCACCGCGATGACCTCGATCCGGATGAAACCGCCCCGGCAATCGTCCACGGCGCGCCGCCGCCCGCGCACGCCGCGCGCCGTGCTGGCCGCGTGGCTGTGCTGCGCCTCGGCGCTTGCGCTCGCCGCCCCCGCCGACACCGATGCACGCCTCTTTCCGCCGTGGCAGGACGGCCGCAACAACGACGCGATCCATCGCGGCCTCGAATTCACGGTGCCGCAAGTCGACGTGCTCGCCGATTTCCACGGCGACCTCACCGCGCCGAAGCTCGTGCTGTACGTCGGCGGCAATTACTTCTTCGCGATGGCGCCGCTCGTCGCGAAGTTCGAGGCAGACCATCCCGAGTATCGCGGCCGCATCTACTGGGAAACGATTCCGCCCGGCCTGCTCGTCAAGCAGATCCACGCGGGCGGCACGATCACCGTCGGCAACATGACGTGGACGGTCAAGCCCGACGCGTATTTCGCGGGGCTCGGCAAGATCAACGACCTGATCGCGGACGGCACGCTCGCGGGCCCGGCCGTGCCGTACGTGACGAACCAGCTGACGATCATGGTGCGCGCCGGCAATCCGAAACGCATCGCGTCGCTCGGCGATCTCGCGCGGCCCGACGTGGCGCTCGCGATGCCGAACCCGGCCTTCGAAGGCGTCGCGCGGCAGATCCGCGCGTCGCTCGTGAAAGCCGGCGGCGACGCGCTCGCACGCGCCGTCTACGACGACAAGGTGCGCGCCGGCACGGCCGAGCTCACGCATATCCACCATCGGGAAACGGCGCTGTTCCTGATGCAGGGCCGCGCGGACGCGGGTGTGCTGTGGCAGTCCGAAGCGGCGTTCCAGGAACAGGTCGGGCATCCGCTGATGCACGTCGACATTCCGGCCGAGCAGAATACGACGGCGATCTACGCAGGCGCGATGGTGAAGGACGCGCCGCACCCGGAAGCGGCGCGTGCATGGCTCGCGTTCATCCGGTCGCCCGAAGCGTTCGGGATTTTCCGGCGCTACGGCTTCGGCCGATATGATGCGAACCAGCCGACGCCGCATCTCGCGCCGGCGCAGGACGTGCCTGCCGCAAGCTGACGGTCCGGCCGCTGCACGGCGCGCGCGCCACATACACAACAAGGAGGGGACACGTGAACGACAGGGTCGCTATACGGCGAGAACCATCGCGACGCCGGTTCGCACCGCTGCTGCTCGCCGCGGCCGCGCTGCTGGCCGGCCACGCGCACGCGGACGACGCGGCGTCCGGCAAGACGATCGCGACACAAGGCACGGCGACGGGCGTCGCCGCCTGCATCGGCTGCCACGGCAGCCAGGGCGAAGGCAACGCGGCGGCCGGCTTCCCGCGCCTCGCGGGCGCGAACGCCGCGTACCTGTCCGCGCAGCTCGCCGCGTTCGCGGACGGCAGCCGCCAGAATCCGGTCATGCAGCCGCTCTCGAAACTGCTGTCGCCGCGCGAGCGCGACGCGGTCTCCGCGTACTTCGCAAGCCTGCCCGCGCCGGCCGGCGTCTTCACCCCCGACGACGCGTCGATCGATCCGGCGAACACCGGCGCGTGGCTCGCGACGCGCGGGCGCTGGTCGCAGGGCCTGCCCGCGTGCGCGCAATGCCACGGCCCCGGCGGCCTCGGCGTCGGCACCGCGTTTCCGCCGCTCGCGGGGCAGCCGGCCGCGTATCTCGCCGGCCAGTTGCACGGCTGGCAACACGGCACGCGGCCGCCCGGGCCGATGGGATTGATGCCGATGATCGCCGGCAAGCTGTCCGACGCCGACATCGACGCGGTGGCCGCCTACTATGCACGCGGCGGCGCCGCGCAAGGAGACAAGCGATGACCGATCGCACGACGCTGATCCGCCGCGCCCGCACGGCGCTGCTCGGCGCGGCCTGGCTGCCCGCGCTCGCGTTCGGGGCGACACCGCAGGACGCACCGGCCGCCGCTTCCGCCACCCCGCCCGCGCCCGCCGCCGCGCCGGCGGCGAAACCGTTCACGCCGCCGCCCGAATCCGCGATCCCCGCCGACGACTTCGGCAAGACCGTCAGGCTCGGCGAGCAGATCTTCCTGCACACGCCCGCGTTCGCGGGCAAGTACGTCGGCAACAAGCTGACCTGCGCGAGCTGCCATCTCGATGCGGGCCGCCGGCCCGATTCGAGCCCGATGTGGGCCGCTTACCTGCTGTATCCGGCGTACCGCGCCAAGAACGGCCACGTGAACACGTTCGCCGAGCGCCTGCAGGGCTGCTTCCGCTACAGCATGAACGGCAAGGCGCCGCCGGCCGGCGATCCGATCCTGGTCGCGCTCGAAACCTATTCGTACTGGCTCGCGAAGGGTGCGCCGGTCGGCACGAAGCTGCCGGGCCAGGGGTTCCCGAAACCGCCACCGCCGGCGCAGAAGGCCGACTACGCACGCGGCGCGGCCGTCTACACGCAGCACTGCGCGCTGTGCCACGGCGCGGACGGCCAGGGCCAGTCGAGCGGCGGCAAGCCGGTGTTCCCGGCGCTGTGGGGCGCGCGCTCGTTCAACTGGGGCGCGGGGATGGGCGACATCCGCAACGCGGCCGGCTTCATCAAGGCCAACATGCCGCTCGGGCTCGGCGGCACGCTGACCGATCAGGAAGCGTGGGACGTGGCAACCTTCATGGACAGCCACGAACGCCCGCAGGACCCGCGCTTCACGGGTTCCGTGCAGGACACGCGCGCGAAGTTCCACGATTCACCCGACTCGATGTACGGGCGCAGCGTGAACGGGCGCGTGCTCGGCGCGCCCTGACGATCAGGCCGCGCCGGTCGATACGGTCCGCGCGGCCGGCGCGGTCACGGACGCCAGCGATACACGACGATGCTCGACCCGTTGTAGTTGTCCTTCGTGATCACGTACTCGCCGGTCGAGCGCAGGTATGCGCGCACGCCGTACATCGAATCGACGTCGTTGCCGACGTCCATCGCCGACGGGTTCGAGTTCGTCAGCGTCGTGACGAACGCACCGGTGTTCAGGTCGAATATGTCGATGTTCGGCACCGTGTGCACGTAGCCGACGAACAGGTAGTGGCCGGCCGCCGCGATCGATTTCGGGTTCGCGCTCGTCAGGTTGATCACCGGGTTCGGCGTGCTCGTGTTGCCGTTCTTCCAGCCGTGATAGACCTCGATGTGCCCGTTCATCGCGGTCCAGTCCCAGTTGCCCGCGAGGCCCTGCGCAAGAATCATCGTGTCGCTGTCGGCCTGGTAGATGATGCGCGTCACGGGCGCCACGCTGCCTGGCACGGCGGTCGTCACCGGCTTGCCCCATGACGGCTTGCCGGTCGTCGGGTCGAAGCCCGTCATCGGGTAGCGCGTGATCGCGTTGGAGCCGTTCAGTCCGGCCCACACGTCGCCGTTGCCGTCGATGTCGAAACCGGCCGTCACCTGCAGCGTCGTGTTGAACGGCTTGCCGGGCAGCGAGCCGGCCGGAATCGCGATGTAGCCGCTCGCGGTGTTGAAGTAATAGAAGTTGAAGTTGCCGGGGTTCTGGCCCGACGCAACGAGGATCCGATTGCCGCCGACCGTCACGAGCTGGCCGAAGTGCTGGCCACGCTGATAGTCGTTCATGTCGAGGCGCGGGTCCTTCGGATAGGTGAACGGATCGACCGTGTTCGCGACGAACGTGCCGCCCGCGGTGCCCGTATACACGTTGTTGCCGCTGAAGAACAACGTGCCGTCCGTCGCGGGATCGGGCGCGGCGATCCCCTCGAAGTTCAGCGCCTGCAGCTTCCATTGCAGCGTGCCGACCGGGCTGTACGAATGCAGATCGGTGCTGCCGTTGCGGCCGAGATCCCAGCCGCCGCCCCAGGCGTTGTTCAGCACGTACAGGTTGCCGGCCGCATCCTTGCCGAGCGCCGCGACGCGCGTGAAGCGCTTGTCGCCGACCTGCCCCTTGATGCCCGTCGTCGTGTCGAGATAGCCGCCCTGCACGCCGAACGTGCCGACCTGCACCGGCAGCCCGGGCAGCCCGCCGTACACCTTGATGTTCATGTCGGGCCCTTCGTCGCCCACCATCAGGCGGCCCATCGACGCATCGAAGTACAGCGACGCCGGCCGCGCGCCGGCCGCCATCTGCAGCGTGTTCATCGCCGTCCCGGTCGGACTGAACTGCGCGACGACGCCCGCACTCTTGCGCGCGACCCACAGGTTGCCGGCCGCATCGAGCGCCAGCGCGCCGGGCCCCGTGACGCCGATGTCGCGCTGCCACACGCCATCGGTCGTATAGACGCGCACGCGGTTGCCGTAGAAGTCGCTCACGTACAGCAGGTTGCCGCCCGTCGCGAGGCCCGTGATGACGTCCGCATACTGGATGCCCGTCCACGTGCTGACCGGAATGCGCAGGTCGCGCTGGTTGGTGCTGCGGTTGTAGCGGCCCACCGAGCCGCTGCCGAACGTGCGGTTGTAGCCGAGCGCGACGAACAGCGACGTCGAATTGCCGGTGATCGCGCCGCCCTGGAATTCGTCGTGGATGCCGATCGTGCCGAGCGGCTGGCCGTTCTGGTAGATCGCGACGCCGCCCGCGTTCTCGTCCCAGCGCGACGCCGTGTAGATCACGCCTTCGGGCGCGACCCACATCGAGCGCGCGCCGTTGCCGACGTGCGAGGCGAGCGTGCCGTAGGTGTTCGCGAGCCAGTCGGTCGAGTATTGCGCCTGCGCGTGGCTCGCCGGCGCCAGCATCGCCATGCACATTCCCAGCAACACCGCGCGGATTTGTTTCATTGACATGAATAATGCTCCCAGACGAACCATGGTCGACACTGTAAATCGCGGCGCATGAAATATTGGTGATTCAGGCAAATGCGCATTCGCCGTTACCCCGAATTATTCACTGCACGCCTTTTGCCGTCCGGCGCTTTTTCGTCAATGATCGAAAAATCTGCGAACCCGCGCCACGACGGCCTGCCAGCCACGCGGTCGCGGCGCATTCCCCGGCATTTTCTTCCGGGTCATCCAATGCCAATGCGTCATTTTTTCTGATATGAGCGCATTGCTTTTTTCATTCCCCGGCGATCGTTTTGATTATTACAAATAGAAATTAAAATGAAAGGGAAAAAATATTATCCGGCGAGCCCGGCGTTTGCGATTTCGTGCAAGGAAGGGAAAACAGGAAGGAAAGCGGAATGCAGCGGGGAAAGCCGCGCGCCGGCCGTACCGGCACGCGGCGGCGATCGTTCAGTTCGCCGGATCGAGCGTCGGGCCATCCCAGCCGTCGACGTATTTCGGCAGCGCATCGACGACGTCGAGCACGCGTTGCCGGTAGAACAGATGCATCGTCGGCTGCAGGTGGCCGGGCAATGGCCCGCCGTGCGCCCGCGCGGTCAGGCTGTTCGGCACGACGCGCATGCCGAGCCGGTTCGTCCCGAACACGATCTCGCCGCACGCTGCGCACCACGTACGCGCCATCGACTTCGACGGATGCGGAAACGTCGCGTGGCCGCCGTCGATCGTCACCTGCTCCGGCGGCCATGCGGTCGCGGACAGCATCGGCGTGCCGTAGAAATCGCGGCAGGTCGCGCAATGACAGTTCGCACGCGCGGCCGGCTCGCCGCGCAACGTGACGGTCACGGCGCCGCACAGGCAGCGCGCGGAAAGCGTTCGGGTCATGTCGTCTCCTCGAAAAGCGAGGCGACAGTATAGAAGCATGCATGCAACGTGACCCGCATCGGCCGCGGGCCCCGTTGCACGCGCAACGACCGCCGCGTCAGAACTTCTGGCGCAGCCCGAGGCTCACGATCGCCTGCGAGCGCGAATCGGACGAGTGACCGTTCGCCTTGTCGGACACCGACGCGGTCGCGGCCACCGGCCGGCCGAGCGCGTCGAGCGTCGTGCCGGACGCATGCTGGTACGCGCCGAGCAGGTACACGCTGGTGCGCTTCGACAGGTCGTAGACCGCGCCGAGCGTGACGTTGTGATACTGCGCGCGGTTGTCGATGCCGTCGACGTCGCTGCCGCGCGTGTAGCTGTAGCCGGCGAACAGCTGCGTCTGCGGCTGCACGTTCCAGCGCGTGAACACGCCGGCGACGTTGAACGTCGCATGGCCGGAAAACAGCGACTGCGCGCCGCTGCGGTACTGCACGTTGCTGTAGTTCACGCCGACGACGGCCGGCCCGAAGTCGTACGTCGCGCCCGTCGCGATCACCTGTTGCGACTGCGCGCTCGCGTAGCCTTCGTTGATCGACGAATTGAACAGGCCGTCATCGGTGCTCTGCCACTTGCCCGCCGTCGGATCGGTCGCGCCCGTCTTGCTGTTGTCCGAGCGCTCGTAGCCGACACCCACGCGCAGCGGCCCCGCCGCATACGCGGCGCCGACGCTCCACGTGTTGCGCTGCTTCATGCTGCCCGGTTGGCCGCCGAAGCCGTACAGCGCGCCGAACGTGAAGCCCGAGTAGTTCGCGCTCGTATATTTGATCGCGCTGTCGACGCGCGCGGTCTGGTCGAGATCGTCGATGTCGCCCGGGTGCGCGCCGAAGCCGCCGATGAACGACGATGGGCCCACCGGGCTCACGAAATCGTCGAGCGACGTGTACTGGCGACCGAGCGTGATCGTGCCGTAGCGGTTGCTGCCGAGCCCGACGAACGCCTGCCGGCCGAACTGGCGGCCGCCCTGGCCGGACGTACCGTTGGAGATGTCGAAGCCGTTCTCGAGGACGAACAGCGCGCGCATCCCGCCGCCGAGATCCTCGGAACCCTTGATGCCCCAGCGGCTGCCGGACAGGTTGCCGGTCGTGAGGCCGACGCTCGAGTGCCCGGTGTACGCGCCCGCCGAGCCGACCCGCTCGTTGCTGCGATAGGTCACGCCCGCGTCGACGATGCCGTACAGCGTGACGGAGCTTTGCGCGGCGGCGATACCCGCGAGCGAGAGCAGCAGCGGCGCTGCGATCAGTTGCTTGTTCATGTTGTATGTCTCCGGGCGGTGAGCCCGTTGTTCTGGCTGGCTGTTTGCGAGTGGCGCGCGCGGGCGCCGACATCCGCCGGCGGTGCGAGACCGGCGACGTCCACGCGCGACGACGCGGCGGGCATGCCCGCTGCGGCCGGTATGGTAGTTGGAACCGGTTTCGTTCCAAAGCGGAATAATGACAACAGTTTCTTGTCGAAATTGAGATAGTTCGGGCGTGGCCGTCGCCGCTCACTGCCGCGCCTGTACAGCGAGGGCCGACGCCCCCGATAATCGAACGCGCGCCCTCCATCGGGAGTTCATTCATGCATGAAACGACCCTGCTGATCTTCGCCGCCGTCGCATTCGTCGGCATCGCGACACCCGGCCCGACCGTGCTGCTCGCGCTGACCAACGGCTCGCGCTACGGCGTGCGCCGCGCGGCCTACGGTTTCGCGGGCGCGATGCTGTCCGACTTCGTGCTGATCGTCGCGGTCGCGCTCGGGCTCGGCGCGCTGCTGATGGCGTCGGCGTTCTGGTTCTCGGTCGTGAAGTGGCTCGGCGCCGCCTACCTCGCCTATGTCGGCATCCGGCTGCTGACGTCAAAGGGAGCGCTCGACGTCGCGGCCGCGCAACACGGCACGGCAACCGAGCGCAACGCGTCGATCTTCGCGAAAAGCTTCCTGACCGCGGTGACGAACCCGAAGGGTTATCTGTTCTTCTCCGCGTTCCTGCCGCAGTTCCTCGATCCATCCGCGCCGCTCGCGACGCAGTACGTCGCGCTCGCGGTCACGTTCGCGCTGCTCGACGGCGTCGTGATGTTCGGCTACGCGCTGCTCGGCGCACGCGCGGTGCGGCTGTTGAAACGCGCGGGCGCGCTGTGGCTCGAGCGCACGTGCGGCGCGATGCTGCTCGCACTCGCCGGTTCGCTGGCGCTGTACCGGCGCCATGCCGCGTAGGCGCCGGGCTCGATGAAAATCGCCACGCCGCCGCGCGCCGGTTACCCCGGGCTGTCGCTCAGGCAACTCGAACGCGCGGATCTCGATGCGTGGTACGCCTACCTGTCGAATCCCGACGTTTTCCGCCACACGAGCTGGAACCTGCGCTCGCCCGACGATCTGCTGCCGCTGTTCGACAACATCGAATCGACCGATCCGGATTCGATCCGGCGTCTCGCGATCGTCGACACCGCGTCGGGCGCGCTCGCCGGGACAGTCGGGCTGCATACGGTGTCGACCGTGAACCGCTCGGCGGAAATTGCGTACGACCTCGCGCCGTCGCACTGGGGGCGCGGCATCGCGAGCGCGGTGTGCGAAGCCGTCACCGCGTGGGCGCTCACGCACGGCGGCTTCATGCGCATGCAGGCGGTCGTGCTGACCAGCAACGCAGGCTCCGCGCGCGTGCTGCAGAAGTGCGGCTACCGCTACGAAGGGTTGCTGCGCGCCTACAAGATGGTGCGCGGCACGCCGGGCGATTTCGCGATGTACGCACGCCTCGCGACCGACTGACGTGCCCGCCGCGGCATCGCGTGCCGATGCCGTGAAGCGATTGCACGACCCGATTGCACGGCCCGCGCCGAATTGGCGACAATCGCCATTCCCCACATCGACTTGCCGCCATGAAAATCGCCGCGCTGTCCGACATCCACGGCAACCTCGCCGCGCTCGACGCGGTGCTCGACGACGTCCGCCGCCGCGGCGCCGACGTGATCGTCAATCTCGGCGACATCGTGTCCGGCGCGCTCCATCCGGCCGAAACGGCCGACCGCCTGATCGCGCTCGACCTGCCGACCGTCAAGGGTAATCACGAACGGCAGTTGCTCACCGGCGAGCGCGACGCGATGCGGCTGTCGGATCGCTGGGCGCACGACACGCTGCGCGCCGACCAGTTCGACTGGCTCGCCGCGCTGCCCGAACGCCTGACGCTCGACGGCGACGTGCTGATGGTGCACGGCACGCCGGCCAGCGATCTCGTCTATTTCCTCGAAACGGTCACGCCCGACGGCTGCCGCGCGGCCACGCCCGATGAAGTCGCGCAGCGCGCGGGCGACACGGCGGCGTCGCTGATCCTGTGCGGCCACACGCACGTGCCGCGCGCAGCACGGCTCGACGACGGCAGGCTGATCGTCAATCCGGGCAGCGTCGGGCTGCAGGCATATGAAGACGACCTGCCGCATCCGCACCGGATCGAGACGGGCTCGCCGCACGCGCGCTACGCGATGGTGTCGCGCACGGCGGCCGGCTGGAACGTCGAATTCCATGCGGTCGAATACGACTGGCACACGGCCGCCGCCACCGCGGCCGCGCGCGGGCGCGACGACTGGACCGTCGCGCTGCGCACCGGCCGCTGCTGACGCGCTCGCGCCGCTCGTCGTCCCGCTTCGCTTCGACTACCGGAACACCAACACGCCATGCCCGCTCCATCGCAATTGCTCTTCCTGCCCGGCGCATCGGGCAGCACCGCGTTCTGGCAACCGCTGGCCGGCAGGCTCACGCATCCGGCCGAGCGGCGGATCGTCGCGTATCCGGGCTTCGGTGACACGCCGCGCGATCCAGCCGTCGACGATTTCGACGGTCTCGTGCGTCATGTGCTCGCAAGCGTCGACCGGCCGACCGCCGTGATCGCGCAATCGATGGGCGGCGTAATCGCGATGCGCGCGGCGCTCGACAAGCCGGATCTCGTCACGCATCTCGTGCTGACGGTCACGTCCGGCGGCCTCGACATGGCCGGACTCGGCGCGCAGGACTGGCGCGCCGGTTTCGCCGAGGCGAACCCGCGGTTGCCGGACTGGTTCATGACGTTGCGTGCGGACCTGTCTCAGGACATCGGCCGTATCGCGCAGCCGACGCTGCTGCTGTGGGGCGACGACGATCCGATCAGCCCGGTCGCGGCCGGCCGGCGTCTGCTCGAACGGCTGCCCGATGCGCGGTTGCACGTCGTACCGGGCGGCCGGCACGATCTCGCGGCCGTGCATGCGCAAGCGCTCGCGCCGCTCGTCGACCAGCATCTGCACCGCGCGTGACGTCGCTCCCGTCGTACGCCGCAGCACGCGCCCGACACGGCGACGCTCGCGCGCGGCGTCGCATCAGCCCGCGTTCCTCAGCGTCAACGTCGCTTCGAGCCCGCCGCCGTCGGGCCGGTTGCTCAGCGTGAGCGTGCCGCCCATCGCCAGCGCCAGTTGCCGCGCGATCGCGAGGCCGAGCCCCGTGCCGCCGGTATCGCGATTGCGCGACGTCTCCACGCGCCGGAACGGCTCGAACACCGCGTCGAGCTGGTCGTCCGGAATGCCGGGCCCGCGGTCGAGCACCGCGATCACCGCGCCGCCGTCCGGCGCCGCCCGCACGTCGATCTCGGCCGCGCCCGCGAACTTCAGCGCGTTGTCGACCAGGTTGCCGACGATGCGGCGCAGCGCCTTCGGCCGCGTGACGAGCGCGAGCGGCGCGCGGCTGTGCAGCGCGACGTCCTGCCCCGCATCCGTGTAGTCGCACACGATGCTGTCGAGCAGCGCGTCGACGTCGATGCGGCGTGCGGCTTCCTCGGTGCCGTGCAGCGTCCGCGCGTACGCGACGCCCTCCTTCACCAGATGCTCCATCTCCAGCAGGTCCTGGCGCAGCTTCGCGCCCTGCGTGTCGTCGTCCATCACGTCGACGCGCAGCCGCATCCGCGTGATCGGCGTCTGCAGATCGTGCGAGATCGACGCGAGGATCTGCATGCGCTCGGCCATGTACTGCGCGATGCGGTCCTGCATCGCGTTGAAGGCCCGTGCCGCGCGCGCGACTTCCGACGGCCCGTCTTCGCTCAGCCGCTCGCCCTTCAGGTCGGGGCCGAGTGCGTCGGCGGCCTGCGCGAGCTGCTTGAGCGGCCGCGTCGCGAGCCGCACCGCGAGCCAGCAGCACGCGGCCAGCACCGCGAGCTGCACCACGAGCACGGCCGGCAGCCAGCCCGACAGCGGCACCGTCGACATCGGATGAATGTCGATCGTCAGCGGCGAGCCGTCGGTCAGCCGCAGATGCACCTGCAGATGTTCGCGGTCGCCGGGGATCGAATTCGCGGTCAGCGGATAGTCGCCGCCGATGCCGTCCGAGATCGAGCGCTCGACGCGCGCCGACAGCCGCGCCTCCGGCGGCGTGCCGGTTTCGCCGGGCCCGAGGATGAATGCATAGCTGCGCCGTGCGAGGCGCGGCAGCCACGCGGTGCGCTCGGCGGGCGGCAGATGGTCGAGCAACGCGACCGAGCTCGCGACCTCGCGCTCGATGTAGCCCATCATCAGGTTCGTGGTCGCCTGGTCGCGCTCGGTCACGGTGAGCCAGAACGACAGCGTCTGCGCGAGCGCCAGGCCCACGCACAGGATCAGCGCGAGCCGCGCGAACAGCGAACGCGGCCAGCGCCACAGCGTGCGCGCGCTCATGGCGTACCGTCGACGGCGGTCACGGCCGACGAGAACACGTAGCCCTCGTTGCGCAGCGTCTTGATGTAGCGCGGCTCGCGCGCGCCGTCGCGCAGCCGCTGGCGCAGCCGGCTCACCAGCAAGTCGATCGAGCGGTCGAACGGGTCGGACTGGCGCCCTTGCGTGAGGTTGAGCAACTGGTCGCGCGTCAGCACGCGCTGCGGGTTGTCGAGGAACACGCGCAGCAGCCGGTATTCGGCGCCACTCAGCGCGACCAGCGTGCCTTCGGCGTCGAGCAGATGGCGCCCGGTCGTGTCGAGCTGCCATTCACCGAACGCGAGCAGCGCGGCCGTTTCCGTGACCTGCATGCCGGGCGGCAGCATGCGCGCGCGGCGCAGCACCGAGCGAATCCGCGCCAGCAGCTCACGCACCGCGAACGGCTTGGCCAGGTAGTCGTCGGCGCCCATCTCGAGACCAATGATGCGGTCGGTTTCCTCGCCGCGTGCGGTCAGCATCAGCACCGGTACCGTGCGGAACTTGCCGGCGCGCAGGTCGCGGCACAGCGTCAGGCCATCCTCGCCGGGCAGCATCAGGTCGAGCACGATCAGGTCGGGCGCGCCGTCGTCCAGCGCGTTGCGCATCTCGCGGCCGTTCGCGGCCAGCGACACGCGCATGCCGTTCTTCTCCAGATAGTCCGCGATCAGTTCGCGGATCGCGCGATCGTCGTCGACGATCAGCACGTGGTCGAGCTTGTCCATGAGTCGTTGCCGGTATCGGTGTCGGGGTTCGGGCGGGGCGATGTCCGCTTTTATACCGCACGGCGGGCACGCGTTTGTATCGCAATGTATCGCGGCGCCGCGACGACACACAACATTGCACACGCGCGGCTGGCCGGACACATCGCGGATACGTCGGCGCCGCCTAATGGGGCCTGTCGAAACCCGTCCGGCCGCCGCCCTCCCGCCGCGGCCCCAAAGATCAGGAGAACGCCATGCTGCCCCGCTTCAAGACCGCCGCCCTCGTCATCGCCCTCGCCGCCACAGCCGGGCTCGCCGCCTTCGCCGGCACCCGCGACGACGCGGGTGTGCAGGCAGCGCCGGCCGGCATGGCGGCGCCCGGTTTCACCGGCATCGACCGCTGGCACAACAGCGCGCCGCTGACGCTCGACCAGTTGCGCGGCAAGGTCGTGCTCGTCGATTTCTGGACGTATTCGTGCATCAACTGCATTCATACGATCCCGTACGTGAACGACTGGTATCGGAAGTATCGCGACCAGGGGCTCGTCGTGGTCGGCGTGCATACGCCGGAATATCCGTTCGAACGCGACGCGAAGAACGTGGCCGATGCGATCAGGCGCTTCGACATCCGGTATCCGGTCGCGCAGGACAACCGCTACGACACGTGGCGCGCATACGGCAACCAGTACTGGCCCGCGCTGTACCTGATCGATGCGAACGGCAAGATCGTCTATACGCGTTATGGCGAAGGCGGGTACGACAAGACGGAAGCCGCGATTCGCGGCGCGCTCGCGCAGGCGGGGGACGGGACGAAGGGTGCGACGCGCACGCCGTGACCGGGGCCGCGCGCGGGCTCGCCACGCGCCCGCGCGCGGCAGTCATGCGCTCATCCGCGCTTCGCGTCGGCCTCCGCCAGCATCGCCTCGCCGATCGCGAGCTGGCCGTCCGCGACCAGCGCTTCGCCCGCGCCGCGAATATCGGCCGCGGGCTTGTTCTGCCCGAGCTTGCGCTTGCCGACGAGCTGCGTGATCTCGATCTGCAGCCCGACGATCGCTTGCAGCATCGCGTCCATGTAGTCCTGCGGCGCGTCGCCCATCTTCCACGGCACCGGCTGCGACGCTTCGTGCGTGCGCGTCAGCCGCGCGACCACGCCTCGCACGAACTTCTCGTCGTCGCGCACCGTGATGCGGCCGTGCGCATGCACGACCCGGTAGTTCCAGGTCGGCACCTCCCGGTGCGTCGCCTGCTTGCTCGGATACCAGGTCGGCGAGATGTACGCGTCGCCCGCACGGAAGATCACGAGCACCTCGTCGCCGTCCGCGACGTCCTGCCAGACCGGATTCGCGCGGGCGACGTGTGCATGCAGCTCGCCGAGCCCGCCATCGCCCGGCATCAGCGCGAACGGGAGGTGGATCGCATCGAGCCCGCTCTTGCCGTGCGTGATCAGGCTGCCGAACGGGTGCTGCACGATCAGCTCGCGCAGCGCGTCCGGATTGGGTTCGTTGTAATCGGCGGGGATGTACATGTCGGCTCCACGGTCGTACGGGGTGGGAAAGGGGCGCGGGCGCAGGCCCGTCATGCGTCGATTGTGGCCTTAAACTGGTTTATCCTGTAGAGCCGGTTTGAAACAATTTCAGCAGACCAGAATCATGGCAAGAACGGCCCGGATCGTCGAAATCCCGTCGCTCGGCGCGCTCGATCGCGCGGCCGGCGACCTGAGCCGCCAGCTCGCGCAGGCGCTGCGCGATGCGGTGCGCCGCGGCGACGTCCGGCCCGGCGACACGCTGCCGTCCACGCGGCTGCTGGCGGCGTCGCTGCAGGTGGCGCGCGGCACCGTCGTCGACGCGTATGCACAGCTCATCGCCGAAGGTTTTCTCGAATCGCGCGGCGGTGCGGGCACGCGGGTCGCGCACGCGCTCGCGGAGCCGCCACCCGTCGACGAACCCGAACCACCCACCCGCCATCAACGCCCGGTACGCGACGCCCTGCCCGAACCCGCCGCCGCCTTCGCGCGGCTTGCCAACGAATTCAACCCGCTGCCGGCGATGCCGTTCGCGATCTCGGTGCCGCTCGGCCTCACCGCGCCCGACGACATCTGGCGCCGGCTCGGCAATCGCCTGCGCGCCCGCGGCGCCGGCGCGCCGTCCGGCTATGCCGATCCGCAAGGCGCGCTGCCGCTGCGCGAAGCGATCGCCGACTACGTGCGCCGGTCGCGCTCGGTGCGCTGCGATGCCGGCCAGGTCGTGATCACGAGCGGCACGCAGCAGGGGCTGCATCTCGCGAGCCAGGTGCTGCTCGGCGACACTGACCGCGCGTGGGTCGAGAATCCGGCCTACCGCGGCATCACCGCGCTGCTCGAAAGCACCGGGCGGCGCGACGCGATGGTGCGCGTGCCGGTCGACGCCGACGGCCTCGACGTCGACGCCGGCATCCGGCTCGCCCCCGATGCGCGCGCCGCGTTCGTCACGCCGTCGCACCAGTACCCGCTCGGCATGCCGTTGAGCATGGCGCGCCGCAATGCGCTGCTCGCATGGGCGCGCACGCACCGCGCATGGGTCGTCGAGGACGACTATGACAGCGAATTGCGCTACGAAGGGTATCCGTTCCCGTCGCTGCAAGGCCTCGCGCCCGATCGCGTGATCTATCTCGGCACCTTCAGCAAGATCCTGTTTCCATCGCTGCGGCTCGGCTACGTGATCGCGCCCGACGATCTCGTGCCGGCGTTCTGCGGCGCGCGCGTACTGATGGACCGCCACGCGCCGACCGCCGATCAACACGTACTCGCCGCGTTCATCGCCGACGGCCATCTCGACCGCCACATCCGCCGCGTGCGCGGCGTCTATGCGGAACAGCGCGCGCTGCTGATCGACACGCTCGGCGCGCGACTGCCGCGCGAGCGCGCGTGGGTGCAGCCGGGCGACCAGGGAATGCACGTCGTGCTGTGGCTCGCGGCCGGCATCGACGATCTCGACGTGGTCGCGCGCGCCGCCCGGGCCGGTGTCGCGGTGCGCGCGGTGTCGCCGATGTTCGCGCCCGGCACCGCGCGCCCCGGGCTGGTGCTCGGCTTCGGCGGATTCGGCCGCGCGCAGATGGAAGCGGCCGCGCAGCGGCTCGCGGACGTGGTTTCGTCGGTCGAATCGCGGCCCCACGGGCAGTAAAAGGTTGTCGGCGGGCAACAAACGTAATCGTCTGTAAATCCTGCAAGCAAACGGCCGTTTCGGCCGCCGGCGCGCGGGTTCCGTTTGCTAGGATCGCGCGTCTTCCTTCCGCGCCCCTGCCGCCTTGAATCGCTTCGTGCCGTTGCTCCGAGACGCGTGGCTCCGTTGCCGCGCCCGTGTCGCGCCATTCGCCGCCGCCTGCCGCACGCGCCTCGGTGCGCTGGGCGCCGGCGCGCTGCATCGTCTGCGCCATCCGACCCGGCGCGGCGTGGCGCTGACGTTCGCCGCGATCCCGGTGCTGGGCCTGCTGGTCCTGCTCGCGTTCGTTCCGTTCACGCCGAGCATCGGCGACATCCGCAAGGCGCGCATCGACCGCCCCGCGCGCGTGCTGTCGGCCGACGGCCAGCTGATCGCCGAGTTCCGGCCCGTGAACCGCGAATGGGTGCCGCTCAGGCAGATCTCGCCGCACATGGTCGACGCGCTGATCGCGACCGAGGATCACCGCTTCTATTCACATCACGGCATCGACTTGCGCCGCACGCTCGCGGCCGGCCTGCATACGTTCTCGGGCAGCCGCCAGGGCGGCTCGACGATCACCCAACAGCTCGCGCGCAACCTGTATCCGGACGAAATCGGCCGCGCGCCGACGCTCACGCGCAAGGTGAAGGAGCTGATCACCGCGTTCAAGATCGAAGCGGTGTACAGCAAGGACGAGATCCTCGAAACCTATCTGAATACCGTGCCGTTCCTGTACAACGCGTACGGCGTCGAAATGGCCGCACGCACCTACTTCGGCAAGTCGGCGAATCAGCTCGACATCGCGGAGAGCGCGACGCTCGTCGGGATGCTGAAGGGCAACAGCTATTACAACCCGGTGCTGAACCCGGAACGCGCGGTCCAGCGGCGCAACATCGTGCTCGGCCGGATGGCGCAGATGGGCATGCTGTCGCCGCGGCAGCTCGCGAAGCTGCAGCGCCAGCCGCTGCGCGTCGATTTCGAACCGCAGACGGCGCAGCCGGGCCTCGCGCCGCATTTCGCGGTGCAACTGCGCAAGTGGCTGATCGCGTGGGCCGACCGCAACAACTACGATCTCTACGCGGACGGCCTCGTCGTGCGCACGACGCTCGATGCGCGGCTGCAGGACATGGCCACGCAGGCGCTGACGCGGCAGACCGAACGGCTGCAGGCGATCGCCGACGGCGCCTGGCGCGGGCCGTCCGGCTGCGGGCTGCGCAACGACCTGTTCCGCGGCTTCATGCGCCAGACGCCCGAGTATCGCCAGGCGCGCGACACGGGGCTCGCCGACGTGGTTGCGCTGAAGCAACTCGGCGCGAATCGCGAATTCATGCGGGCGCTGTGCGAGCGCAAGACGCAGGTGCAAGCCGGCTTCGTCGCGATCGATCCGCGCAACGGCGCGATCCGCGCGTGGGTCGGCAGCCCCGATTTCGGCAGCGCGCCGTTCGATCACGTCGCGCAGGCGCGGCGCCAGCCGGGTTCGACGTTCAAGCCGTTCGTCTATGGCGCCGCGTTCGCGGACGGGATGCGGCCGGGCGACACGTTCGTCGACCGCCCCGTCGCGATCCCGATCGACGGCCGCGCCGTGTGGCGGCCGACCGATGCGGAACCGCCGACCGGCGAGCCGATGACCCTGCGCGACGGGCTGGCGCTGTCGCGCAACCGCATCACCGCGCAGGTCATGCAGCGCGAAGGCGCCGCGAAGGTCGCGCAGCTCGCCCGCGCGATGGGGGTGCGCGACAGCCCGCTCGACGCGGTGCCGTCACTCGCGCTCGGCACGAGCCCGGTCACGCTGAAAGAGATGGTGTCCGCGTACGGCACGATCGCGAACCGCGGCGTGTACGTCGCACCGCGGACGATCACGCGCATCGAGGATCGCGACGGCAAGGTGCTCGCCGCGTTCGGCAGCGCGCCGCCGGAGCGCGCGTTGCCGGAGGCCGCCGCGCAGACGCTCGTCGACGCGATGCGCGGCGTCGTCGACTACGGGACCGGCGCGGACATCCGCTCGCGCTACGGGATTCGCATCGACGTCGCGGGCAAGACCGGCACGACGCAGGACAACACCGACGGCTGGTTCATCCTGATGCATCCGCAACTCGTGGCCGGCGCGTGGGTCGGCTTCGACGACGGCAGCGTGACGCTGCGCAGCGACTACTGGGGCGCGGGCGCGCACAGCGCGCTGCCGATCGTCGGGTCGTTCTACGATGCGGCGCTGCGCGCGCGGGCGATCGATCCGCACGTGCAGTTCTCGCCCGACTTCCGGCCGCGCAGCGCACCGGCGCCGAGGCGGCGCGCGCAGCCGCATTCGGGCCTGTTCGACTGGTTGAGGTTCTTTCGCTGATCGGGGTGGCTGCGCGCCGGGCTACCGAGGCGTCGTCATCATGTGCCCGTCCGCGTACAGCCACACGGGCACGCCGTCGCGATCGTCATCGAACAGCGCAGCGTCGCCGAGCCGCGTGTAATGCGGCGGGTGCAGCACGGTGCCGTCCGCGCGCGGCAATGGCCTTCACGGCGCCGACGGCGAAGCGCCGCTGCGCGCGACCCGATACAGCTCGATGCCGTCGACCTGGAAGCCTTGCGTCATCAGCAGCAGGACGCCGGTGGTCGAACGCTTCGTCGTGAAGCCGTTGCCCGTGATGGACGTGACCTGGTACGGTGTCCCGATCGGCATCCTGATGATCTGGCCGCCCGGCACCTCCAGCACGCATGCGTCGGCAGGCGGCTTCTCCGGACCGTCCATATCGAGTTCAGCCACGTGCACCGGCGCCGTATCGACGCTCCAGCGCCCGGCTTCACGCGCGCGCAGCACGATGTCGCTCCCCACCTTCTCGACCCGCATCGTCGCGGGCTTGCCGGCGGCCGGCGCGTAATCGCCGAGTAACGCATCGCAGGCGGTGCCGGCTCGCGCGGACAGCGAGACGAACAACATCAGACAGAAAGCGGGAATACGCACGGTGGAGCCTCTCAGGTTCGAATTGCTATTGGAATGCCGGCGCGGGCGCGCACGGCGGCGGCGCCACGACAGGGTGCTGCCGGACGCCAATATAGCGAACACAAGCGGCGTGTGCCAGTCTGGCTCAGCCCGCCGCGAGCGTTGCAGCGAGCGCATCGAACTCCGGCGCCCACGCGGCACGCCACGCCGCCTTCGTCGCGTCGTCGACCCACGCGCCGTCGATCCCGTTCAGCATGAACTGCTTCAGGTCGGCGACGGTAAAGCCGAAATGACTGAACATCAGTTCCCACGCCTCGGCCGGATTGACCTTGTGCAACGTCGGATCGTCGGTATTCGGATGAATCTTCAACCCGAGGCCCGGCATCTTGCGCATCGGATGCAGCTCGGCCCATTGCTCCGGCGGCAGCGTGCGCAGGTAGTACGAATTCGTCGGCACGACGGTAAACACGATCCCGCGCTCCGCGTAGCGCGCGCACAGCTCGGGGTTGTCGACGACCGTATAGCCGTGATCGACGCGGTCGACCTGCAACAGATCGACGGCCGTCTCGACGTTGCGCCACGGCATCCCGAACTCGCCCGCATGCGCGGTCGTGCGAAAGCCGGCCGCGCGTGCATTGCGGTACGCCTTCCAGAACAGTTCGGGTGGCCGGTCGTTCTCGCGATAGTCGATGCCGAGCCCCGCGACTTCGTCCGCCCGATTCGCCTTCATCCACTCGACGATCTCAACCGCTTCGTCGGGGTCCTGCTCGCGATCGATGCTCGGAATCAGGCGCGCGCCGATCCCGAAATCGCGCGCGGCATCGCGGATCGCCGTCACGATCGCGGCCTGCGCGTCCGCATACGCGATGCCCGACACGCGCACCGTTCCCGTCGGATTCCAGAAGAATTCCGCATGCCGCACGTTGTGCGCGGCCGCGTCTTCCAGATACTCGTATGCGATTCGGCGCAGGTCGTCGGGTTGCGTCAGCAGGTACTTGTCGAGCGCACGCAGCACGTGCAGCACGCCGACCGGCTTCTCGCCGCGCGCGTAGAACGCGTCGATCTCCGTCCGCTCGATCGGTGCGCCGCTGCGTTCGGCCAGCGCGACGAACGTGTCGTGCCGCACCGCGCCGAGCAGATGGCAATGCAGCTCGACCTTCGGCAGCGCGTGGAAGAAGGCCCGATGGGCCGGCGTGATGTCGATGCCCGTGCGCGCGGCCGGGACGTTGCCTGGTGTTCCCTTCATCTCAGTCTCTTTTTCGATAGTGCGATGCGTGGCGAAGCCGTCTCTCAGTGCGGCTTCACGACGGTCCAGAAGTAATAGCCGAGCGGAATCGCGAGCACGACGAGCCCCCACGACACGTCGCGCCAGCGGCCGGCCAGCAGCTTGACGAGCACGTAGCACAGCAGCCCGCCTGCAATGCCGGTGCCGAAGCTGTTCGACATCAGCGTGAGCAGCACCATCGACATCACGGGCAGCGCATCGGTGAAGTCGTCGAAATGCGTATGGCGGATCGTCGCGAACATCGACAGCCCGATCAGGATCAGCGCCGGCGCGGTCGCCTCCTTCGGGATCGCGAGCGCGACCGGCACGAACAGCAGCATCGCGGCGAACAGCACGGCGGCAGCCAGCGACGACAACCCGCTGCGGCCGCCGGCTTCGACGCCCGCCGCCGATTCGATCAGCGCGGTCAGCGCCGGAATGCCGAACACGGGCCCGAGCGTCGCGGCGAGCGAATCGACGAGGAACGGCCGGTTGATGTCCGGCAGGTTGCCCTGTTCGTCGAGCAGGTTCGCCTTCGCGCCGACCGCGAGCGCGGTGCCGAGCGTCGAGAAGAATTCCGCCGCGAAGAACGCGAACAGGTACGGCGCGGCGGCCAGGCTCAACGCGCTGCCGATATCGAGCTTGAACGCGATCGGCGCGATGCTGTGCGGCAGCGACACGAACGACGCCGGCAGGTGCGTGACGCCGAGCGGCACGCCGGCCGCGGCCGCGACGAGGATCGCGATCAGGATCGCGCCGGGCACCTTGCGCGCCTGCAGCACGATCGCCACCGCGAGGCCGATCAGCGCGACCAGCGTGCCCGGCCGCGAGAAGTCGCCGAGCGCGAACGCGTTGGTCTTCGCGTTCGCGACGACCATCCCCGCATTGCGCAGCCCGAGCATCGTGACGAACAGCCCGATCGACGCGCCGAGCCCGAGCTTGATCTGCACCGGAATCAGCCGCACCACGACGCCGCGCGCGCCGAGGATCGTCAGCAGGAAGAACAGCACGCCCGACACGCACGCGATGCCGAGGCCCGTCTGCCAGCCGACGTGCTCGGTCGTCGCGAGCGTCACGCCGATGATCACCGAGCCGCCGATACCGGGGCCGACGAGGAACGGCAGGTTCGCGTAGAGCCCCATCAGCGTGGTGAACAGCACGAACACGACGATCGTCGCGGTGGTCGCCGCGCCGCGCTCCATTCCGCCCGTCGCGAGCAGCGACGGGATCACGACGAGCAGGTACGCGGCCGCGAGGAACGACGTGACGCCCGCGATCGTCTCGGTGCGCACGCTCGTGCCGCGCGCGGCGAGCGCAAAGCGGCGTTCGAGCCAGTTGGCCGGCGCACGTGCCGGCATCGTGTCAGTCGCTGACATGGTGGTTCTCCTGTGATTCCGATTATTGTCCTGTGTCGGTTCGTGCGGCGCGGTCTTATACTGCCGCGTACCGCTTCCCGACCGTCATTGCCCGATGTCCGACCGCTCGTCGCTGCTGCCCGCGCTCACGCTGCGGCAAGTCCAGCACTTCGTAGTCCTTGCGCACGCACGCAGCTTCACGCAGGCCGCGCAGGCGCTGTCGCTCACGCAGCCCGCGCTCACCGCGTCGATCCGCCAGATCGAATTCCTGCTCGGCGGCCGCCTGTTCGCGCGCACCGCGCATCGCCTCACGCTCACCACCGCGGGCGAAGCCGTGCTGCCGCTCGCCGAACGCCTGCTCAACCAGGCGCGCGGCACCTTCGACGACATGACGCGGCTCATCGGCGAACGCATCCAGACCGTGCGCATCGCGTTCATTCCGTCGGTCGCGGGCCGCCTGCTGCCCGCGCTCAACGCACTGCGCGGCACGCACCCGACGCTGCGCTTCACGCTGACCGATTTGCCGAACAGCGCGCTCGTCGAAGCGGTGCGCGACGGCGTCGCGGATCTCGGCATCGGCGTGCGCGAACCCGATAGCGACGACGGCACGCTGCGCTACCAGCAACTGTTCGAGGACGAGATCGTGATCGTCGTGCGGCACGACGATCCGCTCGCCCGCGCGAAGAGCGTCACGTGGGCGAAGCTCGTCGATCGCGAACTCGCGGTGTTCGTGCGCGGCAGCGTCAGCGAATCGCTGCATCGCACCGGCGGCGCCGGGAAGCTGCGCCTGAACGTCACGTACCGGATGGAATACACCGAGCCGCTCTACGCGCTCGCGCGCAACGGTCTCGCGACCGCCGTGCTGCCGAGCCTCTACACGATGCATCTGCACGATCCCGAGCTCGTCGCGCTGCGTGTCGACAAACCGCGCGTCACACGTGCGATCTCGCTGATCTCGCTCGCCGCCGACGATCGCGGCCCGCACGTGCGCGCGTGCCGCGAGTGGATTGCGAAGCACATCTGATGCCGCGTCCGCCGCGCTTGCCGCATTTGCCGCGCGCGTTCAGGGCAGCTTCGCGATGCGCTCGACGAGCGTCGCGTAGAAGCGGTCCGCGTCGACCTCGTTGATCCACGTCGCGTTCGCCGCACGGCCGCTGCGCCCGTTCCAGTCGACGATCGTCTCGCCGAGCGTCCACTGCCCGGCCGTCTCGACCACCACGTTCACCTTGCGTCCGCCGAACAGCGTCGGGTCGACGAGATAGCCGACGGCCGTCGGGTCGTACATCGGCGCGTCGTCGATCCCGCGCCGCTTCTTGTTGTAGGCCAGTTCCGCTTCCATGATGTCCGCGACGATCGCGCCGCAGCGGTTGCCGAGCGCGCGGAACGGCGCGACCCGCGCCGGCGTGATCGGCGCCTTCACCGCGACGTCGCGCGGCAGCACGACGATCGGCACGCCGCTGCCGAACACGACGTCGGCCGCCTGCGGATCGACGTAGATGTTGAACTCGGCGGCCGGCGTGATGTTGCCGCGCTCGAAGAACGCACCGCCCATCAGCACGATGTCGCGCAGCGCGGCGCGAATCTGCGGCGCCTCGACCAGCGCGGTCGCGATGTTGGTCAGCGGGCCGAGCGCGCACAGCGTCACGCTGTTCGGCGCCGCGCGGCTCAGCGTATCGACGAGGTACGACACCGCGTGACCGGCGGCGAGCGGCGCGCGCGGCGCGTGCAGTTCGACGCCTTCGAGCCCCGTCTTGCCATGCACGTTCGCGGCCGTCACGAGGTCGCGCACGAGCGGGCGCGGGCAGCCCGCGTACACCGGCAGCGTCTTCGTGCGGCCAGCCCAGTCGCGGATGATCCGCGCATTGCGTTCGGTGAGGTCGAGCGGCACGTTGCCCGCCACGGCCGTCAGCGCGCGCACGTCGAGCCGGTCCTGCGCGCCGAGCGCGAACAGGATCGCGATGGCGTCGTCCTGCCCCGGATCGGTATCGATGATCACCGTGCGGCGCGCGGCGTCGCCGCCGGCCGCGAACGCGCCCGTTTCGGGCAGCAGCGCGGTGCCGGCCAGCGCGGCCGACAGTTTCAGGAAGGTGCGGCGGGATGCGATCGGATGGGTCATGGTCGGTGCTCAGAAGACATGCCGGACGCCGAGCGTCGCCATCATCTGGCGCGTGCCGGTCGAACGCGCATACGCGAAGATCTGCGCATGATCCGCGTCGCCGGCCGCCTGCTGCGCGATCACCGTCAGCGCGACGTCGGTGCGTTTGGACAGGAAGTAATCGGCCTGCAGGTTCACCTGGTGCCATTTCGGACGCTTGTCGATCACGTCGTACTTGCCGTTCGTGAATGCATACGCCGCGCCGAGAAAGAGCTGCGGCGTCATCGTGTAGACGACGTTCACGCCCAGGTTCTGCAGGTGCAGATGCGAATTGTCGAGGTAATCGTAGCGCACGTCGGTGAACATCGCGGCGAACTGCGCGCGGCCGATCGTGTAGAAGCCGCCCGTGCCCGCGATCCGCTGCCGGCTCGCATACGCGGCCGGCGTCATCGCGCTCTTGCTGAAGATCAGCAGCGGCGACGCGTAGTCGTTCGCGATCGCGCCGTCCTGGTTCGTCGCGCTGTAAGGATGGTTGTACTGCGCATAGACCGCGCTCCAGCGCAGCGGGCCACGCTCATAGCCGAGCCCGAAGCTGTACGCGCTGTTGTTCGCGAAACCGGTCGCATTGCTGAAGCCGTACAGCGCAGTGAACTTCAGCCCGTAGTAGACGGGGCTCACGTACTTCACCGAGTGCTGCACGCGGATGTCGTTGTAGCCGTTGTCGTTGTCGCCGATGTTCACGCCGTTGCTCGCGATGATCACGGGCCCGATGTAGTCGTGGATCGCGTCGTACTGGCGACCGAACGTCAGCGAGCCGTAGGTGCGATCGGCCAGGCCGACGTACGCCATGCGCCCGAACTCGCGGCCGTTCTGCGCGGCCGTGCCCGTCATCACGTTGAAGCCGTTCTCGAGCTGGAACACCGCGGACAGCCCCTGCCCGAGATCCTCCTTGCCCTTCAGCCCCCAGCGCGGGTTCTGGTTCGTGCCGGACAGCGCCTGCCATGCATTCTTGCCACCCTGGTTCGTCGCGAACCCGACACCGGCCGAGATCAGACCGTACAGCGTGATGCTGCTTTGCGCACAGGCATGGGTCGCGAAGGCGCCGAGCATCGCGAGCGGAGCGAGCTTGTAGAGAGTTTTCATGCGGGTCGTGTGGTCGGTGGTGGTCCAGGCGCGGCAGGGTTCCGCGAAACTGGACTCGACTATACGAACCCGGATCGGATAATAAAAGTTTGCTTTCCTTATATCTCAATAAAACGGATTTATTCTCATCCTCGCACCGCCCGCGCCCGGCGAAGCGGCGCTCAGTCCGCCGTATCACCGCCCTTCGGCAGCTTCGACCATGCGCCGCGCCCCGGCAGCGGCGACCACGCCGGGCGGGTCTTGCGGGCGCTGTCGATCACGACCAGGTAGCGGCCCGCGATCGGCGTGATGTCGCGATCGCGACGCAGCACCCACAGCGACTTGCCGGCCTCGACGCGAGCCTGGTAGTCGTCGTCGAGCAGCCCGTGCCGGTCGAGGAACGTGTTCAGCGACGCGGGAATCCGCACGCAGCCCTTCGAGTGCCGGATGCCGAGCAGCGCTTCGAGCCGGTCGGGGTCGGTCGCATGCATCTGGAAGCGCATCGGCGACACGCCGCCCTTGCCCCAGCCGCGCTCGCCGTCCACCCAGCCGAAATCGTAGATGCGCATGTCGCGGTGACCGTAGCCGCGAATGCCGTTCTCGTTCGTCGTGCCTTCCGCGCGGAAATCCATCGTGTCGGGCGAGTGATGGAACACGCCGAGCGGCGTCAGGAAATGGTCGTACTGGCCCGGCAACCCGGTGCCGACCGGCGATGCGCCGATCATCAGCCACGCATTGGCCGGCGTCGCGCGGAAGTAGATGAACAGCGCCTGCACGTTCGGCGCGCGGTCCACCATCGCGACGTATTCGCCGGCGAGATCGCCGAGATCCGCATCGGCGAGCGCTTTCTGGAGCCGCTCGCCGTACGCGCGCTGCTCGCTCGCGGGCACGTTCAGGCGGCGCGTGACTTCCTGCATGAAGCGCTTGCGCATGTCGAGCGCGCGTGTCGTCGCGTTTTGCGCCTCCTCGGCCGATAGCGGCGGATGCCGACGCGGCGGCGTGGGCGGAGGCGGTTCGGCCTCGCTGGCGGGCGTGCCGGAGGCGGCCGATGCAGGTGCGCCGGCCGATGCCGCCGATGCTGCGGAAGCGGCCGACGCACCGGATGCCGCGCTTGCGGATTCCGCGCGACTCGCCTGTGACGCGGCGGATGTCGGCGCTGCGGCCGATGCGTCCGACGCCGCATGCGCGGACGAAGCCGGATGCGGACGGGAGGCTGCCGAAGCAGGCGACGCGACGGATGAGGATTGCACAGCAGACGACGGAGCGCCGGACGCGGCAAAGGCAGGTCGTTGTGCGACAACGGAAATCGACACCGCGGCAGCAAGCCACACGGATGCGGCGACTGCGCGGTTGAGGCAACGCGGCTGCGCGAAGCGCCGCGTCAAGTGGGCAAGAATCATATGTTCGAAGCCATCGGCCGATCCGGCCGCCGCATGGTGCTGCTGCGAGCGGCGCATCTTCCGCGCAAGCCATCGACACGCCCGGCACATCGCGTGCGCCCGGCGCCGACGCCTCTTCACGGCGGAGCCATTCGCGGATGCAACGCGGGCACTCCGATGGCGGCTAATGAGTCGTCAGGCCCCCTATTTTACTCGTCCATGCGCGAATCGGCCGCGGCCGGAAGCACGCTTTTACGGGGAATTGCGCTTCGTCACGCTTTGTTTCAACTCGTTGCCGCGTGCGTATTCGTGGCGTGGCACGCTTGCGTGTTCGATGCTTTCGGCACGCGGCCGAGTGCTGACGCGATGGATCCGGTTCGAGCGCGTCTCCCGGTTGATTCGCACGACAAAATATTTTGTCAACGGGCCGGTCCGGAAGCGGAAACCCCGGACCGCATCGCACGCATGCCGCAACGAACCGTGCGACATGCGTGCGCACCCGCCGATCACTTCGAGATGGTTTCGAGCGCGATGCCCTTCGTGCGCGGCCCCATCAACCCGATCGCGGCCATCACGATCACCATCGCGCCCGCGATGAACGCGAACACGCCGAACGTGCCGAAGCCGCGCAGCACGGCCGCGATCACGAACGACGAGAAGATCGCCGAGAAGCGGCTCCACGAATAGACGAAGCCGACGGCCCGCGCGCGGATCGACGTCGGGAACAGCTCGGCCTGGTACGCGTGGAAGCTGTACGACATGATGTTGCTCGCGAGCGTGAGGCCGATGCCGAGCACGATCAGGAACGCGCCCACCGTCGTCTGGCTGAACAGCAGCCCGCAAACGACGATCGCCGCCGCCATCGCGACGATCACCGACTTGCGCTCGAAGCGGTCGGCGATCACGAGGCCGATCAGCGGACCGATCGGCGCGGCGAGTGCGATCACGCTCGAATACATCAGGCTCGACGTGATCGTGATGCCCTGCTTGATCAGCAGCGTCGGCACCCAGTTCGCGAAACCGTAGAAGCCGACCGTCTGGAACACGTTGAAGATCGTCATCATGATCGTGCGGCTGCGATACGGCGGCACCCACATGTCGCGGAAGCTGCCGCGCGGCGGCACGGGTTCGGCGGGCGCGGGCGGCGGCAGCGGCCGCCCGTATTCGGCTTCGACCTTCGCCTCGAGCGCGCGCATGATGCGGTCGGCCTCGTCGACGCGGCCCTGCTGCGCGAGCCAGCGCGGGCTTTCCGGCAGTTCGCGGCGAATCCACCACACGAACAGCGCGCCGTGCGCGCCGATCAGCACGACCCAGCGCCAGCCGTCGAGGCCGAGCGGTGCGTGCGGCACCAGCAGGTAAGCGAGAAACGCGACCACCGGCACCGCGACGAACCCCACCGCCTGCTCGCACGCGAACGCGCGGCCACGGATCTGCTTCGGCACGAGTTCGGAGATGTACGTGCCGATCGTCACCATCTCGACGCCGAGGCCGAGACCGACGACGAAGCGCCAGAAGTTCAGCCCGGCCGCGGTGTCCTGGAACGCCATCACGACATTGGCGGCCGTGTACCACAGCAGCGACCACGTGAAGATCGCGCGGCGGCCGAAGCGGTCGGCGAGGAAGCCGCACGCGATCGTGCCGATGAAGAGCCCGGAAAACAGCGCGGCGATGAAGCTCGCGACGCCCGTGGTGCCGAACAGGCCGTGCGTCGTCGCGGACAGGATGCCGCTTTTCACGAGGCCCGGCGCGACGTAGCCGCTGTAGAGCAGGTCGTAGAGTTCGAAGAAGAAGCCGAGGCTCAGCAGCACGACCAGCTTCCAGACGCTGCGCGTCGGCGGCAAGCGGTCGAGGCGGGCCGAGATGGCGCCGGGGTCGATGGAAGGGGATTGGGCAGGTGCCTGGGAAAGGCTGTCCGTTGAGGCCATCTTGGGCGCGTCTCCTGATCGTGTCGTGTTGTGCGTTGTCGTCCGGCGGACCGCCGAACCGGCGCCGGGCGAATCGCTGCATTGTACCGGCAGCCCCGTTCGACGCACGGGCAAGCCGGCAGGCCGGACGCAGTGCGGGCACCGAAGCCATTCGATGCCCCGTTTTCGCGCCTGATAATGTGTAACTTGCGTAACCGTGTGTCGGCACCGACTGCGCGTTCGCGTGGCGTTCCGCTACCACCGGCCTCGCGCGCAGGCCGCGCAGGCGGGTGATGACGGGCCTCCCGCGCTGCTTAACCTTGGTGCGCGCCGCCGGAATCGCCGCGAATCGCAACACGCAATCGGGACAACCACGCGTTCCGCGCCCCGGTAACATGCTAGCGGGCCAACTACCGGCTTCCGGCTGCCTTTCGGCAATCGGCATTGTCGGCAAATCGTAAGCATTCCATGTCCATACAACGACTCTCCACGTACGCCCGCCGGATCGCGCTGATCGCGCTGCTGCAGTTCGCGGCGATCGCGACCGCGTCGGCGTTTCCGGCGGCCGCTTCCGCGCCCGTCGCGAGCGGCGTCGGCGCCACCGCGCCGGCCATCTCGCTGCCCGACGCCGTCGCGCAGCTCAAGCAGATGCAGGCCGAGCTGGACCGCATCAAGCAGCAGACCTCCACCGCATCCAACAGCAAGGAGCTGGATGCGCTCGACGATTCGGCGCAGGAACTGAGCACCGATGTCGCGAAACTGCAGAGCGATCTCACGCCGCAACGCGCGCAGGTCCAGGCGCAACTCGACGTGCTCGGCCCGCCGCCGGCCGAGGGCGCCGCGCCGGAAACGCCAGCCGTCGCGAAGCAGCGGGCCTCGCTGGACGCGCGCAAGACGCAGATCGACGCCGCGCTGAAGCAGGCCGCCGACCAGAAGACGAGCCTCGCGAACCTGACCGAGCAGTTCGCGAAGCTGCACCGCAGCCTGCTGAAGAACCAGCTCGCGTTCCGTTCGGGCAGCATCTTCAGCGCGCAGTTCTGGCTGCCGCTGTTCCACCTGTCGCCGGACGATCGCCAGCGGCTCCAGGATTTCGACGACGAACTGTTCGACATGCTGCGCTCGTCGTGGGTGCCGGGGCAGCGGGCCATCACCGCGGTGCTGCTGATCGCCGCGTTCGCGGCATGGCTCGGCGGGCGCCGCCTCATCGAGCGCGGGCTCGCCTGGATCGCGCTGAACCGCCTGCCGCCCACCCGCTTGCGCCGCAGTGCGCTGGCGCTGTCGACCGCGCTGTCGACCTTCCTCGCGACGGCCATCGCGATCCAGATCCTCTACCTCGCCGTCGCGCGTCATTACGAGCTCACGCCGTCGCTGACCGATCTGTGGGACCAGTTCGCGAAGCTCGCCGCGACCTGCGCACTGATCGCCGGGCTCGGGCGCGCACTGCTCTGCACGAAACATCCGTCGTGGCGACTGCCCGCGCTCGCCGATCCGGTCGCGCTCGCGATGAAGCCGTTCCCCGCGATCCTGGCTGCGCTGCTGCTGGTGTCGGGCACGCTCGAATCGATCAACCGGATCGTCGACACCAGCCTGTCGGTCACGCTGTTCGGTCGCGGCATCGTGTCGCTCGTCGTCGCGCTGACGGTCGGCGCGTCGCTGTTGCGCGCGAACCGTGCGCGCGCCGCGCTCGCGGCGGCAGGCGAGGCACCCGAACAGCGCTCGACGCTCGCGGGCCTGATCCACGCCGGCGTCACGCTCGCGATCGTCGCGTCGTTGATCGCCCTTCTGATCGGTTACATCACGGTCGCGCGCTTCATCACGTACGAGCTCGTATGGTTCGAGATCGTGCTGTGCGCGACCTACATCCTGATCCAGTTGACGCGCGACGCGAGCGAAAGCCTGTTCTCGTCGAGCCTGTCGACGGGCCAGCAGATCAAGCACCTGTTCGCGCTCGAAGACCGCCACCTCGACCAGGCGCGCACGGTCCTGTCCGGCTTCGGCACGAGCCTGCTGATGCTGATCGCGGCGATCGCGCTGGTGACCGGCGGCTTCGGCACGACGCCGGGCGACCTGCTCGACAGCGCGGTCGCGATGATCGGCAGCCAGCGGCTGCAGAGTCTGAACATCATGCCCGACCGGATCATGAATGCCGTGATCGGCTTCGCGATCGGCTTCTACCTGCTGCGCTCGCTGCGCCGCTGGCTCGACGGCGAGTTCATGCCCGCGCTCGGCATGGACACGGGCATGCGCGTGTCGCTGATCACGCTGTTCACCAACGTCGGCTACGTGCTGCTCGTCCTGATGACGCTCGGGCTGCTCGGCGTCAGATGGAACAATCTCGCGTGGATCGTCAGCGCGTTGTCGGTCGGTATCGGCTTCGGCCTGCAGGAAATCGTGAAGAACTTCGTGTCGGGGCTGATCCTGCTGACCGAGCGCCCGGTGAAGGTGGGCGACATGGTCAGCATCGCGGGCGTCGAAGGCGACATCCGCCGCATCAACGTGCGCGCGACCGAAATCCAGCTGAGCGACCGCTCGACCGTGATCGTGCCGAACTCGCAACTGATCTCGCAGAACGTGCGCAACGTGACGATGGGCAACAGCACGCAGGGCGTCGCGACGCTGGTGCTGACGTTCCCGCTGAACACCGATCCCGAGCAGGTGCGCGACCTGCTGCTCGATGCGTATCGCGCGCATCAGGCGATTCTCGAGAAACCGGCGCCGTCGGTGACGTTCAGCCAGCTCGCGCCGGACGGGATCACGCTGAGCGTGACGGGTTACGTGTCGAGCCCGCGGATCGCGAGTTCGACGAAGAGCGATCTGCTGTTCGAGATCCTCAAGCAGTTGCGCGCGGCGGGGATCACGCTGTCGAGCCCGCAGATGCTGGTCGTGCAGAACATGCCGGCGAACGATGGCGCCACGCGGCACGAATCGTAGGCGAGCCATCGAGCGGGTCCGCTCACGATCGATCGGCGCGGCGCACGCATCGCAATAAACGACCAGGGCCGGTTACCGCTTCCACGGCAACCGGCCCTGTTCATTCGACGTCGAAGCGCCCAAGCCGGGCGCCCGCACTTATACGTCGAACTTCACCCCCTGCGCCAGCGGCAGCTGGCGGCTGTAGTTGATCGTGTTCGTCGCCCGGCGCATATACGCCTTCCATGCATCCGAACCCGACTCGCGGCCGCCGCCCGTTTCCTTCTCGCCGCCGAACGCGCCGCCGATTTCCGCGCCGCTCGTGCCGATGTTCACGTTGACGATCCCGCAATCGCTGCCGGCCGCCGACATGAACTGCTCGGCTTCACGCATGTCGTTCGTGAAGATCGCCGACGACAGGCCTTGCGGCACCGCGTTGTGCAGGTCGATCGCGTCGTCGAAGTTGTCGTAGACCATCACGTACAGGATCGGCGCGAACGTCTCGCGCTCGACCACCGCCGATTGCTTCGGCATCCGCACGATGGCCGGACGCACGTAGTACGCATCCGCGTGGCCGACGTCGACGCGCTCGCCGCCCTTCACTTCGCCGCCCTGCTCGCGCGCATCGGCCAGCGCCTTCTGCATCGCGTCGAACGACGCACGATCGACCAGCGGGCCGACCAGCGTGCCTTCCTCGAGCGGATTGCCGACCTTCACCGACGCATAGGCCTTCTCGATGCGCGGCAGCAGTTGCTCGACGAGGCTGCGATGCACGATCAGGCGGCGCAGCGTGGTGCAGCGCTGGCCGGCCGTGCCGACCGCCGCGAACGTGACCGCTCGCACGACGAGGTCGAGATCCGCGCTCGGCGCGACGATCATCCCGTTGTTGCCGCCGAGTTCGAGGATGCCGCGCGCGAGGCGCTGGCTCAGCACCTTCGCGACTTCCTGGCCCATCCGCACGCTGCCCGTCGCGCTGACGACCGGCACCTTCTTCGACGCCGTCAGCACCTCGCCGACATCGCGCATGCCGAGCACCAGCTGGCTCAGTTCCGCCGGCGCGACGCCCGGATGCGTCTTGTCGAACTCGCGCAGCGCCTTCTGGAGCAGCACGTGGCACGCGATCGCGGTGAGCGGCGTCTTCTCGGACGGCTTCCACACGACCGAATCGCCGCACACGAACGCGAGCGCCGCATTCCACGCCCACACCGCGACCGGGAAGTTGAACGCCGAAATCACGCCGCACACGCCGATCGGGTGCCACGTTTCCATCATCCGGTGGCCCGGGCGCTCGGACGCGATCGTGAGGCCGTAAAGCTGGCGCGACAGGCCGACCGCGAAATCGCAGATGTCGATCATTTCCTGCACTTCGCCGAGGCCTTCCGACGTGATCTTGCCGGCTTCGAGCGTGACGAGGCGGCCGAGCTCGGCCTTGTGCTCGCGCAGCACGTTGCCGAACACGCGCACGAGTTCGCCGCGCACCGGCGCCGGCACCGTGCGCCACTTGAGGAACGCGTCGTGCGCGGCGTCGATCTTGCGCTCGGCGTCGGCGGGCGTGTCGACGGCCAGCGTCGCGAGCGTCGCGCCGTCGAGCGGCGAACGCGCGGTCAGCGCGTTGCCTTTCCACTGGGCGAGATCGATGTCGAGCGCGGCAAGAATGTCGTTGAATTGCATCACTTCCTCTTCAGGGACAGATTGATCGGTGCGGCGGCAGCGCCGCCCGCGTGATTCGATTGGAGCGCGTTCGAGCGCCTCGTGCAAGCGGATGCGCCGCGCGGCGGGCCGGTGCGCCATCCGGCGCATCGCGCTGCGCCGCCGCCGGAAGCCCGGCCGGACGGCGCGCCCCAGCCTCGCGAGGCACGATCCATGAACACATTGTCGATGGCCACAAGTCGGGCCGCTATTGATATTAACTCACGACTTCATTCCCAAAACGCAAGAAGTGCGCTGGCCAGCCGCGGCTGTTTCGATGCCGATATGGGACGTTTCCCAAGCCCGTAACCGGCCGCCCGGACGCATCGCTGCGTGGCCCAAGTTGATGACCATCCCGCATCACCCTGTTCGGAAATATCGTTTGCCGCCGGTGCACCGGGCCCACACAATCGGTGCGACGTCGAGGTGCAACGCACCCGGCGCGCCGCCGGCCGCCACCACGGCAGCCGGACGACCGACGAAGGCGACACGCACCACGGCCCGGCTCAGCGGGCCGGTTTCGCACCGCATCACCGCTGCCCGGCCCGCGAGCCGGCGACGCGTCGCGCTTCGTCACCGAAAAAACAATCCCGGAGACAGCGCCCAGCGCCCGCCATGCATTCAGATGCCCGCCCCGATTCGTCCCGCCCGTCCGGCTCGCCGCCCGCGAAGCCGTCCCTTCACCGCGCGTTGCAGGCCCGCCATCTACGGATGATCGCGATCGGCGGCTCGATCGGCACGGGCCTGTTCGTCGCATCCGGCGCATCGATCTCGCAGGCCGGCCCCGGCGGCGCAATGGTTGCGTACATGGTGATCGGCCTGATGGTCTATTTCCTGATGACGAGCCTCGGCGAAATGGCCGCGTTCATGCCGGTATCGGGCTCGTTCGCGACCTATGGCGCGAAGTTCGTCGACGAAGGCTTCGGCTTCGCGCTCGGCTGGAACTACTGGTACAGCTGGGCCGTGACGCTGGCGGTGGAGCTCGTCGCCGCGCAGCTCGTGATGCACTACTGGTTTCCGCACGTGCCGGGCGTGTGGTGGAGCGCACTGTTCCTCACGCTGATCTTCGCGCTCAACGCACTGTCGGTGCGCGGCTTCGGCGAAGCCGAATACTGGTTCGCGCTGATCAAGGTGCTGACCGTGCTCGCGTTCGTCGGCGTCGGCCTGCTGATGATCTTCGGGATCATGCAGGGCGGCCCGAGCGCCGGCTGGGGCAACTTCACGATCGGCGACGCGCCGTTCGTCGGCGGCTGGGCGACGATGCTCGGCGTCGCGATGATCGCGGGCTTCTCGTTCCAGGGCACCGAAATGATCGGCGTCGCGGCCGGCGAATCGGAAAACCCGCGTACGACGATTCCGCGCGCGGTGAGCCAGATCTTCTGGCGCATCCTGCTGTTCTACGTGTTCGCGATCGTCGTGATCGGCGTGCTGATTCCGTACACCGATCCGAGCCTGCTGAAGAGCGACGTGACCGACATCGGCGTGAGCCCGTTCACGCTCGTGTTCCGCCACGCGGGCCTCGCGTTCGCGGCCGGCGTGATGAACGCGGTGATCCTGACGGCCGTGCTGTCGGCCGGCAACTCGGGCATGTACGCATCGACGCGCATGCTCTACAACCTCGCGGTCGAAGGCCGCGCGCCGAAGCTGTTCGCGAAGCTGTCGCCCGGCGGCGTGCCGCGCAACGCGCTCTATGCGACCACCGCCGTCGGCGCGCTGTGTTTCCTCACGTCGCTGTACGGCGACAAGACCGTCTACCTGTGGCTGCTGAACACGTCGGGCATGGCCGGCTTCATCACGTGGCTCGGCATCGCGATCAGCCACTACCGGTTCCGCAAGGGTTTCCTGAAGCAGGGCTACCGGCTCGACCAGCTGCCGTACCGGTCGAAGTGGTTCCCGTTCGGCCCGCTGTTCGCGTTCGCGCTGTGCGCGGTCGTCGCGCTCGGCCAGGACTACCAGGCGTTCCTCGCCGACCAGATCGACTGGACCGGCGTCGCCGCGACCTACATCGGCCTGCCGTTCTTCCTCGCGATCTGGCTCGGCTACGCGCTCGTGCGCAAATGCCGGCTGGTGCGCTACGAGGACATGGAAATCGCGCCGTGGATCGAACGCAACACGACACGTGAAGCGACCGAAAAGGCCGATACCGGCTATCCGGCCTACGTCACCCGTCCGGCCAACCCGACGCCGGGCGCCTGACGCCCGGTCACGCGCCGGCCGCCGCTCCTACGCGGCGGCCGCTGCGCTGAAAACCCCATTCGACGCGGCGCGCGCGTTCAGGCAAGATCGACGCGCGCCGTCCGCTTTTCCGCCGTCACGAATCACCGAAAACGCATGCAGAACTTCTACGAAGCCACCGTTACCCGCCAGCCCTATCCGCAACTGACCGGCACGATCGATACGCAGGTCTGCATCGTCGGCGGCGGCCTCGCCGGCCTGTGCACGGCGCTCGGCCTCGTCGAACGCGGCGTGCACGACGTCGTCGTGCTCGACAGCGAACGGGTCGGCTTCGGCGCGTCGGGCCGCAACGGCGGCTTCGTGTTCGGCGGCTACAGCCTCGACAACGCCGACCTGCTGCGCACGCTCGGCCGCGACGAAGGGCGCCGGCTGTACCGGCTCACCGTCGACGCGGTCGACCTGATCCGCGCGCGGATCGCCCGCTACGGGATCGACTGCGACATCGTCGACGAGGGCGTGATGCTCGCGAACTGGTTCGACGATCCGTCGCGGCTCGACGGTGTGCGCACGCTGATGAAGAACGAACTCGGCGTCGAATGGGAGCCCGTCGCGACCGGCGCGCTGCGCGAGCGGCTGAAGACGCAGCGCTATTACGGCGGCCTGTTCGAGCCGAACGCGTTCCACTTCCATCCGCTCAAGTACGTGCTCGGCGTCGCGGCGGCCGCCTCGCGCGGCGGCGCACGCGTGTACGAGCGCTCGGCCGCGCTGAACATCGCCCGCGACGGCGCCGGGTACGTCGTGCGCACGGCGCAGGGCGCGGTGCGCGCGAAGGATGTCGTGTTCGCCGGCGGCGGCTACGCGCGCGGCGTGTCGCCGCGCATCGAGCGCGCGGTGCTGCCGATCGCGACCTACGTGATCGCGACCGAACCGCTCGGCGCGCGCCTGCCGGATGCGATCGACGCGCCGTACGCAATCTACGACACGCGCTTCGCGTTCGACTACTACCGTCCGCTGAAAGACACGCGGATCCTGTGGGGCGGCCGGATCTCGGTGCTCGACCGCGGCCCCGACGCGATCGCGCGCCTGCTGCGGCGCGACCTGCTGCGCGTATATCCGCAACTGGAAGGCGTGAAGGTCGACTACGCGTGGGGCGGGCTGATGAGCTACGCGCGGCACAAGATGCCGCAGATTGGCCGCGACGCGGACGGCGTGTGGCACGCGATCGCTTTCGGCGGCCACGGGATGGCGCCGACCACGGTGGCCGGCGAGACGCTCGCCGCCGCGCTGGCCGAAGGCCGGCCGGTGCCGGACGGCTTCGCCGCGTTCGGGCTCACGCGCACGTTCGGGCTGGCCGGACTCGCCGCCGCGCAGCTCGCGTATACGGCGTACCAGGCCCGCGACGCGCTCGCGTCCTGCCGCCGCTGAGCGCCCGCGACGGCCGAAACCACCGCGCCGGCGGCCTTGCCGATTAGAGCGGAAGGTCGGCCGGGCGGCCATTTCCCGCATGCTAGAATGCCTTTTCCAAGCCGCCGCGAACCACAATAAAGTCACATGAAAGCAGGAAGCAAGGCCGCCACGTCCGACACCCGCGCGCTTGCGTCCGATGCGCGGCGTAAATACGATCCCGAGCAAACCAAGCGCAACATCCTCGATGTCGCCACGCAGGAATTCTCTGCGATGGGCCTCGCCGGCGCGCGCGTCGACGCGATCGCCGAGCGCACCAACACGACGAAGCGGATGCTCTATTACTACTTCGACAGCAAGGAAGGCCTGTACGAGGCCGTGCTGGAGAAGGTGTACGGCGACATCCGCGCGCTCGAGCAGGAACTGCACGTCGGCGACATGGAGCCGCGCGAAGGCATGCGCCGTCTCGTCGAATTCACGTTCGACTACCACGACAAGCATCGCGATTTCGTGCGCCTCGTGTCGATCGAGAACATCCACGGCGCGAAATATCTCGAACAGCTCAAGTCGTTCAAGAACCGCAACGTCAGCATCATCAAGACGCTCGAGGAACTGGTCGAGCGCGGCGCGGCCAGCGGCGCGTTCCGCAAGGACATCGACGCGTTCGACCTGCACCTGCTGATCAGCTCGTTCTGCTTCCATCGCGTGTCGAACCGCTACACGTTCGGCGCCGCGTTCGGCCGCGATCCGTCGGCGCCGCGCCTGCGCGCGCGCCATCGCGACACGATCGCCGACGCGGTGCTCCGCTACGTCGCCGCGTAAGCGGCGCCAGCAGCCGGCCGGGGCGCGACTCGTTCGCGCCCTTTGCATTTCGGCGCGTCAGCCCATCAGTCCGTCGGCGCGGTCGACGCCAGCGCGATCCGCGCCTTCTGTTCCGGGCTGCCCGCCACGTAATACTTCTTCGCCCAGCTCGAATCGGGCGCAAGCGCGAGCCGCGCATGCGTACCCGCGCCCGTACCGTGCTGCTGCTTCGCGTGGATCGCCAGCGCGCGGGCGCGGTAGTGCTCGTAAAGCCGCAGGAATTCCGCGAGATAGATCGCCGCGATCCGCTTGTCGCGGATCTCGAGCAGGTTCTCGTCGTTGTACTGCTCGGAATTGCGGCTCATGTTCGCCGAGCCCGTATAGACGACCGGATTCGCGCCTTCCGCATCGATCACGATGAACTTGTGATGGATCACCACGGGCGGAAAGGCCGGCGCCGGTTCGCCCGGGAAAAGCCGCAACTCCGGCTCGAAACCTTGCGGCACGGTAGCCGGCGAGAAATACGACGCATCGATCACGTCGTGGTTGTCGCGGCTGCGGTGGTACAGCTCGAGGTTCGCGAGCGTGGCCGCATCGAGCGACTGGCCGGCCTGCTGCGCAGCGTCGGCCTTCGTTGCGCTGCCCGCGTTGATCCGGTTCACGAGGCCGAACATCATCAGCCCGCGATCGCCGGCCGCGAAGCATGCATCGCGCAGCGCCGCGTCGGTCGGCATGAACAGGCAGAACGACACCGAATGCTTCGCGGCCGCGATCGCGGCGACGATCGTATCGATCTCGGTACGCTGCCCCGCCGGCTCCGGCGAGTATGCGACGCGCACCTGCGCGCTGCCGATCGTCATCGGCGCCGACCAGCCCGGCGACAGTCGCGCGGTCTCCGCGATCGACGGATTCCCGGCCAGCGCGTGGGCGCGCTCGTTGTACAGCGCGGCGAGCGCGGGCGAGTCGAACGCGTGCAGCACGTTGGCCTGCTCGGTCAGCCCTTCGGTCGTGAAGTTCGCGGAACCGGTCAGCACGCGCGCGGGCGCCGGGTTCGACGGTGCATCGGTCACGATGAACTTGTCGTGCATGATGTGCGTCCGGTCGCGCGGCGCGAGCGTCGCGAGGCCCTGCAGCGCATCGACGGCCGGCTGGTTCGGCGACGGCAGCGGCGGCTTGCCCTTGCGCGCCGTCGTGTGCGCGTCGTAGACGATCGCGAGCGACGCTGCGCCGTGCCGGCGGCCGAACGCGTCGAACGCGGGCAGCGCCCACAGCGAGTCGGTCAGGTGATAGACGGCCGACACCGCGCGCGACGCCGGATCGAGCATCTGCGCGAACACCTGCTCCATGTCGTTCGCGAGCCACGTGCGCAGTTTCAGCGCCTGCGCGGCGCTCGGCGCCTCGTTCGGCGCGAGCCCCAGCGCAGCAACCTGCTTCGCGAACGCCTGCGAGCTGACCACCGCGCGGTTGAACCACGTGCCGATGCCGTCCTCGATATGCGCGGGCAGCACGACGTCGCACACGCCGGCTTGCGCGTCGAGCACCTGCAGGTTCGCCGGCGTGCCGACGACCGGATAGACGTCGTAGCGGAACGACGCGTCGCGGTCCTGCGGATCGATGCGTGCATCCCACCACATGAATTTCTGGATCGGCGCCTGATCGGTCGGCGCATCGCCCTGCGTGTCGGCGGCCGGGCCGTCGAACGTCAGGCGGTTGGGCAGCCAGCTGTCCGGCGCACGCGTCTTGCCGTCGGCCGACCAGAAGCCCGGCGTGCGCCGGATCGCGAAGCCGAGGAAATCGGACCGCGACGCCGCATCGGGCCAGTCGAAAGCCAGCAGGACCAGGGTGGGGGAAAGATAGCTGCGCACGCTGACGGTCATTCGTTGCTCCCTGGCCTGACGGCCGGTCGAGGTGAATGAGTCAGTCTCGATGGCGGTTCTTCCCGCGCGATGACCGTTCGATGAACCTTGTATGTCGGACGCGCGTCAGTCGCACACGAGCAGTTCGATCCCGCGCGCCGTCAGCGCGCGGCGCACGGCCTTGTCGGGCGCGCGCTCGGTCACCAGATAGCGGGCGGCGGCCGCGCCGTTGATCCGCACCGGCGTCACGCGGCCGAATTTCGAATGGTCGGCGACGATGATCGCCGTGCCCGCCGCCGCGATCATCCGGCTGCGCACTTCGGCCGCGAGCCGCGAGTAATCGGTGCATTCGCCGTCGGGCGTGATGCCGCCGGCGCCGACGAACGCGAAATCGACGTGGTATTGCGCGAGCTGGTGGATCGTGTCGAGCCCGAAGGTGGCGTCCTCGTCGTCGGACAGCTCGCCGCCGAGCAGCGTCACGCGGTTGCCGTTGCGCCGCGCGAGCACGAACGCGGTACGCCAGTCGTTCGTGTAGATCGACAGCCGGTGCCGGTCGGCCAGCGCCAGCGCGACCGCATGCGGCGTGCTGCCCGAATCGATCAGCACCGATGCATCGTCGGGCACGAATTCGGCCGCGCGCCGCCCGATCGTGCGCTTCGCGTCGGCGTTCGCGGCCTCGCGCTCGGACAGGCTCGGCTCGCGGCGATCCGCGGCCAGCGCGCCGCCGTGCGTCATCACGAGCAGCCCGCGCGCGGCCAGCGCGTTCAGGTCGCGCCGCACGGTTTCGCGCGACACGTCGAGCGAACGCACGAGTTCCGCGACCGACAGCGCGCCCGACCGTCCGAGCTCCGACAGGATGTATTGATGACGTTGTTCCGCCAGCATCGCGTGTGCGCCCGAGGCGACTGGTAATGGGTAAGCCGGCCATTGTATTACGGACGTTTGACGACCATTTGACGACGCCGGGAAGCGCGGCCGGCGCGTTTCCCGAAAGCGAAATTCAGTATTGTCCGGCGCGCGCGAATCCGCGCGGCGGCGGGCGCTACACTTTGCGCTTCGCCGAACGACCAACCAAGGGGCTCGCGCCATGTATCGCAAAGGCAGTGTGATCGAAATCCAGTTTCCGCCGGAACGCCTCAACGACGCGGCGGGTGATCCGTACTGGATCGACCTGACGCTCGACGAAGCGCGCCGGCTCTACGAACAGCTCGCCGCGCGCTTCGCGACCGACGCGCGCGCCAACCAGCCGCTCGATACGTTCTCGATCGACTGATCGTCGCCGCTGCGCGCCCCTCCGCGCAGCAGCGTGCGGGGCACGCATCCCCGCGGCACCACACATCCGGCGCGCGCTGACCGCCGGCACGATCACGCATCGCGTGGCACGAGTGCAGGATTCGACAAGACGCCGGCACCGCTTCGTCCGATACTGGCTGACTTTCCGGTTCTGTCCGGCCGCCTCGCGGCCCGTCACGCATGCTTACCTCGATCGTCGCCGCCGCCTTCGTCGCGCTCTGGTCCACCGGCTTCATCGTTGCCCGGGCGATCAAGCCCTACGCCGACCCGAACCTGTTCCTGCTCGCGCGCTTCGCGGGCACGGCCGCGTTGTTCGGCGTGGTCGCGCTCGTCGCGCGCGCGCCGTGGCCGGCCCGCCGCGAATGGCCGCGCCACCTGATCGCCGGCGCGCTGCTGCAAGGCGTCTATCTCGGCGCGAGCTACTGGGCCGTCGCGCAAGGGTTGAATGCGGGCGTGATGGCGCTGCTTGGCGCGCTGCAGCCGCTCGCCACCGCCGTGCTCGCGGTCCCGCTGTTCAACGAACGCCTGCCCGCGCGCGGCTGGCTCGGCATGGCGCTCGGGCTGGCCGGCGTCGCGCTCGTGCTCGCGCCGAAGGTCACGGGCGGCGTCGCGCCGCCGCCGGGCGCCGCGCCGGCGTGGCTCGTCGTCGCCGTGTCGGTCCTCGCGGTCGGGTCGATCACCGCCGGCTCGCTGTACCAGAAAGGCAAGCTCGCGCAGAGCGACCTGCGCACCGCGGTCGCCGTGCAGAATTTCGGCGCGGCGATCGTCGCGGCCGTGTTCGTCCTGCTGCTCCATGAAACCCGCTGGATCGGCGCGCCGGCGCTGTGGGTGTCGCTCGTGTGGGGCGTCGTGTTCCTGTCCGGCGGCGCGGTCACGATGCTGATGTGGATGCTGCGGCGCGGCAATGCGGCACGCGCGACGTCGCTGCTGTTTCTCGCGCCGCCGCTGGCCGCGCTGCAGGGTTACGGGCTGTTCGGCGAAACGCTCGCCGCGATCCAGCTCGCCGGTTTCGCGCTCGCGCTGGTGGGCGTCGTGCTCGCGCGGCGCTGACGCCGCCCCCGGGCGCCCGCCCGGGAGCCCTTCGCGCGGCATCCTGCCCCCGCCCGGCGCACCGTGCACCACGGCGATGCGCCGCGTCTCGTCGATGCAACGCAAAACCGCCGGATCGCCGGCCCGGCGCGGCGGCACGCCGCGATTGCGCTTATGATGAGCGCCTTGCATTTCGTTCCGGAACTTCCTTCATGACATCCGTCGATTACGCCAGCCGCCAACGCGCGATCATTGCCGAACTGAACGTCGCCCCGCACTTCGACGCCGAAGCCGAAATCGACCGCCGCATCGACTTCCTCGCGCAGTACCTTCGTTCGACCGGCCTGCGGACCTACGTGCTCGGCATCAGCGGCGGCGTCGATTCGTCGACGGCCGGCCGGCTCGCGCAACTGTCGGTCGAGCGCCTGCGCGCCGACGGCTACGATGCGCGCTTCATCGCGATGCGCTTGCCGAACGGCGTGCAGAACGACGAAGAGGATGCACAGCGCGCGCTGGCATTCGTGCGCGCGGACGAGGTATTGACGGTCGACGTGAAGCCGGCCGCCAATGCGATGCTCCGTTCGCTGGTCGCCTCCGGCCACGCGTTCGACACCCCGGCGCAACAGGATTTCGTGCACGGCAACATCAAGGCGCGCGAGCGCATGATCGCGCAGTACGCGGTGGCCGGCGCGCGGCGCGGCATCGTGATCGGCACCGATCACGCGGCCGAATCGCTGATGGGTTTCTTCACGAAGTTCGGCGACGGCGGCGCGGACATCCTGCCGCTCGCGGGCCTGAACAAGCGCCGCGTGCGCGGGGTGGCGCGCGCGCTCGGCGGCGAGGAGCTGATCGTGATGAAGGTGCCGACGGCCGACCTCGAGGAACTGCGCCCGCTGCGCCCGGACGAGCACGCGTATGGCGTGACCTACGACGAGATCGACGATTTCCTCGAAGGCAAGCCGGTCGCCGACCGCGTCTACGAAACGGTGCTGCGCTTCTACGACGGCTCGCGCCACAAGCGCGCGCTGCCGTACACGATGTTCGACTGGCCGGCCGCGTAAGCCGGCCCCCGGCTACCGACATACCGCCGCGCGCACCGTCACGGCCGCGCGCGGCACTCTCGGGACGGGCAACGCTACGCGTGCCCGCCCGTCTTCTTCGCCTGCAGTGCACGAATCCGCATCCGCGCGCCCGTATCGCTGACCGTCGCGTCGTACATCGTCGCGAGATCGCGCTTGAGCGCGGTGCGCGAGCCACCGTCGAGATACACCATGTGCCCCGACGGATAGAACCGCGCGGACAGGTTCTGCCGCACCTTCTGGTCCTCCAGCGGCATCTGCTGCAGATCGATCACGGTCTGGTAGAACGGCGTGACGAAATCGTAGAAGCCGTTCGCCGACAGCACCTTCAGGTCGACGTTCAACGCCATCACCGCGGCGAGGTCGCCGGCCGTGTAGAGGATCACGTTCCCCTGCGCATCGATGCCCTGCTGCGCGCCGGTCGGGTCGATGTGGCTGAAATCCCAGTTCTGGAACGCCTGGTCGTTCAGGTCCGTGAACGCGGAATTCGACGTGAACTTCAGCTGCTCGTTCAGGTAGCTGTTCCACATCGCCGTATAGACGCCCGTCACGGCCGTCATCGTCGGATCGTTGCCGCCCGAATTCGGGTCGATCTTGCCGGCGATACCCGACGAGATCCCGGTCACGCGACCGTCGTACGAACCGAGCGCGAGCCCCTGCGCATGCAGCAGCGTCGTCAGGAACAGCGAATTGCCGCGCGCGTCGTAGCCGGCGATATTCAGCCCCCACGACTGCAGCGTCGCCGTATCGATGCCCGTGTATTGCGACAGTTTCTGCACGGTGGCCGGGTTCGCATGCGGCACCGCGCGCAGCGCGCTCAGGTAGTCGGTGCGCGCGAACTGCGCGACCTCCTCGACGAACGCGCCGAGATCGCTCGGCGGCGGCTTGATGCCGAGTTTCTTGTGATACCACGCATCGGCCGCGGCGGTCGGCAGCGTACCGACCGGGTTGCCGGCCTGCCGGTAGTCGAGGATCGACGATTGCAGCGTGACGCCGTTCAGGTCGACGCCGTCCTCGTGCAGCTTGTACGCGAGCACGCAGCTGCGCGCGGTGCCGTACGATTCGCCGAACAGGTATTTCGGCGAATTCCAGCGGTTGTTCTTCGTCAGGTAGCGCTTGATGAACTGCTTCAGCGAATTCGCATCCTGGTCGACGCCCCAGAAGTCGCGGTTCTTGTTCGGCGCGACGGCCGCCGAATAGCCGGTGCCGACCGGGTTGATGAACACCAGGTCGCTGTGGTCGATCATGCTGTCCGGATTGTCTTCGATCTGGTACGGCGCGGGCGGCGTGAACCCCGGCATCGACGTCTTGATGCGCTTCGGCGCGAACGAGCCGAGCAGCACGAACACCGACGACGAACCGGGCCCGCCGTTATAGAAGAACGTCACGGGCCGCGTTTCCTCCTTCGCGCCGTCGGCCGTGAACGCGACGTAGAAAATCTTCGCGGCCGGCTGCGAACTGCTCGGATCGACGGTCACCAGATGGCCGACCGTCGCCGTGTACGCGATGCGTTTCCCGTCGATCAGGATCGTGTGGTGCGTGATCGCGGCCGCCTCGGTCGTGTCGGTCACCGAATCGTCCGGGCCGTTGCCGTACGCGACCGGGTCGAAGAACGGCTGGTCGCGGCCGTGGCTCAGCGCGACCGGGTTGATGGTCGGCGGCACGCCATGCGAATTGTGGTCGCCGTGATGCAGCGGATACACGCCGCCGGAAGATGCGGAATCGATGCCCATCGTGCTGCTCCTGGAGGTGAAAAAAGACGCGGGCAGACCACCCGCGTCGAACGGAAAGGCGTGCGCCGGCGCGTCAGCTCGACGGCTTGCGCGCGAGGATCGTGGCGAGCTGCGCGCCGTTCGGGCTGCCGAGGCCCGTGCACGCGTCCCAGCCCGACGCGGCCGCATAGGTGCCGTTCGATCCTTTCGTGATGTCGCGCAGCGCGCCCGGGTGCTTGTACAGCACCGGATTGATCCAGCCGGCCGACGCGCCGGCCGCCGCATTGATCCGCGCGATCAGCGCGGCCCACAGCGGCGCGACCGCGCTCGTGCCGCCCATCACCGCGGGCGTGCCGGCCACCGACACTTCGTAGCCCGTCTGCGGCGACGCGTCGCCGGCCACGTCCGGCACGCCGCGCTTCGCGAGCGGCGTGCTGCTGCCGTCGGCGCGCGCGATCTTCAGCCCCTGCTGCCACGCCGGCAGGTCGAACAGCGCACTGACGCCGCCGCCACCCGCGCCGCCGCCCGACGCCTCGTCGTTCCACGTGACCTCGCTGCGAATGCCCTGCCCGGGCAGCGCGTCGAGCTGCGTGCCGCCGCAGCCGAGCACGTACGGGCTCGACGCGGGGAAGTCGACGTGATCGGCGCCATCCTGCAGCCCGTCGCCCGAGCCGCTGTCGCCGGACGCCGCGCAGACGGTGATGCCCTGCGCGGCGGCCGCCTGCAGCACGCGGTTGAACGCGTGTGCGGACTGCGCCTGCCAGATCGCTTCCGGGCCGCCCCAGCTGATCGAGATCACGGACGGCTGGTTCGTCTTGTCGGTCACGGCCGCGTTGACGGCCTGGATGAAGCCTGCGTCGCTGTTCGGCGCGAAGTAGACGGCGATCTTCGCGGCCGGTGCGATCGCGCCGGCGATTTCGATGTCGAGCGCGACTTCGCCGTCCGGGCCGTTCGGCTCGCCGGTCGGCGCATTGCGGCCGGTGCCGACGTTCACGTCGACGAGCTTGGGCGGTGTCGTGATGCCGAGCCCGCGGAAATACTGCTGAATGTCGGCCGCGCGATAGCCGCCGCCGAGCTCGATGATCGCGATGCATTGCCCGGCGCCGTCGCCGGCCGGAAAGTCGTACAGCGACGCAAGCTGGATCGGCGTGAACGTGACGGCCGCCGCGCCGCGCGCCGGCTTGAACGGCGGACGAAAGCGGAAGTGCGGCCGCGCCTGCGGGCGACTGTCGAGGCCGAGCACCGCCGTCACCGCATCGCCGAGCTCGTCGGGCAGCGCGATCGGGCCCGAGCGGCCGCGGTACTGGCCGATCGAACGATGCTCGAAACGCTCGAGCTTCACGCTGAACGCGGTTTCGAACTGCCTGATCGTGCCGGACAGCACGACGACGCTTTCGACCGGATCGACGCGATCGACCGTCAACTGGTGACGTCGCGCGAACGCCTCGGTCTTGCGGATGTCGTCGGGATTGGCGGAGAAACGCTGCGCGAACGCGTCGCGCGACACCGGTTTTGCGCGGGCGTCGCCGGTGGCGAGCTGGTGAACCAATGCATCGAGTTGCCCTTCTTCCTGCCGCCGCAACATGATCGTGACGTGAATGCGTTCTGCCGGATCGCACTGGCCGAGGCACTTGGACTCGGCCACGATGCGGGGCTCACGGTCGGCTTGAAGATGCCTTGCCATGTTCAGACCCTCCTTGGTACCGCGTTGCACGGAACAGCCAGGAAATCGGACATAGCCTGCGGAAGACGGTTCCGTTCGGTCAGCCGGTTCGCGACAGCGCGTGTGCGACCGCGCGAAGTTAAAGGAAGTTTAGAACAGTCAGACGATTTGCGCGCACGCCCTGCTGCGGCAAGGCATGCGCGCGAAGGCCGGCATTGCGCGCGGCCTGCATTGATCCCTCACGGCGCGCCGCAGGGCCGATCGGCCCGCGCGGCGACCATGCCGCGACGACGCTCAGTCCATCGACAGCCGCAGCGCGAACCCGATCAGCGCCGCGGAAAAGGTCCAGCGCTGCACCGTCTGCGCGAGCGGATGCGCACGCATCCACGCCGCGATGCGCGACGCGCCGAACACGCACGCGAGGTCGAAGCACACGCCGGCCGCCACCAGCAGCGCGCCGAGCTCGAACATCTGCCAGACGACCGGCCCGGCCTCGGGCCGCACGAACTGCGGCAGCAGCACCGAGCAGAACAGCAGCGCCTTCGGGTTCAGCAGGTTGGTCAGCAGCCCCTTCACGAACGACTGCCGCAACTCGCCCGCCGCCGCGTCGCCGTCGCCGAGCGCGAACACCGGCGAGCGGAACACCTGGATCGCGACATACGCGAGATAGAGCGCGCCGCCGTAGCGGATCACTTCGTACAGCCACGGCGCGCTACGGATCAGCGCCGCGACGCCGCATGCCGACAGCGTCACGTGCGCGGTGCGCGCGAGCGACAGGCCGGCTGCCGCCGCCATCCCCGGCCGCACGCCGCGGCCGATGCTGGTCTGCAGCACGAGCGCCATGTCGGGCCCCGGCACCGCATAAATGGCCGCCAGCGCGGCGAGATAAATCAACAGCAAATGCGTGGAAATCATGGTCCGCCCCCGTCCTCCAATGACGATATGTTGCCGCTGAAGGAGGAGGGATTATTGGCCATCTTTGGCCGAGGCTTGGCGATTCGTGGGGGAATCCGCCACAATCCTCCGGTCAGAACAAGGATTCCGCCAACATGATCGACCTCGACAAAACCGACCGCGCGATCCTCGCTGCGGTGCAACGCGACGGCCGGCTGCCGATCGCACGGCTCGCCGAATCCGTGGGCCTGTCCGAGACGCCTTGCGCCCGGCGCCTCAAACGTCTCGAAAACGACGGCTACATCGAGCGCTATCGTGCGCAGCTGTCACGCCAGGCGCTCGGCTTCGGCGTGGTCGCGTTCGTGCTCGTGCGGTTCGCGACGCACGACCGCAAGGTCGCCGACCGGTTCGAACGGGAAGTGCTCGGCATCGAGCGGATTCTCGCGTGCCACAACGTCGCGGGCACGGCCGATTACCTGCTGCAGGTGGTCGCGCGCGACCTCGACGACTACGGCACGTTCCTGCGCGATTCGCTGCGGATGCTGCCGGGCGTGACGTCGATCGAATCCGCGCTATCGCTGCGCGAGGTGAAGCACGACGCGGGTTTGCCGGTGCCGTGATGCGCGCCGGGCCGGCCAGCCCGGCCGGCCGCAACGCTCGTTCACCTTGCCGGCTGCGCCGGTGTCATGCGACGTCCGGCGCTTGATGCGCGCGCTCGAGATCCTCGAGGAACGCCTCCACGAGCGGATTCCCGCGCCCGTTGCGCGCGACGACCATGTGGAACGTCACGTCGTAGCGCAGTTGCTCCGGATTGAGCGGCGCGAGCAGCCCCTGCGCGACGTACGGCGCCGCGAAATGCTGCGGCAGGTAGCCGAGATGGTGGCCGGACAGGATCAGCAGCGCGACGGCCTCCATGTTGTCGGCGGTCGCGGTCACGCGGTCGGGCGTCGTCGACAGTTGCGCCTCGGGCAGCGGATACGAGCGCCACGCCCATTCGAAGCCCGCGACGTCGGCCGGCGTCAGCGTGCCCGCGCCGTCGAACAGCGGATGGCCGCGGCCGCAATACGCGACCTGACGCTCGATGAACAGCGGCGTGTAATGCAGCGACGGCACGCGGTGCCAGAAATAGCCGACCGCGATCTGGATCTCGTCGCTCAGGAGCTTCTCCTCGAGATCGCCGGGCGCGCGCACCGAAATCGAGAAGCGCACGGCCTCGTCGCGCGTGCGGAACGCGGCGATCGCCTCGGCGATCCGCGCATTCTGGCTCACCGGCGTATGGCCGATCAGGCCGATGTTCAGCGTGCCGACCAGCTGGCGGTCCATGTGCCGCGCGGCCATCCCGAATTCGTCGAGCGCCGCGAGCAGCTTGCGGCTCATCGCGTGGAACCGCTCGCCCTTCGGCGTGAGCCGGAAGCCGCTGCGGCCGCGTTCGCAGAGCCGGTAGCCGAGCCGCGTCTCGAGCGACGACAGTTGCGCGCTGATCGTCGACTGGCCGACGTTCAGCACCGCCTGCGCGGCCGACACGCCGCCCGCGTCCGTGACCGCGAGAAACACGCGGATCAACCGCAGATCGAGGGTCGACAGATTCCCCAGCACGTTCATCCCCTTCCATACATCGATGAAAATCGATGTTTACGTCGATATCTTCGCATTCTTCTTTCCCGGCGGAGCGCGTAAAACTGTGCGCCAAGCCGCGTCGCATGATACGGCAACCCCACACTGGAAGAGACGCCCCCATGAACGACCACACCCATTTCCAGCCGCTCGGCGGCAATGAAATGCCGCGCTGCGGCGGCATCGCGACGATGATGCGCCTGCCGCACGTGGCGAGCGCCGAAGGCCTCGACGCCTGTTTCGTCGGCGTGCCGTTCGACCTCGGCACGTCCAACCGCACCGGCGCGCGCTTCGGCCCGCGCCAGATCCGCACCGAATCCGTGCTGCTGCGCCCGTACAACATGGCCACCCGCGCAGCACCCTTCGATTCGCTGCAGATCGCCGACATCGGCGACGTCGCGATCAATCCGTACAACCTGCACGATTCGATCGCCCGCATCGAGGCCGCGTACGACGCGATTCTCGAGCACGACTGCAAGCCGATCACGCTCGGCGGCGACCATACGATCGCGCTGCCGATCCTGCGCGCGATCCACCGCAAGCACGGCAAGGTTGCATTGATCCACGTCGATGCACACGCCGACGTGAACGATACGATGATGGGTGAAAAGATCGCGCACGGCACGCCGTTCCGTCGCGCGGTCGAGGAAGGCCTGCTGCACGGCGACAAGGTCACGCAGATCGGCCTGCGCGGCACCGGCTACGCGGCCGAGGATTTCGACTGGTGCCGCGAGCAGGGCTTCCGCGTCGTCCAGGCCGAGGAATGCTGGAACAAGTCGCTCGCGCCGCTGATGGAAGAAGTGCGCGCGCGCATCGGCGACACGCCCGTCTACATCAGCTTCGACATCGACGGCATCGACCCCGCCTACGCGCCGGGCACCGGCACGCCGGAAATCGCGGGCCTCACGGTGCCGCAGGCGCTCGAGATCATCCGCGGCGCGAAGGGGCTGAACATCGTCGGCTGCGATCTCGTCGAAGTCGCGCCGCCGTACGACCCGTTCGGCACCACGGCGCTGCTCGGCGCGAACCTCGCTTACGAGCTGCTGTGCGTGCTGCCGGGCGTCGCGTACCGCGACTGATTCCCGCACCGCCATCTATTCCAAATCAGAGGATTCCAGAGGAGCACACACAAAGATGGGGACTTCCGTCAAGCAACCGAAGCGGGCAGCGCTCGCTTCGTTCGTCGGCACCACGATCGAGTGGTACGACTTCTATAGTTACGCGACCGCCGCCGCCATCGTATTCGGGCCGCTGTTCTTTCCCGGCGAAAACCGCTTCATCAGCCTGCTCGCGTCGTTCGGCTCGTTCGCGGTCGGCTTCTTCGCGCGGCCGCTCGGCGGCGTGCTGTTCGGCTATCTCGGCGACCGCTTCGGCCGCAAGCGGTCGCTGCTCGCGACGCTGATGCTGATGGCCGTGTCGACGGTCGCGATCGGCCTGCTGCCGACCCACGCGCAAGCCGGCGTGGTCGCACCGATCCTGCTCGTGCTGATGCGCGTGCTGCAAGGCATCGCGGTCGGCGGCGAATGGGGCGGCGCGGTCCTGCTGGCCGGCGAGCACGCGCCGGAAGGCAAGCGTACGTTCTTCGCGTCGTTCGCGCAGCTCGGCAGCGCGAGCGGCCTGATCCTGTCGATGCTCGCGTTCGGCGCGATCAGCACGCTGTCGAAGGACGACATGATGAGCTGGGGCTGGCGCGTGCCGTTCCTCGCGAGCGCCGTGCTGCTGGTCGTCGGCTTCGTTATCCGCGCGAGCGTGTCCGAGTCGCCCGAGTTCGAGGAAGTCAGGAAGAGCGGCAACACCGCGCGGAACCCGGTGCGTGAAGCGCTCAAGTACTGGCCGCTGCTGCTGCTCGCGATCGGCGCGAACGTGTACGGGATCGCCGGCGTGTATTTCAGCAATATCTTCATGATCAGTTATGCGACGCAGTTCCTGTCGCTCGACCGGTCGATGGTGCTGCATTGCATGACGATCGTCGCGGTGCTGCAGTTCGTCGTGCAGCTCGCGGCCGCGTTCCTCGCGCAACGCTTCGGCACCACGCGCGTGCTGCTGATCACCGGCGCCTGGGCGATGATCGTCCCGTTCGTGATGCTGCCGCTCGTGCACCTCGGCACGCCGGTGTCGATCACGGTCGGCGTCGGCCTCGCGACGCTCGCGGAATCGGGCTACTACTCGGTGGTCGCGGGCTTCGTCAGCGGCATCTTCGTCGCGCGGATCCGCTATACGGCGATCTCGATCGCGTACCAGGTGTGCGGCGCGCTCGCCGGCGGCCTCACGCCGCTGGTGGCGACCGTCATCGCGCAGAACACCACGCCGCACTGGTGGCCGCTCGCGATCCAGTACGCGAGTGCCGCCGTGCTGTCGTCGCTGTGCGTGTGGCTGATCTCGCGCCGGGTCAGCATCGACGATGCGGGTGCACCCGGCAAGACGGACGAGGTGCTGCCGCGCGGCACGCGCACCGCGTAACGCCTGGCGCATCGCGCAAATGCACGCATGACGAAAGCAGCCCGCTTCTGCGGGCCGCTTTTTTTTGCCGTCGCGATCGTTGATCGCGACGGTGCCGCACGGTGCTTGCCGCGTGGCTACCGCACCTGATTGCGCAGCGTCTTCGCAGCCGCGACCATGTTCGTCAGCGCCGGAATCACTTCCGCCCACTGACGCGTCTTCAGCCCGCAATCCGGGTTCACCCACAGGCGTTCCGCCGGAATCCGTTCGGCCGCCTTCCTCATCAGGCCGACGATGTGATCCTGCGTCGGGATGTTCGGCGAATGGATGTCGTACACGCCCGGCCCGATTTCGTTCGGATACTTGAAGTCGTCAAATGCATCGAGCAGCTCCATGTCCGAGCGCGACGTCTCGATCGTGATCACGTCCGCGTCCATGTCGGCGATCGACGCGATGATGTCGTTGAACTCCGAATAGCACATGTGCGTGTGGATCTGCGTATCGTCCTGCACGCCATTCGCGGTGATGCGGAACGACTCGACCGCCCACTTCAGGTATTCGCTCCACTGCGCGCGGCGCAGCGGCAACCCTTCGCGCAGCGCCGCTTCGTCGATCTGGATCACGCGCACGCCGGCCTGCTCGAGATCGAGCACTTCGTCGCGGATCGCCAGCGCAAGCTGGTAGCACGACACCGAGCGCGGCTGGTCGTCGCGCACGAACGACCAGTTCAGGATCGTCACGGGGCCGGTCAGCATCCCCTTCATCGGCTTGTTCGTCAGCGACTGCGCATAGGTGATCCACTCGACCGTCATCGCCTTCGGGCGGCTGATGTCGCCGAACAGGATCGGCGGCTTCACGCAGCGCGAACCGTACGACTGCACCCAGCCGAACTGGCTGAACGCGTAGCCGTCGAGTTGTTCGCCGAAGTATTCGACCATGTCGTTGCGCTCGGCTTCGCCGTGCACGAGCACGTCGAGCTCGAGCGATTCCTGTTCGCGGACGCTGCGTTCGATCTCGGCCTGCATCGCCGTGCGATAGCCGGCTTCGTCCAGCGTGCCGGCCTTGAACCGGCTGCGCGCCTGGCGGATTTCGGCGGTCTGCGGGAACGAGCCGATCGTCGTCGTGGGGAACGCCGGCAGGTTCAGGCGCGCCGACTGCTTCGACGCACGCTGCGCATACGGGCTCGCGCGGTTGCCGAGCCGCGCGTCGATGCGGGCGATCGCGGCCTTCACCGCCGGATTGTTCACGCGCGGCGAGCGGCGGCGCGACTCGATCGCGGCGGCATTCGCGGCGAGCGCGTCGGCCACCGTGTCGCGGCCTTCGTTCAGGGCGGTCGCGAGTACCTTCAGCTCGTCGAGCTTCTGCAGCGCGAACGCGAGCCATGAGCGGATTTCCGCGTCGAGCTTCGCCTCGTTCGCGAGATCGACCGGTACGTGCAGCAGCGAGCACGACGGCGCAAGCCACAGCCGGTCGCCCAGTTGCTTCGCGAGCGGCTCGAGCCAGTCGAGCGTCGCGTTCAGGTCCGTCTTCCAGATGTTGCGGCCGTTGATCGCGCCGATCGACAGCACGCGTTCGGGCGGCAGCTCACGCACCAGCGCGTCGACTTCGTCGCGTGCGTTGATCGCGTCGATATGCAGGCCGTCGACCGGCAGCGACGCCGCGAGCGTCAGGTTGTCCTGAAGCTGGCCGAAATACGTGGCGAGCAGCAGCTTGATGCGGCGCGTTTCGAGCGCCGCATACGCGGTGCGGAATGCCTGGCGCCATTCGGCATCGAGCTCGGTGACGAGAATCGGCTCGTCGATCTGCACCCATTCGACGCCCTGCGCGGTCAGCGTGTCGAGCAGCGCGCCGTACACGGGCAGCAGCTTCGGCAACAGCGCGAGGCGATCGGAATCGTCCTTCGCCTTGCCGAGCCACAGGTACGTGACGGGGCCCAGAATCACCGGCTTCGCATTCACGCCCTGCGCGTTCGCTTCGGCCAGTTGCTGCAGCAGACGCGACGGATCGAGCGAGAAGTTCGTGTCCGCATGGAACTCCGGCACGATGTAGTGATAGTTCGTGTCGAACCACTTCGTCATTTCGCCGGCCGCGACCCCGCCGCAGCACGCGGCATGCGCCTCCGCCGACTGCGCCGACCGGCCGCGCGCGACGCGGAAAGCGTTGTCGAGCGCATCGCCGTGGAAATCCTGCACGCGCTTCGGCAGGTTGCCGAGCGTGAAGCTCATGTCGAGCACCTGGTCATAGAACGCGAAATCGCCGATCGGCGCGAGATCGAGGTCACGCTGGTCGTGCCAGTGGCGCCGGCGCAGTTCGGCGCCGAGCGCCTTCAGTTCGTCGCGCGACGATTCGCCCTTCCAGTAGCGTTCGAGACCGAACTTGAGTTCGCGCTTCGCGCCGATGCGCGGAAAACCGAGGTTGTGTGTCGTGACCATGAGGCTGCCGTCCAGAGAAAAATGAAGATCCGGCAGCCATCATAGGGATTTCAAACCATGAAATAAAATGGCATTATTTCATTCATCCATTAACATTCTTCATGTATTCGTCGGGTGTGCGCAAGCCATGCTGGAACGATTCCATCTCGTCGTCATTCGTGAAGTCGAGCGCCAGGGCTCGCTGACCGCGGCGGCCCATGCGCTGCACCTCACGCAGTCGGCCCTCAGTCATACCGTCAGGAAAATCGAGCAGCAGCTCGGCACGCCGATCTGGGACCGCGAAGGCCGCGGCCTGCGGCTCACGCAGGGCGGGCAGTATCTGCTGAAGCTGGCGAACCGGCTGCTGCCGCAGTTCGAGCTCGCCGAGGAACGGATGAAGCAGTACGCGAAGGGCGAGCGCGGCACGCTGCGTATCGGGATGGAGTGCCATCCGTGCTACCAGTGGCTGCTGAAGGTCGTGTCGCCGTACCTGTCGCGCTGGCCCGACGTCGACGTGGACGTGAAGCAGCGCTTCCAGTTCGGCGGCATCGGCGCGCTGTTCGGTTACGACATCGACGTGCTCGTGACGCCCGATCCGCTGAACAAGCCGGGGCTGCGCTTCGATCCCGTGTTCGACTACGAACAGGTGCTGGTGGTCGCGGATTCGCACCGGTTCGCGAATGCCGACTACGTGACGCCCGAGCAACTGACCGACGAGATCCTGATCACGTACCCGGTCGAAACCGACCGGCTCGACATCTACAACCAGTTCCTGACGCCGGCCGGCATCGTGCCGAGGCGGCACAAGTCGATCGAGACGACCGACATCATGCTGCAGATGGTCGCGAGCGGGCGCGGCGTGGCCGCGCTGCCGCGGTGGCTCGCCGACGAGTATGCGGACCGGATGCCGGTCGTGCCGGTCAAGCTCGGCAAGAACGGCATCGCGAAACAGATCTTCCTCGGCATCCGCGAAGCGGATGCCGCGATCGACTATCTGGCCGCGTTCGTCGCGCTGGCGCGCGAATCGACGTGGAGCGCGCCGCGCATGCTGCGCTAGGCGCGCCCGCCTGGCCCGCGCGTCAGGCGGCGCGAACGCCGGTGCCGGTGCGTTCGCCGCGTTCGACCCACGCACCGAATAGCAGGCCGATCGTCGTCCACATGATCACCTGCATGCCGATGGCCGCCACGCGGAACTTCCACAGCAACGCCGCCGGGAAATCGGCCGGCAACTCGCTGACCGACGGCAGCCCGATCTGCACGGCCGCGATGATCGCGACAAACACGAGCCCGGCGACGATCGACGCGTTCCACTGCCCGAGCTTTGCCACCAGATGGCGGCGCACGCTGACCGAGAACACCATCGTCGCGATCGAGATCGCGATCATCAGGAAGAACAGGCCCGTGCGATAACCGATCGTGTCGGGGTCGCCGACCGACGGCGGATTGGCCGGGTACTTGAGGTTCGGCACGATCACGAGCGCGACGAACGCCGCCAGCGCGAGCCACGCGGCCAGCGGCCGTGCCGGCAGGCGGCTGCCGCGTCCGTACGCATACGCGAAGACCAGCGAAAACAGCCCGCCGAATGCCGCGCCGTAGGTCACGACGCCCGTCAGTAGCCCGAGGCCGGCCTGCGTGTGGCGGCTGACCAGTTCCGGCTCCGGTGCCTCGCCTTGGGCGGCGGCGGTTTTCTCTTCGAGGGCGATCGCCTGATCGACCTGCGGTTCGCCGACGACTTTCGCGAAACCGAACGTGAGGAGGCCCGCGGCGATGCCTGCGAGCATCCCGCGCATGAGCAGCTTTCCGACCATCTTTTACTCCGCGTCAGTGGCAGGGAAAGCCGAGCAGATGGCGGCCGTCGTGGACGAATTCGTGGACATACATGCCCGGCACGAGCGACGTCGCGCCCTGTTCCGCACCGACGAAATACAGGGCGAGCAGCAGGATCAGGCCGACGAACACGGCCCACGGCAACAGCTCACGGACGGGGATGGGTGCCGGCACGACCGCCGGCTTCAGCACTGCTTCGCTCATGGATGCACCTCAGGGGAATCGCGCCCCGACAAATGATGGATGGGTACGAAGGCAGGTCTGGCTTCCGGGATCATCGATTCCCCGGTTACAGTGGCGCGACCGCGCCGGAATTGCACCGGCTTCCGCGCTTCGTATCGGGCGAATTGTACGCGCGAACGTTCGCGTATTGAAGCGACGACAGATGGGCAAGCGCGCCCCGCTCCGGATCATCCGACCACCGACATGAACCTGCATGCCTCGCTGCGCCTGATCGCGCACGCCTCGACCCGCGCGATGCGCACCGGCACGTTTCCCGACGACGATCCGCTCGACGCGCGCGGGCTTGCCGAAGCCGCCGCGCTGCACGGCCGGTGGACGGCCATCGCCGGCTCGCTCGTGCTGTGCAGCCCGGCACGCTGCGCAACGCAGACCGCCGACGCACTCGGGCTGCACGCCGACATCGACGACGCGCTGCGCGACATCGACTACGGCGACTGGCGAGGCAAGCGGCTGCACGATCTCGCACGCGATCTGCCTGACGAACTTGCCACGTGGATCGGCACGCCGTCCGCGTCGCCGCATCGCGGCGAATCGTTCGACGCCGCCGCACGTCGGGTCGGCACGTGGTTCGACGGGTTGCCGCGCGAGCGCGACGTCATCGCGATCACGCATGCGCCGATCGTCCGCGCGGCCATCGCGCATGTGCTGCGGATGGACCACGCCGCGGCCGCGCGTCTCGACGTTGCGCCGCTGTCGTTCACGACGTTCGTCGCGTCGCCGGCCGGCTGGACGTTGGCGGCGACGGATGATGAGCAGCGCGATACCGGCGCGTAAGCCGCTGTCGTGTTCACTATGTGAGTGCTCGACGCGACTCGCTGCCTCGCATGCCGCCATTCGCCTTACATCCCCGTAAGACACACCGTTCGCCGTCCCGACTGTCATCAAACTGACTGCTAGCCGCAGCTAGGATCGGACGCGGTTCCCTTACGAGATGCCGTCATGAATCAACCTGCTTCGTCCGCCCCGAACAATCCGGGCTCCGTCGCGCGCACCCGGCAGGTCGGCTATGCCGCCTTCCTGCTGGTGCTCGTGCTCGGCGCCGTCTATATCGCCACCCACCTGGTCGCCGATCTGGCGCCGGTCCGCGAAGGGACGCTGTTCCCGTACCTGCTGCTCGGCGCCGCCCTGCTGATCGCGCTGGGCTTCGAATTCGTCAACGGCTTCCACGACACCGCGAATGCGGTCGCGACCGTGATCTATACGCACTCGCTGACGCCGAACGTCGCGGTGATCTGGTCGGGCATGTGGAACTTCCTTGGCGTGATGGTCTCGAGCGGCGCCGTCGCGTTCGGCATCCTGCAGTTGCTGCCGGTCGAGCTGATCCTGCAGGTCGGCAGCGGCTCGGGCTTCGCGATGGTGTTCGCGCTGCTGATCGCCGCGATCGTGTGGAACCTCGCGACCTGGTATTTCGGGCTGCCGTCGTCGAGCTCGCATACGCTGATCGGGTCGATCATCGGCGTCGGGCTGATGAACCAGCTGATGCATGGGCCGTCCGGCACGAGCGGCGTCGACTGGGGCCAGGCGCTCGGGGTCGGCAAGTCGCTGCTGCTCTCGCCGATCGTCGGCTTCCTGTGCGCGTCGCTGCTGCTGCTCGTGCTGAAGGCGCTCGTGCGGATTCCGGAGCTGTACAAGGAGCCGCCGAAGGATCAGCCGCCGCCGTTCTGGATTCGCTGCCTGCTGATCCTCACCTGCACCGGCGTGTCGTTCGCCCACGGGTCGAACGACGGGCAGAAAGGGATGGGGCTCATCATGCTGATCCTGATCGGCACGGTGCCGACCGCGTATGCGCTGAACAAGGCCGTCACGCCCGCCGAATCGCAGACCTTCGTGGCGGTCGCGAACCAGGCGGCTGCGACGTTCGGGAAGTACACGAACGGCATCGCGCCGTCCGCGAACCCGCGTGCCGATGTCGAACACTACGTGCAGCACCGTGAACTGACACCCGCCGTGCTGCCGGCCGTCGCGCAGCTGTCCACGTCGCTCGCGACCGCCGTCGGCGCGTCGGGCTCGATGGCGGCCGTGCCGCAACGCGACGTCGACAACGTGCGCAACACGATGTACCTCGTGTCCGAGGCCATTCGCCTGATCGAGAAGTCGGGGCAACCCGCGTTCGCCGCCGCCGACAAGCTCGCGATCGACAACTACCGCAAGCAGCTCGACCACGCGACCAAGTTCATTCCGACGTGGGTGAAGGTCGCCGTCGCGATCGCGCTGGGCCTCGGCACGATGGTCGGCTGGAAGCGCATCGTCGTGACCGTCGGCGAAAAAATCGGCAAGCAGCATCTGACCTACGGACAAGGCGCATCGGCCGAACTCGTCGCGATGCTGACGATCGGCGCCGCCGACATGTACGGGCTGCCCGTGTCGACGACTCACGTGCTGTCGTCGGGCGTCGCGGGCACGATGGCGGCGAACGGCTCCGGGTTGCAATGGAGCACGGTGCGCAGCCTCGTTCTCGCGTGGGTGCTGACGCTGCCGGCGTCGATCGCGCTCGCGGCGGGGCTTTACTGGTTGTTCCGGTCGCTGGCCTGATTTGTGGACGCGGCGGGTGGCGGGCGGGAGCCGGCCATCCGCCGCGATAGGCTGGATCTGGCGTTTCGCTACCTCTCCGCTTCTCCTTCTCCTCCGCCACCTCTCTGGTACCTCACCACATTCAGTGTGCCGATGCCGCAGCCCGCTTTTCGCTGTTTCATCATCCGAATTAAAGCGCAAGATCTGGAGCGTACCGGCGCATGGACGCCGCTAGACTGGGTTCATCAACTTCCATCGTGGACTCGACCGTGCGCGACTGCACGGCCCCACACCGCCGATGCCCAGAGGTACGCCCGTGAACATTGCCGATCTGCAACCTGCCGTCGAATCGCTGGACATCGCGCAACGCGTCGACGCCCTCGACTGGCCGACGGTCGAGGGCGAACTCGATCGCTACGGATGCGCGCGCGTACCGGGCCTGGTGTCGGCAAGCGAGTGCGATGCACTCGCGTCGCTCTATCCGTACGATGCACTCTATCGTTCACGTGTCGTGATGGCCCGGCACGGCTTCGGCCGCGGCGAATACAAGTATTTCGCGTATCCGTTGCCTGCGGTCATCGCCGAGCTGCGCGCGACGCTCTACCCGCATCTCGCGCCGATCGCTAATCGCTGGAACCAGGCACTCGGAGTCGACGTTCGTTATCCGAAGGAGCATGCGACGTTCCTCGATCGCTGCCATGCGGCGGGACAGACGCGTCCGACGCCGCTGATCCTCCAATACGGCGCCGACGACTACAACTGTCTCCATCAGGACCTGTACGGCGAGCACGTGTTTCCGCTGCAGGTCGCGATCCTGCTGTCGGCACCGGGCCGCGATTTCAGTGGTGGGGAGTTCGTGTTGACGGAACAACGGCCCCGCATGCAGTCGCGCGCGGAAGTGGTGCCGCTGACACAAGGCGACGCCGTGATCTTCGCGGTGCACGGCCGGCCGGTGCAGGGAACCCGCGGCGTCTATCGCGTCAACTTGCGCCACGGCGTCAGCCGGATTCGAAGCGGCCATCGCCACACGATCGGCATCATCTTCCATGATGCGCAGTAGCGGGAATCGGGACGACGGCGCTACTGTCGTCCGCATATCGCATTCGGCCTTGATGCTCGTTCCGGCACCGCACGTCATTGTCCGGAGAGCGCGGCGGTCCAGCATGGTTGCCCGGCAGGCCCAAGCCCATTCGCCCGCGGTGACGGCAAACCGGTTACGCTGATCGTCAAGCGATCGCCACCGGGACGAATCGGCGCCTCGGGTGAGCGCCGAAAAACAAGCGCACTCACTGGTTGCACCGCAAATTCGATTTGCAGTCGGGCCTATCCTCGCGCTATGTTGGCCCGCAGCCGGTCGCCAGCATTGGAAGCCAGCCGTGCATAGCCCGGCAACGTCAGCAGCGCGAGCACGCCCGCCGCGACGAACGCCCAGCGGAAATCGTCGAGCACGTAGTGCATGCCGGCCGCATCGCCGCGCACCAATGCCGCTAGCCGCAGCGACAATGCGCCAAATGCGATCCCCATCCCGATCGTCATCTGCTGCGCGGCGCTCCACAGCGTGCTGGCCGCGCTCGTCTGGTGAGACGGGATATCCGCATAGGCCAGCGTCGCGAGCGTCGTGAACTGCATCGACCGCGTGAGCCCGTAGACGAATACGACGAACAGCGTGATCGCCAACGGCGTCGACGCGGTGAGCCAGCCGCATGCGATCGTGAAGATGCCGACGATCGTCACGTCGACGAGCGCGACACGCCGAAAGCCGTAACGGTCGAGGATCCACGATGTCCCCGCCTTCATCCCGAGATTGCCGAGCGCGCTCGCGAGCAGCAGCAGGCCTGACTGAAACGGCGACAGCCCGAAGCCGATCTGGAACAGCAGCGGCAGCAGGTACGGGACGGCGTTGATCGCCATCCGCGTGATCGAACCGGTGATCACCGTCACCGAGAACGTCGGCACCTTCAGCGTCGTGAAATCGAGCAGCGGATGCGCGCTGTGTCGCGCATGCAGCCACGCGGCGATGCCGAACAGCACGCTTGCGCCCACGAGGACACCCGCGCGCGTGAAGTCGACATCCTGCTGTCCGGCCGCTTCCGTGCCGATCAGCAGGCACGTCAATGCGCCACCGGCCAGTACGAAGCCGACCCAGTCGAGCGGCCGTTGCTCGTCGGCCCGCGTATTCCGGACGATCAGCCAGGTACAAACGAGTGCGGCAAGACCGAACGGGACGTTCAACAGGAAGATCCATCGCCATGACGCGTAGGTCGTGATGAAGCCGCCGATCGGCGGCCCGACGACGGGCGCGACGATGCCCGGCCACGTGATCGTCGCGATCGCGCGCATCAGTCTCGCCTTCTCGGTACTGCGCACGACGATCATCCGGCCGACCGGCACCATCATTGCCCCGCCGACACCCTGCAGCAGCCGCGCAGCCGTGAACGACATCACCCCTTCGGACAGCCCGCACAGCACCGACGCGCCGGTAAAGACGACGATCGCACTCGCGAAGACGGTACGCGAACCATAGCGGTCCGCGATCCAGCCGCTGATCGGAATGAACACCGCCAGCGCCAGCATGTACGCCGTCATCCCGAGACTCAGCGCATTCGGTCCGACGCCGAACGAGCTGGCCATTTGCGGCAGCGCAGTCGCGATCACGGTCGTGTCGAGGTACTCCATGAAGAACGTCGCGGCGACGAGATACGGCAAGAAGTCGGTCGTCCGACCACTTTGGGCGGGGCTGTCAGTCATGAACGATGCAGGAGACGGAAGGCCAAAGACGCCGATCGCCGGGGATGCAGACACGCACCTGCGAATCGGGACGAACGGCGATATTACCCCGAAGGGCTTGCTCTCCGCTCTGTCGAGCATGCCGGGCGAATGAACTTTATGCGCATAGATTTTTTATGACGATTTCGCGCTGTGCTCGCGGAGTGAGCACTTGATGTGGCACACCGAAGCGTCGGGAGATGAAGCGAGGGCTTTCGTCAGGAAGCGGCATTTATCAATCATCGTCGATCAACATCGCTCATCACCGGCCATCACAGCTATCGGCGCTGGATGTGCAGCATTAGCTGGAACCGGCCCGAAGAGGGATAGGTCCGATTGGCAAAAGGAAGTGGCGGGAGATGCCGGACGGCACGAACAGCGAGTGTGGAACTGGCGGGCTCGGCGCTCCGATTGATTGCGTCAGCGGGGAGCCAGCGGACGTAGCCTTGGCAACGCTTCGCCGCACGATTTTTCTGGCGCGCCAATGCAAAAACCCCCGCCTTTCGGGCGGGGGTTTCTGGCTTAGGGAGCCTGACGATTACCTACTTTCACACGGGAATCCGCACTATCATCGGCGTAGAGTCGTTTCACGGTCCTGTTCGGGATGGGAAGGGGTGGGACCGACTCGCTATGGTCATCAGGCAAAGAGGGTTGTTCTGCTGGCGTTGCCAGCGCAACCAATCTGGGAAGAAGCAGTAATTTTGGGTTGTGTGTATCACACACGAGAATCCAACATGTCGCTCTGGATCGCGGCCGGTGCTTTCGCACGGCGCCGATCTACAAGGCAGACTTGTTATAGGATCAAGCCTTACGGGCAATTAGTATCAGTTAGCTGAACGCATTACTGCGCTTACACACCTGACCTATCAACGTCCTGGTCTCGAACGACCCTTCAAGGGGATCTAGTCCCCA
>NZ_JACCQA010000037.1:0-74711 GCF_015712215.1 Burkholderia sp. 9779_493
GCCACGACCGGCATTACGCGCCGCGACGCGATCCGCAACGCGAGCACACCACCCGCCAGCAACGCGGCCGCGACGAGCAGCAGCGCGAGATCGTACGAATGCGTGACGTCCTTGATCCGCCCCATCACCGGCGGCAGCGCGAGCCCCGCGATGTTCGCGACCGCGTTGATCAGCGCGATCGACGCGGCCGCCGTGAGGCCCGACACGTACTCGGTCGTCACGGCCCAGAACACCGGCGTCGCGGCCCAGTTGAAGCCGACCGCGAGCACCAGCAGCGCATACGCGACGGGCAGCACCGGCGTATAGATCGCCGCGATCAGCAACGCACCGGCCAGCAGCATCGGCACGCCGAGATGCAGCGCGCGTTCGCCGCCGAGATCCGAATGCCGGCCGTTCAGGTACATCGCGACGCACGCGAACAGGAACGGCAGCGCGGACAGGCTGCCGACCGCGAAGCTCGACTGTCCCGACAGACTCTTCACGAGCAGCGGCAGAAACAGCGTGAGGCCGATCGTGCCGAACGCCTGCAGCAACCAGAACGCGGCGAGCGCCCACACCTTGCCGTCGCCGAACGCACGCCGCAATGCGACGCCGTGCGACAGATGTTCGCGCGGCGCGGCGTCGCGCAGCGTCGCTTCGAGCCACGCGCGTTCGTCGGCCGGCAGCCAGCGCGCGTGCGCGGGCGTGTCCGGCAGGCGGCGCAGCACGACGAACCCGAGCAGCAACGCGGGCACGCCTTCGAGCAGGAACAGCCAGCGCCAGCCTTCGACGCCGAGCACGCCGTTCAGGTTCAGCAGCGCGCCGGACAGCGGCAGCCCGATCACCGACGCGAGCGTCGCGCCGATATAGAAGAACGACATCGCCCGCGCCCGGTCGCTCTGCGGATACCACGCGGACAGGTAGTAGATGATGCCCGGCGTGAAGCCGGCTTCGGCCGCGCCGAGCAGCAGCCGCATCGCATAGAGCTGCCCCGGCGTCTGCACCGCGCTCATCGCGGCCGCGACGATGCCCCACGTGATCATGATCCGCGCGATCCAGCGACGCGCGCCGACCCGCGCGAGGAACAGGTTGCTCGGCACCTCGAACAGGATGTAGGTCACGTAGAACAGCCCCGCGCCGAGCCCATACATTTCGGCGCTGAGGCCGAGGTCGGCGTTCATCTGCAGCGCCGCGACCGAGATGTTCGAGCGGTCGATATACGCGACGAGGTACAGCAGCATCAGGAACGGAATCAGGCGCAGGTTCAGGCGCCGCATCGTCGCGGCGTGCAACTGCGGGGCGGGGGCGGTCATCGGCATGTCTCCTGGATCGTCTCGCGCGAGGCGCGGCGTCATACAGGCCAGTCTAGGAGCCGCATGAAATTCGCGTCAATTACCGGGACGTCTTCTCGATATGTGAGACGCGAGCGGGCGCGATGCGCAGCCAGCCGGGTTGTCGCGTCGTCGTCGGAACAGCGTCGCCGTCACGTACGCTCGCCGTTCGCGTCGTCGGACGCCAGCATGTGCGGAATCTCGTCGACCAGCGCATCGACGACGACCCGCACCTTCGACGGCACGTGGCGCGCCGCCGGCCGCACCGCGAACACTTCGGCGCCCGACACGCTGTCGCTGTCCATCACGAGCGCGAGGCGGCCGTCGCGCACGTACGGCGCCATCAGCCAGCACGGCAGCCACGCGAGGCCCGCGCCGGCGGCGGCCGCGTCGGCGATCGCCTGCAGGTCGTCGAACCGCAGGCGGCCGGCCGCGCGATGGTCGTGCACCGCGCCATCCGCGCCGATGATCCGCCACGGTGTCGGCTGTCCGCCGCGCGAATACGCGATGCCGACGTGCGACGCGAGTGCCTCGAGCCCCGACGGCCGGCCATGACGCGCGAGATAGTCGGGCGATGCGCAGATGCCCATGCGTTGCACGCCCAGCTTGCGGCCGACCAGCGCGCTCGTATCGGCCAGCTCGCCGATGCGCACGGCCAGGTCGAAACCGTCGTTGACGAGGTCGGCCACGCGATCGCTGAACGACATGTCGATTTCGAGCCGCGGATGGCGCTCGACGAGCCGCCGCACGACGGGCGCCACGCACTGCCGCCCGAACAGCACGGGCACGCTGACGCGCACGCGCCCGGCCGGCTCGCGGCGGCCCGCGTCGAGCGCGGCTTCCGTCTCGCCCAGTTCGGCCAGCAGCCGCCGGCACTGCTCGTAATAGACGAACCCTTCGTCGGTCAGGCCGAGCTGGCGCGTCGTGCGCTGCAGCAGCCGCGCGCCGAGCCGGAGTTCGAGCCGCGCGACGATCTTCGCGACGGCCGAGCGCGTCATGCCGAGGCGCAGCGCCGCCGCCGCGAAGCTGCCCGATTCCACCACGTCGACAAATTCGGCGACGCCTCTGAGCCGTTCGTCCATGCCGTTCCGCTCCGCTCCAATGAAATGCGATGACGGGGTTGTGTCCATGACGGCAACAATCGTTGGCCAAATTCTCGCCAATGCGTCCACCCGCGCGACACTATGATAGTCCGGACTATCTCGAAAAGGAATCGACATGCATGCATGGCAAATCAAACCGGGCGACGGCCTGGCCGGGCTCCGGCGCGTCGACGCGGCAGCGCGCCCGGTCGGGCCGACCGACGTCGTCGTGAAGATCCACTCGGCCGCGCTGAACTATCGCGACCTGATGTTCGCGCGCGGCGACTATCTGGGTATCGGCAAGGAAGCGCTGATCCCCGTCGCCGACGGCGCCGGCGAAGTCGTCGAGACCGGCCGCGACGTCACGCGTTTCAAGCCGGGCGACCGCGTGATCAACACCTACTTCCCGCGCTGGATCGACGGGCCGCCGACGCCGCAGAAAGTCGCGGGGTCGCCCGGCGCGCAATTCGACGGCGTGCTCGCCGAACGCTTCGTGTCCGACGAAACCGCGCTGGTCGCGATTCCCGCGCATCTCGACTACGACGAAGCGGCGACGCTGTCGTGCGCGGGCATCACCGCATGGAACGCACTGTTCGTCGACGGCGGACTGGAGCCGGGCGCGACCGTCGTGCTGCTCGGCACCGGCGGTGTGTCGATCGTCGCACTGCAGCTTGCGCAGGCCGCCGGGTTGCGCACGATCGTCACGTCGTCGAGCGACGCGAAGCTCGAACGCGCGCGTGCACTCGGTGCGGACGCAACGATCAACTATCGCGCGACGCCGGAATGGCAGCACGAGGTGCTGCGGCTCACCGACGGCGCCGGCGCGGATCTGGTCGTCGAGGTCGGCGGCCGCGATACGCTGCCGCGCTCGGTCGCCGCGACGAAAATCGGCGGCATCGTGTCGGTGATCGGTGGCCTCAGCAGCTTCGGCGGGCCGGAACTCGGGCTGCTGTCGCTGATCGGCGGCTTCCGGCGGTTGCACGGTTTCATGGTCGGCAGCCGCGCGATGCTCGACGACGTCGTGCGGCTCGTCGATGCGAAACGGATCAAGCCGGTGGTCGATCGGGTGTTCGGCTTCGACGAAGCGCCGCAGGCGTATGCGCACCTGCAATCGGGGCAGCACTTCGGCAAGGTGGTGATTCGCGTCGCCTCGTGACGCGCGCAAGGACCGCCCGCCGCGGGCCGGCGCTCCACGCGCCGGCCCGCGGCAGGCATCGCCGTCAGATCTTCGCGGTCAGCGTGATCCCGACCGTGCGCGGATCGCCATACAGCACCGGATACGCGCCATACGACGGCAACAACTCGAGTTTCTTGTAGACCTTGTTCGTCAGGTTCGTCACGTAGCCGGTCACGATGTACTTCTGGTTCGGCGTCGTGTACGACACATGCGCGTTCAGCACCGTATAGCCGCCCTGCCAGAGCTGCGGCATCGTCTGCCGCGTCGCGCTGAAGTACTCGCGGCTGCGGTAGTTCACGTCGCCGCCCGCCGTCAGCGTGCCGAACGACACCGGCACGCGATAGTCGACGCCCGCGTTCAGCGTCGTATGCGGCGAACGCGCGAACGAGTTGCCGACGGCCGTCGGCACGTTGCGGAATTCCGTGTAGCGCGTGTTCAGCATCCCGAGGTTCGCGAACAGGTACAGGCTGTTGACCGGCTGCGCCTTCAGTTCCAGCTCGAAACCGTCCGCGCGCCCCTGCCCGGCATTCGACAGCGTCGACACCGGCGGCCCGCCGAACGGGTTCGGCGCCAGCGCGAACACCTGGATGTCGCGATAGTCGTAGTGGAACACGCTCGCGTTGACGATCAGCCGCTTGTCGAACCATTCGCTCTTGATACCGACTTCGTAATCGCTCAGGTACTCCGGCGACACGGTCGACACCGTGCTCTGCGTATACGCGTTGCCGTTGTAGCCGCCCGAGCGGAAGCCGCGCGCATAGCGGAAATACGCGCGCACATTGCTGCTGAGCGCATATTCGGGCGTGAGGTCCCAGGTCGGCGCGCGCCAGGTGTTGGTCTGGTGCTGTTGTGCGCTGACCGCGAGCGGCGACGATACCGACGACGGCGACCACCAGCTGTTCGGATCGCTGAACGTCACGTTGCCCGTATCCTGCAGCCCGGTCAGGTTGATGGTCTTGCGCTCGATCGTGTAGCGCAGCCCGCCCGTCACGTTGAAACGGTCGGTGAACCGGTACTTGACGCTGCCGAAGATCGCCGCGCTCTGCGTGTGCTGCGTGAGGTCGGTCAGATGGTAGTACGCGGGCGACGGCGAGCCCGGCAGCCCGCCGCCGGCACCCTGCTCGGCCAGTTGCTCGGTGAACAGGTGCGTGCCGACGATCCAGCTCAGCCGGTCGTTCTGCGGCGATTCGAGCCGGAATTCCTGCGAAAATTGCCGGCTCGACAGGCGATCGTGCGAGCGCGCCGCATCGACCGGCGAATAGTCCTCGTCGTCCTGGTACCAGCGGTGCAGCCCCTCGAACGCGGTGATCGACGTCAGCGATACGGCCGGGTTGATGCGCCAGTGCGCGGTCAGCGACGTACCCCACGTCGAGATGTGATCGCTCGACGGCGCGTTGAGCGACACCGTGTACGGATCGCTCGACCCGACGAAGCCGAACTGGTTCGTGCCGCCGCGTCCCGCGCCTTCCGCGTGCCATGCGTTGCCGCCGCCCGTATAGTTGCGGCCGTGGATGTTGAACAGGAAATCGGTATCCGACGTCGGCACGGCGAGCACCTGGAAGCGCACCGCGTTGTCGTGGAAGCCGCCGAAGCGCCCTTGCTGCACCGTGTTCGTGTAGAAGCTGTCGGCATTCTCGTGATACACCGACACGCGCGCGGCCAGCACGTCGTTCTTGCCGATCGGCCCGCCGATCGCCGCTTCCGCGAGCCGGCTGTTGTACTGGCCGAGCCCGATTTTTCCGTAGCCGCTCACGTCGAACGTCGGTTTCTGCGACGTGATGCTGAGCGCGCCGCCGACCGTATTCTTGCCCCACAGCGTGCCTTGCGGCCCGCGCAGCACTTCGATGTGGTCGAGGTCGAACAGCGGAAAGCCCTGCCCGAACACGCTGTTGATATAGACGTCGTCGAAGTACACGCCGATCGGGCTCAGCGACAGGTCCGACGGATCGTTGCTGCCCACGCCGCGCAGGAACCAGCGCGGCCGCTCACGGCCTTCGGTCGATTGCCCGGTGAAGTTCGGCACGTACTTCGTCACGTCGTTGATCACGCGCAGTTCGTTGTTCCTGATCGCATCGCCGCTCAGCGCGGTGACCGCGACCGGTACGTCCTGGATGCTTTCCTTGCGCCGGCGCGCCGTCACGGTCACCGTGCCGAGGTTCGTTTCGCGTGCGGCCGCGCCGCGGTTCGCACGCACCGCCTTCGGCGCGGCCGCGGCGGCATCGTCCGATGCCTGTTGCGCCGGCTGCGCGTCCGGCGCGCCCGCCGTCGCCGCGCCGTCCTCTGCCCACGCGGGCAACGACACGGCGCCGCCCGTCAACAGTCCCCCCAGCGCGGTGACGATTAGTTTTTTCCTGAACATCGATGAGTCATCCTGTTTGATCGGTTGAACGCACGTGCGTGCGCGACGCACGGGTTCTCTCATGCAATTCGGATGCCAGCGTCGACATGCCCGTCGCACGGGGCTTGCGGCGGGCATGCCACGCCGGTGTTGCTGCATGCGCATCTGTGAACGACGTCAAACTGCTGGTCACGCAACACCGGCCGACGCCGAAATCGTCAGGACAGCTTCGCAGGCACCGGCTGCGTCGCGTCGCGACGTCCATGCGCGAACCGCAGTGCAAGCGCGCCCAGCACGACGACAGGCAGCCAGCACAGAAACACCGCCCGCAGCCCGACGAGTGGCGCGAGCGCGCTGCCGATCAGCGGACCGCAGAACGCGCCGGTCATCGACGCGAGGTTGTAGAGGCTCGACACCTGGCTCTTGTCGGCCGGATGACGGCCGAGATGCTGCATGTTCACGAGATGCAGCAGCGACGACCCGGCGCACAGCGCGGCGAGACCCGCGCCGACGGTCCATGCGTCGCGCCCGAGGCCGAGCGCGAGCAGCCCGGCCACGCCGCCCGCGACGCTCAGTGCATGGCAACGACGTTCCGTCATTCGCTGCGCGACGTGCCCGAGCCCGAACAGCGCGAGCACCGCGACGACGCCCTGCAACGTCAGCAGCGCGACGGCATGCGTCTGCGCGAGGCCGAGCGACTGGATCGCGAGCACGACCGTATAGGTGCCGACGAGTGCGCGCGTCGCGCTGTTCACCGCTTCCGCGACGAGTTGCTCGCGGATGTCGCGGCGCCACGCGAGCGCGAGCAACGTACGCAGGCTGCCGGTTCCGGTTCGATCACCACGCGGCGGCGGCGGTGCATCGCCGAGCAACGCGCGGCTGAACAACGCCATGCCGGCGAAACTCGCCGATGCCGCGCAGAACGTCGCGACCGCACCGTGCGTGCCGATCAGCCAGCTCGCCAGCCACGGCCCCGCCATCCCCGTTCCGACCGACATCGCCGCGCGATACCAGCCCGCGCGGGCCAGGCCGATCTGCGCGAGACGCGCGAGAAACACCCCGTTGATCGACACGATCCGGAACGGAATGCACAGCCCGATCAGCCCCTGCGTGAGTGCGATCAGCGGCCATGCGCCGGTGAACGGCACGACGAGATTGAGCAGCATCGGCCCCATGCTCGCGGCGAAGTACACGCGCCGTGCACCGTAGCGCGCGACCAGCAGCCCGGCCGGCAATGTCATCAGCGCGATGCCGAGCGGCTCCATCGCGGCGATGATGCCGAGCCGTGCGTCGTCGACGCCGAGCGCCAGCGCATACAGCGTCGTCGCGAGCTGCGCCATGCTGATCGTCGTGCCGCTCGCGAGCGCGAGCAGCATGAAGCCGCCGGTGAAGCGCTCGCGCCGCCATGCGTCGGCGACGCGTGCCGGCGTGCTCACCGCGACAGCGTCGCGATGCCGTCGAGCGCGCGCCGGTCGATCCACGCGCGCACGTCGAAGTCGGCGGGCAGGAACCGCCAGTCGACCAGGAAGCGCTTGAAATCGTCGAGCGCGGCGATCGACGCTTCGTCGAGATCCGTGCGCAGCCGCCGGTGGACGTTCGCGCCGTATGCGAGCCGCAGCCAGTCGTGGCCCGAGCCCGTCTCGCGACCGAGATAGCCGAGCACTTCGTGCTCGTGCTCGCGGGCCCACCCTTCGACGTCGGTCACGCGTGCGAGAAAGCGGCTGACGATATCGGGGTGGCGCTCCAGCGTCGACGCATTGACGGTCAGCGGGCGCGGCGAGCCGTTGTTGATGCGGATCTGCGGATCGGGATGAAAGCCGATGTCGATCACCGGCTGCGCGCCGATCAGGTGCGCGGTTTCGAGCCCGAGCGAACCTTTCACGTAGATCGCATCGACGTCGCCGCGCACCAGCGCGGCGGCCTCGGCCGCATAGAGCCGCCGGCTCGACAGGCTCGCGGGGTGGCTGAATGCCGCGTCGCGGGTCGCGGGCGTCGACACCGGCACGCGCAGGTTCGAGGCCGGTACGTCGACCCAGTCGACGTCGCCGGGCCCGAGCCCGTCGAGCGACAATGCACTGACGAAACCGCGCAGCGCCGCCGCGCGGAAGATGTCGATCCGCTCGCCGTCGCGGCGCGGCAGGCCGATGCGGCGCCCGCGCAGATCCTTCGGCCGCACGAGGCCGGCTTCCGGCAACGCGACGATCGCCTGCGCCTCGTCGACCCAGGTCAGCGCGATCACGCGCGTGTCGGCGCCGGACGCGCGTGCCCACAGCGCCGGAATGCTGCCGCCCTGGCGGAACGCGTTGTCGAGCGAATGGTCGACGTGCGCGTGATGCAGTGCCGCGTGCTGGCTTTCCTGCAGCGCGCGCACGGTGATGCCGTCGCCGGCGAATTCGTGATCCAGCCAGCCGAGATGGGCGGCGATGCCGAGCGGTGTCGGCACCGGACAGCGCGTGTACCAGATCGACTGGACGTTGTGTGAAGCCGTGGTGCTCATGAATGCGTTCGCAGAAAGGAGTCGTGAAGGGCGCGTCAGCCGCGCGGCGCGGTGAGCACCGACAGTCGCGTGATGCCCGCGTGCTCGATCGCCGCCATCAGCTTCGCGACGGTGCCGTACGGCACGTGCTCGTCGGCCTGCAGGTCGAGCGCGACGTCGGGCCGGCCGGCCTTCAGCGCGGCCAGCTCGGCCGGCACCGTGTCGAGCGCGACCGCGCGCTTGTCGAGATACACGACGCCCTTGCCGTCGACGCTCACGGTGACGTTCGGCTTGCGGTCGGCCGGCGCGGTGGCGACGGTGTTCGGCAGATTCACGTGCACCGCGTTGTTCAGCAGCGGCGCGGTGACGATGAACGCGACCAGCAGCACGAGCATCACGTCGACGAGCGGCGTGATGTTGATTTCGCTGAGCACGTCATCGTTGTCGGAAGAGGACGAGAAGGCCATTATGCGAACGCCTCCTGGCGGGTGTCGTCGGAACGGCGCGCCGGGGCGGCCGCGGGCGCGGCGGCCGGCACGCGGAAGCCGGCCTTCTGCGCGAGCGTGACGAAGTCGGTCGCGAACGCGTCGAGATCGGCCGACGCAGCCTTCACGCGGCGCACGAAGAAGTTGTACGCGAGCACGGCCGGCACCGCGACCGCGATGCCGATCCCGGTCGCGACGAGCGCTTCGCCGATCGGACCGGCCACGACGTCGATGCTCGCCGACGCACTGTGCGTGATCGCGGTCAGCGCATGGATGATGCCGGACACCGTACCGAACAGCCCGACGAACGGCGCGGTGCTGCCGATCGATGCGAGCACCGCGAGCCCCGCTTCCTCGCGCCGGCGCGCGTTGTGGATCTGCTGGCGCAGATGGCGTTCGAGCAGGTCGTGACGGCTCCAGCTGTGTTCGAGATCGTGCGCGCTGCTCTCGTCGGCGCGCCGCAGCGCGTCGAAGCCCGTCGCGGCGAGCTGGCCCACCGGGCTGTTCGCGCCGTCGAGCGCGGCCGCGTCGTGGAAGCTGTTCGCGGCCCAGAATGCGCTGACGTAGCGCCGGTTGCGCGCGCTCGAACGCAGGCTCTGGATCGCCTTCACGACGATCAGCGTCCACGTGACGACGGAGAAGACGACGAGCAGCCAGAGCGCGCCCTGGACGATGAAGGTGGTCGGAATACCGTTCATGATGTGAGTTCCTTGAAAAATGTGGCGGGCGGCCCGGCGGGTCAGCCCAGCTTGAAATCGATCGGCACGTTGACCCAGCCGTCGACCGCTTCGTCGCCGCGCTTCGCGGGCACGAAGGTCCAGCGCTTCACGGCGGCCACCGCCGCGCTGTCGAGCATGCGGCGGCCGCTGCTCGTGCGGACCTCGACCGAATCCGGCGTGCCGTTCGCGAGCACGTGCACGCGCAGCACGACGCGCCCTTCCCAGCCCTGGTCCTGCGCGAACGCCGGATAGTCGGGCGCCGGGTTGCGCAGGTACGCCGCGTCGCCGATCGGCGCGGTTTCGCGCACCGGCGCGGCGGGTGCGGGCGCAGGTGCCTGAACCGGGGCGGCGGGCGCGGCGACGGCCGGGATTGCCGGCGTTGCCGGCGCGGGTGCGGCTTCGCGCGTCGCCTGCGGCGTGGCAGCCGGCGCCGGATGCGCGACGGCCGCGCGCGGCTTCGGCGGGGTCGGCGCCTGCTTCGGCGGTTTCGGCGGCACGACCGGCGGCGGCGGATGCGCGGCCTGCGGCAGCGGTTCGGGCGGCCGCGTCAATTCGACCGTCATCGGCAACGGCCGGGGCGGCTGCGCGGGCGGTGCGGCAGGCACGCGCGCGGCCAGCAGCGCAACGCCCGCATGCAGTGCCGCGACAGCCAGCGCGATCGCGGCCGCGCCGCGCCATCCGTTCGCCTGCGCCGCTCGTGTGCCCGCCTGCGCGGACGGTACGACCGACGGCGGTCGCGCCCGGGTCGCCGCCGTCACGCTCACCGTGCGCGGCGCGGCCCGCGCCGCATGCCGGCGTGCGGGCGGCACGCCGTATTCGATCGTCAGCCCTGTCATGTTCGACTCCTTGCAATGACGCGCCGCGGCGCGCTACGCGACCCACGCATGGCGGTGCCGGTCGATCTGCGTGAACGGCGCCGGATCGATCCACGCGCGCGCGTCGAAATCGTGTTCGAGAAAGCCCCACTCGACGAGAAAATCCTTGAACGCGACCAGCCCGTCGATCGACGTCGGGGCGAGCCCGGTCTCGAGATGGCGGTGCACGTCCGCGCCATACGCGTAGCGCACCCACTCGTCGGATGCGCGCGTTTCGCGGCCGATATAGGCGACCGTCTCCGCCGGATGGCGCGCGGCCCAGTCGCCCGCGCCGACCACGACCGACAGGAAGCGGCTCACGAGATCGGGGCGCGCGTCGATCAGCGCGCGATCGACGGTCAGCGTGCGTGGCGTGCCGTTGCCGATCCGCACCAGCGGATCGGGATGCGCGCCGAGATCGATGACGACCTGCGCGTCGATCAGATGCACGGTTTCCAGCCCGGCCACGCCCTTCACGAACACCGCGTCGACGTCACCGCGCACGAGCGCCGCGATTTCGAGTCCGTATTCGTGCGGCCCGCGCGTGAACGATGCAGGCCCGGTGCGGCGCTCGTGCGTATCGGGCAGATCGACCCATTCGGCGTCGCCGTGGCCGAGCCCTTCCAGTTCGAGCGCGCTCAGGAAACCTTTCAGCGCGGCCGCGCGCCAGAAGTCGATGCTGATCGGATGGTGCGGCAAGCCGAGCCGCCGCCCGCGCAGGTCGCGCGCGGTGCGAATGCCGCGCTCGTGCAGCGTGACGATCGCCTGGAATTCGTTGGTCCACGACAGGCCGATCACGCGTGTATCGGCGCCGCGTGCCCGCGCCCACAGCGCGGGAATGTTGCCGCCCTGCCGGAACGAGTGCGGCAGGCTGTGATCGAAGTGCGATTCGCGCTTGTCGGCGTCGTCCGTCTCCTGCAGCGAATGCAGCGCGATGCCGTCCGGCCCGAACTCCTCGTCGAACCAGCCGCGATGCACGGCGATGCCGAGCGCGGTCGGCACCGGGCAGCGCGTGTACCAGAGTGCGTCGCAAGCCGTGGCCTGCGCAGCGAGTGTCGTCATGGTGAGTATCCTTGTCGTTGTCGTGGATGCGTCGCGGCGGGTCGCCGCGCTCAGGCGCCGGCCACGCGCAGCGCTGCCTGCGTGCCGCGCGCGTTCAGCGCGCCGTCGACGAGCGGCAACACTTCCTCGCCCACGCGGTATGCCTCTTCGAGATGCGGGTTGCTCGCGAGGATGAACGTCGATACGCCGATCTCGACGTATTCCGCGAGCCGTTCGGCCACCTGCTCGTGGCTGCCGACGATCACGCAGCCGGGGCCGCCGCGAATCTGCGACATCCCGGCCCACAGGTTCGGGCCGACGATCAGGTCGTCGAAGTGCTGCGTGTTGCCCTGGTGCAAGGCGAACTGGCGTTTCGCGCCGACCGACTCCGACGCTTCGCCGCGCCCGCCGAATCCGTTGCGCGTCGTGTCGCCCACCGTCGCGAACATCTGCCGCAGCTCGGCCCACGCCTGCTCCTCGGTCTCGCGCGCCAGGATGTCGATGCGCATGCCGAAGCGCAGGTCGCGCTCGGCGTTCTGCCGGTCGAGCGCGCGACGGGCCGCATCGATCACTTCCTTCTGTTTCGCGAGCGGCTCGCCCCAGCTCAGGTGCACGTCGCCGTGCTTCGCGGCGACCGCGAGCGCCGCGTCGCTCGCGCCGGCCAGATAGATCCGCGGCGGCTTCTGGCCGCTCAGCGGCGGCAGCAGCCCGCCCGCCTCGACGCGATAGAAGCTGCCGTCGAACGTGAACGGCGCGCCGGCCGCGACGCCCTTCACGACGTCGAGGAATTCGTCGGTACGCGCATAGCGGCTGTCGTGATCGATGAAATCGCCGTACGCGCGCTGGTCAGGGCCGCCGCCACCCGTGACGACGTTCCACTCGACGCGGCCGCGGCTGATTCGCTGCAGGCTCGCGGCCATTTGCGCCGCATAGACCGGATGCACGAAATGCGGTTGCAGCGCGATCAGCAGGCGCAGCCGGCGCGTCTCGCGCGCCAGCGCGGCCGCCACGACCCACGGCTCCTCGGTGAAACGGAAGATCGGAATCAGCGCGCCGTGGAAACCGGCGATGTCGGCCGCACGCGCGACCTGCGACAGATAGTCGATGTAGCCGAACGCGTCGTCGTCGACTTTCGGCGCGACACGCGACGCGCGCTGGCGATTCCATTCGCCGCGCGTATGCAGATCGTGTGCGCGCCGGCCGTCGCCGTGCATCGGCAGGCGCCACAGAAATTCAACAGCCATCGGGATTCTCCTTGTCGGCCCGTTCGGATTGCGTGCGGCACCGGCGTGCCGCGCGTATGCAGCGCTGTAAAGCACGCGGTGTGCCAACGGGCTCGCCGCGCCGCGCGCGGGGCCGCCGATGAACGCGCGCCGCGCCTTGCGGGCCGGGCGTAGGCGGCGGTCGAATCACGTGCGCCGATTGCCGCCGAACCCGTCGCGACACGCACTCGCGCCGCTGCTGCATCCGCCGCACCGGTGCTGCGCGCGCAACAGCGCCCGACGCGACTGTTGCTCACGCAACAGCCGGCTCGCCGGCCACCGTGCCGCGCGTCGCCCGCCAGGCCCGCGCCGCCGGCCATACGGCCGCTTCCGTTCACTGGCCCGGAACTTGCAACGTGGAACGGCCCGCGCGTGCGACACCGCGCCTCGACCACGCTTACCCAGACAGGGGAATCTCACACATGACAGACAGGCCCGATTCGTCATCGGACAAGCAGCAGACGTTCTGGTACGCCCGATCGCCGGTGCCGACGCCGCTCGGCATCGCCGTGCATCTCGGCTGGCTCAACGGCGAGACGTCGGCCGACGGCGTCGCGATCCGTTCGCCGCGCGGCGCCACGCGGCACGACGTGTCGTCGATCAGCGATCACACGCTCGCGCAATCGTTTCGCCAGGGCGGCAGCATCCCCGCGATGTGGGCGCGCTCGAACGACGCGCATACGCGCGTGATCGGACTGTCGTGGGTCGACGAGTCGCAGTTGATTCTCGCGCGCCCCGAGTCGGGTATCCGGTCCGTGAAGGCGTTGCGCGGGCGCCGGATCGCGATTCCGAACCGCCCCGACGATCGCATCGACATCTTTCGCGCATCGGCGCTGCGCGGCTTCGTCAACGCGCTGAGCCTCGACGGGCTGACGCTCGGCGACGTCGAACGCGTCGACGTGCGCGCCCGCACGCTGCAAGCCGTCGGGCCGGCGCGGGCGGCGAACCTGTTCGCGTCGCCGCACGGCTTTTCGAGCCGCGCGCTGTATGCGGCCGAAGCCGGCGCGCTGCTGCGCGGCGAAGTCGACGCGATCTACGTGAAGGGTTCGACGGGCCTCGAAATCGCGCAACTGATCGGCGCGCACGTCGTGATCGACATCGGCTTTCATCCGGAGCGCTCGATCCGCAACAACAACGGCACGCCGCGACCGCTGACCGTCAACGCGGACGTGCTCGCGAACCATCCCGACATCGTCGCCGGCTTCCTGAAACTCGTGGTCGCCGCCGGCGAATGGGCCGGCACGCATCCCGACGAAACCGCGCACTACGTGGCCGGCGAAACCGCGTCGTCGATCGACTGGGTGCGCGCCGCGTACGGCAACCAGTTGCACCGGCACCTCGGCGTCAACCTCGACGACGAATCGGTCGCCGCGCTCGACGAGTTCAAGACCTTCCTGCTCGACCACGGCTTTCTGGAAGCCGACTTCGACGTCGCCGACTGGATCGATCCGCGCCCGCTCGCCGACGTGCTGCAGCCCTCGCTGCAAAAACGTGCGTGAGCCCCTTTACCGTTCACTGTTCGGGACCATCATGAAACACACGCTCTGCCTTGCCTCGCTGCGCCGCCCGCTGCGCGCGCTGCTCGCCGCGCTGCCGTTGGCCGCCGCGTCGCTCACCGCCCCGGCCGCGCACGCGGAAGACGCACCCAAGGTCGTGCGAATCGCCGTCGTCGCGTATTCGAGCGGCGGCAAGACGCAATACGCGGGCGCCTCCGCATTGATCGACGCCGACAAGTCGCTCGAAAAAGCGCTCGCCGCGCGGCACGTGACGCTGCAATGGGTGCCGGTGTCGACCGCCGCGGTCGGCACGCTCGTCAACGAGGCATTCACGAACGGCAGCATCGATTTCGCCGGCTACGGCGACCTGCCGTCAGTCGTCGTCAACGCGTCGGGCACGCGCACGCGCCTGATCGTGCCGGGCGGCGTCGGCAGCAATACGTATCTGGTCGTGCCGGCCGGCTCGACCGCGAAGTCGATCGTCGACCTCAAGGGCAAGCGCATCGCGCTCAATCGCGGCCGGCCGTGGGAAGTGCCGTTCAGCAAGCTGCTCGCCGAGAACGGGCTGAAGCTGTCCGACTTCAGGATCTACAACCTCGATCCGCAGGCCGGCGCGGCAGCGGTCGCGGCCGGCCGCGTCGACGGCTTCTTCACGCTGTCCGACGCGTATTCGCTCGTCGACAAGAACGTGGGCAAGATCATCTGGTCGACCAAGCGCGCGCCCGACGACTGGAAGATGCGGGCGGAACTGTGGGCGTCCGACGATTTCGTGCGGCGCTACCCGGACATCACGCAGCTCGTCGCGACGGCCTACGTGCGCGCCGCGCACTGGATCTCGCAACCGCAGAACCGCGACGCGTACGTGAAGATCCTGAGCGCGTCCGGCCAGCCGGAAAGCGTCGTGCGCCGCGAGTACGCGGACGAAGCGACGCCGTGGAAGGAGCAATGGACGCCGCTCTTCACGCCGGCGCTGACCGGCCATTACCGCGACGTCGTCGCGTACAGCCGCCAGGCCGGGCTGACGTCCGCGCCGGTCGACGTGAACGCGCTGCTCGCGCCGACCTTCGTGTCGACCGCGCTCAAGCAGCTCGGCCTCGACGGCTACTGGCGCGCCGACGCGCCGCGCGTCGCGAGCCGCTGATGGCGACGCGCGCCCTCGCGCCGAACGGCCTGCGCGCGGCGGCTCGCCTGCCGAGCGTCGCGCGGCTCCGCGACTACGCGCTGTGGTGGATCACGCCCGTCGCATTCGCCGCGCTGTGGTGGCTCGCGAGCGCGCAGCGCTGGTTCCCGCCGCAGCTCGTCGTGCCGCCCGGCCGCCTCGCGGCGACGCTGCGCACGCTGCTCGACACCGGCGAACTGCGGGACAACCTGTCGATCACGCTGCATCGTCTTGCGCTCGGTTTCGCGATCGGCGCGACCGGCGGCGCCGCGTTCGGCGTCCTGCTCGCGCGCAGCCGGCTGTTCTCCGACTACCTGCGGCCGACCTTCGACCTGCTGCGGCAACTCCCGACGCTCACGCTGATTCCGCTGCTGATCCTGCTGATCGGCGTCGACGAGCCGTTGAAGCTCGTCGTGGTCGGCAAGGCCGTGTTCTTCCCGGTCGCGCTGGCCGCATACACGGGCGTGCACGATGCGCCGCGCGATCTCGTCGAGATGGCGCGCCACTACGGGCTCGGCCGCTTCGCGCTGCTGCGCGACGTGCTGCTGCCGGCCGCGCTGCCGCCGCTGCTGACCGGCGTACGGATCGCGCTCGCGCGTGCATGGCTCGCGCTCGTCGCGGTCGAGCTGCTCAGTGCGGACAGCGGCGTCGGCCAGATGATGGAACTCGCCCGGCAGATGCTGCGGCTCGACGTGGTGCTCGTCGACGTTGCGGTCATCGGGCTGATCGGCTTCGCGCTCGACCGTTCGATCGCACTCGTGCAGCGCTACGCGTTGCGCTGGCAAACGCCCGCGCGCTGACCCCGACCGGAATCGCTTCGGAATGACCTTCGTGACTCGTACTTTCCCGTTCGCCCCGCTGCGCCGCCGCGCGCGCGGCCTCGTCGTGCCGGCGCTGCTGCTGGCCGCGTGGCAAGCCGCGTCGTCCGGCGACGCGGCCCATCAATATGCGTTCGTGCCGCTGCAGCAGGTCGGCGCCGCATTGCTCGAACTCGCGCGCAGCGGCGAACTCGCGACCGATCTCGGCGCGAGCCTGCGCCGCACGACGCTCGGGCTCGGGTTCGGCGTCGCATTCGGGCTCGCATTCGGCGCGGTGATGGCGCGTTCGTCGCTCGCGCGCAAGCTCGGCGAGCCGGCGTTCCAGGCGCTGCGCTACGTGCCGCTGCTCGGGCTGATTCCGCTGCTGAGCCTGTGGGCCGGCACCGGCGAATTCGCGAAGGTGTTCATCATCGCGCTCGCCGCGTTCTATCCGATGACCACCGCCAGCTTCGACGGGCTGCGCCGCGTCGATCCGCGCTATGTGGAGCTCGCGCAGTCGTATCGCCTGACCCGCATCGGCCTGTGGCGCGACGTGCTGATCCCCGGCGCGTTGCCCGACCTGTTCGCGGGCGTGCTGCAGGCCGTGCCGTTCGCGTGGATCACCGCGACCAGCAGCGAGTTGCTGTTCAACACGGGCGCCGGCGTCGGCAGTCTGATGCAGAACGCGCAGGCCGGCGCGCGCGCCGACGTGCTGCTGGTGTGCGTGCTGGGCGTGACGGCGCTGGCCGTCGGCATGAGCGCGTCATGCGAGCGGATCGCGCGGCGCGCGCTGCGCTGGCGCGATCACGCCTGACGGCGCAGCCGCGCGTCGGCGGCGTCGCCGTCGCCTGCGTCGCGCGGCTTCAGGATGCCGAGCTGCGCGAGCCGGGCACGCACGATGTTGCGCGACTGGTCGAGCAGGCGCGACATCCGCAACTGGTTGTGCTCGCTGTAATCGAACACGCTGCGGTACACGGTGTCCTCGATGTGCTGCCACAACGCCGGCGTGCCGAGATCCAGCAACTCGATCACCGCACGGCGCAGCGCGTCGGTCGCCTCGGCCACGTCGCGCGCGCGGCGCGGCGGCGCGGCGGCCGGGCCCGGTGCGTCTGCCGGGTCGGGGGCGAGCGACAGCGCGGAGAACTGCAGGTCGCCGACGTCGATCGCGCCGCCTGCACAGATCAGCACCGCGTGATGAATCACGTTCTCCAGTTCGCGGATGTTGCCGGGCCACGCGTGCGCATGCAGCCTGCTGCGCGCGGCGTCGGTCAGCGTCGGCGCGGTGACGCGCAGCCGCTTCGCATAGGTATCGATGAAGTGTTCGATCAGCGGCGCGATGTCGCCGGGCCGCTCGCGCAGCGGCAGCAGGCTCAGCTTCACGACGTTGAGCCGGTAGTACAGATCCTCGCGGAAATTGCCCGCGCGCACCGCGGCTTCGAGATTCACGTTGGTCGCCGCGACGAGCCGCACGTCGATCTTCACGGTCTTGCGCGACCCGACCGGCGTCACCTCGCGCTCCTGCAGCACGCGCAGCAGCTTGACCTGCGCGGACAGCGGCAGGTCGCCCACTTCGTCGAGAAACAGCGTGCCGCGATTCGCGGATTCGAACCAGCCGGGCTGGCTGTTGATTGCGCCGGTGAACGCGCCGCGCTCGTGGCCGAACAGTTCGCTTTCGATCAGCGTTTCCGAAAACGCGCCGCAATTCACCGCGACGAACGGCCCGTCGTGACGCTCGCTCAGCGAATGCACGAGGCGCGCGATCAGCTCCTTGCCGGTGCCGCTCTCGCCGGTGACGAGCACCGTCGCGTCGCTCGGCGCGACCAGCTGGATGCGTTCGAGCAGCACCCGCGATTTGGGATCGTCGAACGTCAGTGCCTTCGCACGGATCGTGATCGCGTGCGAAGTCGGGTCCGGCAAGCTGAAGATGGCCATGGCACGACCGGCGTGTTGAACGGGGAAGGTTCGACGATAGCAAGGCGCACGCCGGCCACGAACCAATTCATCGAGCTATCGGTATGACGGCGGCCGGATTGCGCCGGCCGCCGCGCGGCGTCATGCGAGGCCGGTCATCTTCCATTGCTGTTCGAGCGCACCCGGCCCGAATTCGAGCGAGCCGCCGAGCGGTTCCGCGAGCGCCTGGAAATACGCGGCTTCCTCGAGGATCAGGATGTACTTCGACACGTCGAGGATCGACTTGCCCCAGAACGTCGCGCCGCCGTTCGCCTCGATGATCGCCGGCACGTCGGGATCGCGCCGGATCGTGTCGACGATGAAGCGCGGCTCGCCGGGGCGGCGATCGACATAGACGGGAATTTCACGCGCCCGCGTGTAGCGCGCGGCCGGCGCATAACGGATCGGCAGCGGACGATGCGCGCTCGCCCACGCACCGAGATACGGGCCGTGTACGTGAATCACCACGTCGACTTCCGGCGCCTCGCGAAATACGCCTGCGTAGCGCGGGCCGTTGCCGCCGGCGCGTGCGTCACCGTGCAGCACGTCGCCGTCGAGCGTCACGACGACCGGCTGGATCTCCTGCGACGCGGCCCACGGGCTGGGCGCGGATAGCGCGACGACGAGCTCCGTGCCCGGCACGCGCTGGAATGCCTGGAACGTGTTGGTGGCGCTGAGCGTGCGCGTTTCCTTCAGCACGCGCGCGGCTTGCGCGAATTCGCGCGTGGCGCGCTCGACGAAGGCCACGAGTTCGCCGCTGTCGATGGCTTGGGTGACGGACATGAGGGCGTTTCCTTGATCGGTTGAACGGTTGAACGGAAGGGCTCGCGTCGCCACGCCGCGACGCACGGTCGACGGATCAGCAGCAATCGTGCCAGCGCTGCGATTTGCGTATCGAGGGCCGGCCGGCGTGGCGCAGGCACGCGATGCCAGCGTTGCGCCGTGCAGCCCGCGCGTGCGCGTTTTGTTGCGGAAGCAACACCGTGCCGGCCGGGATTGCTGCGCGACACGCAGCCCGGTGCATGCGTGCGATACGGGCGGCATCGACCGATCGTCCGTCGTGCCGCGCGTTGCGTACGCAACGACCCTTCTGGTTCGAAACTTGCATCGCACTCGGCCCGCGCCCGCATTGCCCGGCGCATCCGATCTCATCGACCTCCATCCGACCATGACGCTTCTTTCCCTGCGCGGCGTCGCCGCGCGCACGCTGCTCGTATCGGCGCTCGCCGCTTCTTCCGTCGTTTCGCTCGCGGCTTCGCCCGGCCGCGTCCCGGCTCCCGACCCGTTGCAGGGCGACGGCCGCGTATCCGCGTTCTACACGTGGGACCGCGACATTCCGGCCAGGCCCGGTGTGCTGCTGCGCACCGAGCCGCTGCCCGCGACGGTCGGGCTCGCGAGCGCCGCGCGACAATTGCGCATCCTGTACGCGTCGACCGACGGCGTCGGCGGCCATGCGCCGATCGCCGTGTCGGGCGCGCTGTTCGTGCCGCGCGGCACGCCGCCGGCCGGCGGCTGGCCGATCGTCGCGTGGGCGCACGGCACGTTCGGGATGGCCGACATCTGCGCGCCGTCGTGGTTCGGCCGCTCGTATCGCGACGTGCGCTACCTGAACGCCTGGCTTCAGCAAGGGTTCGCGGTGGTCGCCACCGACTATCAGGGGCTCGGCACACCGGGCCCGAATCCGCAGCTCAACAACCGTTCGAACAGCTACACGCTGCTCGACAGCGTGCGCGCGGTGCTCGGCGGCGTGCCGGGCCTCGCGAACGAGGTCGTGCTGGTCGGCCAGTCGCAAGGCGGCTCGGCCGTGATCGCGGCAGCCGGCTACGCGCCGGCCTATGCGCCCGAACTGGCGATCCGCGCGACCGTCGCGACTGGCACGATCTACAACGCGTCGCACGCCACGCTCGCGGCGCTGCCGAAGTTCGAGACGGCGTACCGGCGCGATCCCGACCGCGTCGATCCGACGCTCGCGTACCAGTTCTACTCGGTGCTGTCCGCGCAGCAGATCGATCCGTCGCTGCGGGCCGACGAGGTACTGACCGACACCGCGCTGCCGATTCTCGACCAGGCGCGCATCGGTTGCCTCGCATCGCTCGAGGACGATGCGGCGCTCGCGCACCTCACGCACGCGAACACAGTGAAGCCGGGCGGCGATGCGCGGCTGAAGGCGTGGTGGGACGACTACCTGAAATACCCGACGCTGAAGATCGCGACGCCCGTCTTCATCGGCGCGGGCGCGGACGACGGGCTGGCGCCGCTCGAACTCGCGCTCGCCAGGGACGCGTGCGCGGCGGGCACGACGGTCGAGGCGCACCTGTATGCGGGCCGCGAGCACAACGGCACCGTGAACGCGTCGCTCGCCGATTCGATTCCGTTCGTGAAACGCGTGCTGGCCGGCGAGACGATCCGCCCGGTCTGCTCGCCTGCCGCGCAGCCGGCCGTGTCGCAATAGCCGGTTCACCGCGCTTTGCACGACGGCGCGAATGCTTGTGCAAATCCGTTATTGGATCGCGCCGCCGCCCATTTTTATACTCGTCAGCACTCTCTGCCAAAGAGTGCCAGCCAACTTCGACAGAACCGTACAGGACGAAAAAATGAGCCTACGCCCCTTGCACGATCGCGTGATCGTGAAGCGACTCGATCAGGAAACCACCACCGCGTCGGGCATCGTGATCCCCGACAGCGCCGCCGAAAAACCCGACCAGGGCGAAGTGATCGCCGTGGGCCCCGGCCGCAAGGACACGGACGGCCAGCGCATCGTGCCCGACCTGCAGGTCGGCGAGCGCGTGCTGTTCGGCAAGTACGCGGGGCAAGCCGTCAAGGTGGACGGCAACGAGTTTCTCGTGCTGCGCGAAGAAGACATCGTCGCGGTCGTCAATCAATAACGGAGCGCAATCATGGCAGCCAAGGAAATCATTTTCAGCGACATCGCACGGTCGAAGCTGACCGAAGGCGTGAACATCCTCGCGAACGCGGTGAAGGTCACGCTCGGGCCGAAAGGCCGCAACGTCGTGCTCGAACGCAGCTTCGGCGCACCCGTCGTCACGAAGGACGGCGTGTCGGTCGCGAAGGAAATCGAACTCGCGGACAAGCTGCAGAACATCGGCGCGCAGCTCGTGAAGGAAGTCGCGTCGCGCACCAGCGACGCGGCCGGCGACGGCACGACGACGGCCACCGTGCTCGCGCAGGCGATCGTCCGCGAAGGCCAGAAATACGTGGCGGCCGGGCTCAATCCGCTCGATCTGAAGCGCGGCATCGACAAGGCCGTCGCGTCGGCCGTCGACGAATTGAAGAAGATCAGCAAGCCGACCACCACGAGCAAGGAAATCGCGCAGGTCGCGACGATCTCCGCGAACGGCGAGGAATCGATCGGCCAGCGCATCGCGGAAGCAATCGACCGGGTCGGCAAGGAAGGCGTGATCACCGTCGAGGACGGCAAGTCGCTCGCGGACGAGCTCGACGTCGTCGAAGGGCTGCAGTTCGATCGCGGCTACCTGTCGCCGTATTTCATCAACAATCCGGACAAGCAGATCGCCGAGATCGAAAGCCCGTACATCCTGCTGCACGACAAGAAGATCTCGAACATCCGCGACCTGCTGCCGGTGCTCGAACAGGTCGCCAAGTCGGGCCGGCCGCTGCTGATCATCGCGGAAGACGTCGAAGGCGAAGCGCTCGCGACGCTGGTCGTCAACAACATCCGCGGCATCCTGAAGACGGTCGCGGTCAAGGCGCCGGGCTTCGGCGATCGCCGCAAGGCGCTGCTCGAGGACATCGCGATCCTCACCGGCGGCCAGGTGATCGCCGAGGAAACGGGCCTGACGCTCGAGAAGGCCACGCTCGCCGAACTGGGGCAGGCGAAGCGCATCGAGGTCGGCAAGGAAAACACCACGGTGATCGACGGCGCGGGCGATGCGAAGAACATCGAGGCGCGCGTGAAGCAGATCCGCGTGCAGATCGACGAAGCGACGTCCGACTACGACCGCGAGAAGCTGCAGGAGCGCGTCGCGAAGCTCGCGGGCGGCGTGGCGGTGATCAAGGTCGGCGGTGCGACCGAAATCGAGGTGAAGGAGAAGAAGGATCGCGTCGACGACGCGCTGCACGCCACGCGCGCGGCCGTCGAGGAAGGCATCGTGCCGGGCGGCGGCGTCGCGCTGATCCGCGTGCGGCAGGCGATCCGCGAACTGAAAGGCGCGAACGCCGACCAGGACGCGGGCATCAAGATCGTGCTGCGCGCGCTGGAGGAACCGCTGCGCCAGATCGTCACGAATGCGGGCGAGGAAGCGAGCGTCGTCGTCGCGAAGGTCGCGGAAGGCACCGGCAACTTCGGGTACAACGCGCAGACGGGCGAGTACGGCGACCTCGTCGAATCGGGCGTGCTCGATCCGACCAAGGTCACGCGCACCGCGCTGCAGAACGCGGCGTCGGTGGCCGGGCTGCTGCTGACGACCGATGCGACCGTGTTCGAAGCGCCGAAGGATGCGGCGCCCGCTGCCGCGCCGGGCGGCCCGGGCGCGGGCGGGCCGGGGTTCGATTTCTGACGACGCAGCGTGCGCGCCGGTTCGCCGGCGTGCGCGCGGCCGGGCAGGACCCTGCAACGCGTGGCGACGAAAGTCGTCACGCGTTGTGCGCTTTGGCGCACCGCAATACGATTGCCGGCGGGCCGATTGCCGCGCTCGGGTAAGATGAAGACCCGTCCCGTCACGCCACCGCCACGCCATGTCGCCCATCGCCAACATCCCGCTGCCGCTCGCCGGCGTCCTGCTGCTGAGCGTCGCCAGTCCCGGCCCGAATTTCGTGATCGTCACGTCCACCGCCGTCGTGTCGCGCCGCGCGGGCATGATGACGGGGCTCGGCCTCGCCGCCGCGTCGGGCACCTGGGCCGCGATCGCGATCGCCGGCCTGAGCCTGCTCGTGACCCACGTCGCCTGGGTACACACCGCGCTGCGGCTGGCGGGCGCCGCCTACCTGATCTGGCTCGGCCTGAAAATGATCGTGACCGCGCGCAAGCCGTTGCCCGTTTCCGCACCGGCCGCGACGTCCGACTGGCGCGCGGCGAGAAAAGGCTACGTCGTCAGCATGACGAACCCGAAGTCCGTCGCGTTCTACGGCAGTATCTTCGCGCTGATGGTGCCGGCCCATGCGCCGGCGTGGCTCGATCTGTCGGTCGTCGTGCTGTCGGTCGCGATCTCGGCTGCGTGGTATTGCACGATGGCGCTGCTCGCGTCGCATCCGTCGGTGCGCCGGCTGCTGATCCGGCGCAAGGCCGTGCTCGATACGGCCGCCGGGCTGTTGCTGATGGGCGTGGGTGGGCGGATGCTGGCCGGACGTTGATCCGCGGCGCCCCGATCGCTTCCGTCGCTCATCATGCCGACCGCACACACCCTTCTGGACGACTACGAACGCCTCGGCTGGACCGGTAACGATCCGATGTCGCAGATGCTGGCACTGCGGCGCGACGAACCAGCGGCACTCGTCGATCTCGTGATCGCGTCGTTCGATCGCACGTTCGCGCATGCGACGTTCATCGACGCCGCGATCGACCTGATGGACGACATCGCGTTCGCGAACGTTGCAGCCGAAGCGTGGCGACGGGTCGTCGAAGGCGCATGGAACGCGCGACTCGCGAACGTGCTGTCCAGCGTCGCGCTACGATTGCCGCAGGTGTTTTCCGATCACTGGGACGTACTGCTCGACGTGGTCGTCCCCCGGCATTCGCCGCGCATGCATTGTGCGGAATACGCGTGGCGGGCACTCGACGCGGCCACGATCGACGCGTGGCGCCGGCGGCTTGCGCAAGCACCCGCCGTTGACGACGCGGCGCGCGCACGCGCTGTCGCACTGCTCCATTCACGACAACCAGCAGCCGTGCTCGATGCGGTGGCCCGGCTGTTTCCGGACGATCCGGAGCAAGCCGCGAACTGGCTCATGTCAGCGGGCTACACGCTGGAGCACGGCACGTTGCGCGCATTGCACGGCGATTCTCCGCTGCATATCGACTTCGGACGCGCGCTGCGTGCGCCGGCACTTCGCGACATGCCGAAGTGGAAACGCGAGATTCAGGCGAATCATCCGACCTGGCAAGCAGGCGAATCCCGTCGGTCGAACGCGCACTTCGGCGGCGTGTCGCCGCATCGATGCGGCCTGTGCCATCAGCCGTTGCATCGGCTGCTGACGCTGCCGCAACCGATCGAAGCGGGTATCGACAGCACGACGCCCGTGTCGTTCGCCACCTGCCTGGCGTGCCTCGGTTGGGAAAGCGACGGCCCGCTGTTCTACCGGCACGACGAGTCGGGTCATGCGGTCGCCCATCCCTCGCAGCGGCACGATGCCGCGATCGAGCCCGACTATCCGGCCAGCCCCTTCGTCGAATCCGACGTCGACGTTTTCGCCGCGCCCGCTCGCTGGGCCTGGCAGGAATGGGGCGAGTCGAACGGCAGGCAGAACCTCAGCCGCGTCGGCGGTCCGCCGTCGTGGGTGCAGTCCTCGTGGTATCCCGATTGCCCCGATTGCGGCCGCAAGATGCGCTTCGCCATGCAGCTCGACTCCGAGCTTCCGCAAGTCGACGGCGGCGAATGGCTGTGGGGCAGCGGCGGCGCGAACTATACGTTCTGGTGCGCGCCATGCCGGACCAGCGCGCATCTGTGGCAGTGCACGTAACGCGCGATTCACGCACCTTTACGACCTTTTTACTTGCGCCCGCGCATCCGTTCACTAGAATGGATTCGCCATCCACCACCGAGCACGCGCCATGCGCATCCGAAGTCCTCGTCCTCCGAGTTGCTTCCCCGCCTGACAGGCCGGACGCCTGCGTCTCCTTCCCGAGCCACCGTCCCGCCGACACGCGGACGATGCGCGCCGTAGTCCTTCCCGTGCATGCTTGAACACGACGTCGATGCGGTCGTCCCGCATCGCACATCGCAATGCGTGCGACACGTTCCGCGTAACGGCACGTCATCGATCCGCCGATCCAATCCATTTATTTTGCATCACTGATTTTATTCACGGGGATTCCCGCTTCCGAAGCCGCGCACGCCCCGTCTCGATCGTCTTTCATACAGGAGCAATGGAATGATGCTGGGCTTGACGTTCTGGAAACACGTGATAGGCGCGCGAACCCCTGCTCTTTGCGAGGACCGGACGACGGCGCACGGCCGACACCGCCGGGTATCGAGAACGCTCGTGCTGGCGAGCGCCATCGTGGCGTTCGCGGCAATCGCATTCGGCGCGCCGGTCGTCGGCATTTCAGTGTTTCTGCTGACGACGCTGCCGTTCGTGCTGTCGGGAACCTGAGGGTGTCCGTATCGCGCGCGGCGGCATCGGCGCTCGATACGAGATTTTAATGCCCGGCCCCCGCGTATCTGACACCGTCTTTACGCGGGTTTGTCTAGGATTTCCCTGTCATCCCGACACGGAGAGATCCGCATGCAAACGCATCAGGCCGCCGTCGGCGGCCAATCCGGCCGCCCTCAGCAACGCGGTGGCACACCGTTCGCGACCGCGCTCGCCGACGCCTGTCCGCCGGACAATATCCTGCTCGACGTACCGGTGGAAAGCGCGATCCAGTTGTTCGATCTCGTCGCTCACCATGTCGCACGCGACAGCGGCGTATCCGCGGAACGGATCCGGGCCGAACTGATCAAGCGCGAACAACTCGGCTCGACCGGCCTCGGCCAGGGCGTCGCGATTCCGCATGCGCGAGTCGACGGGATCGGCTCGGCCGTCGCGCTGTTCGTCCGCGCGCGATACCCGTTCACGTTCAACGCGCCCGACCGCAAGCCCGTGCGCGAATTCGTCGTGCTGGTTCTGCCGCACGCGGACGACCGTGCACACCTCGAACTGCTCGCCGACGCCGCACGATGGTTCAGCGAACGCGCGATCCGGCAAGCGTCACGCGACGCACAAACGCCCGACGAGATCCGCCGACTCATGCAACGCACTGTTTGATCGAGCGTCGCGCAACGACAGGTATCCCCTTCATCCTTTCGAACGCCCATGTTCCCAGACCCTGACACTCCCACTCGACGCGTGGCCGGCTTGGCCCGCTCACTGCCGTTCATGCAGGCGCTGCACGGACAGACCGTCGTCATCATCGACGGTGGTGCCGCCAGCGACGCCCACACGCGCTCGGCCTTCGCGCAGGATGTCGCGCTGCTCGCGCTCACCGGCATCCATCCGATCGTGATCCAAAGCATTCCGACTGCGTCCGTCGCGCAATCGGTCCACGCGACACACGCCGCCATGGCCGGCGTCAACCATGAACTCGTGCGCCTGATCGGCAGCCACGGCGCGCGGGCAATCGGCGTCGACGGTCACGACGGCGGCCTGCTGGTCGCCAGCGCCGAATCCGACCACGCGGACACGAGCAAGGTCGCGCGGTTCGACGTCACCGCGTTGAACGCGTTGCTCGACAACGGACTGGTGCCCGTCGTGATGCCGGTCGCACCGGACGACGCAGGCCATGATCGGCTGCTGCGCCCGGAACGGCTCGGCAGCCTGTTCGCGCAACGTACGGGCGCCGTTACGCTGGTGATGATGGTTGACAGCGCATGGCTGCGCGAACTCGGCGAACTCACCGGGCTGTACGGCATCACGGAGCTGGAGCAATGGCTCGCCGAGCATCCGGCCGCCAACGCGGCGCCGTGCGTACGGGACGCGCTCGATGCGCTCGCACACGGCGTGCAGAATGCCCATCTCGCTGATATCGGGCAACCCGAATCGCTGATCGACGAGCTGTTGGCGGAGGAGGGATCGGGCGTGGTGTTCTGCCGACGCGGCAACACCGATCTGCTGTCGGAAACCCGTCGCTACTTCGCCGATTCGGCGTGCGTGCTGCGTGACGGGTTCAGTGTCGAGCAGAAGCCGGTTGTACGGTTTTGACCGGGCAGCACGAACACGCTTGCGGCGGCCCGCAAAGGCCGCCGCAAGCGGGCAAGCATCGACACGGCAACGACGTCAACGTCGCGCCGCCAGTCTCCTGACGACACTCACCAGCGCATCGACTTCATCGCACGTGTTGTAGAACGCGAGCGACGGCCGCACCGTGGCTTCGAGCCCGAAGCGCCGCAGGATCGGTTGCGCGCAGTGGTGCCCCGAGCGCACCGCGATGCCCTCTTCGTTCAGCGCCTGCCCGACCTCCTCGGTTTCATAGCCCTTCAGCACGAACGACAGCACGCTCGCCTTGTCGCGCGCGGTACCGACGAGCCGCACGCCCGGCACCGGCGCGAGCACGCTCGTCGCATACGCGAGCAGATCGTGCTCGTAGCGCGCGATGTTCTCGATGCCGACGCGGTTCACGTAGTCGAGCGCCGCGCCGAGCCCCACCGCATCCGCGATGTTGCCGGTGCCGGCTTCGAAGCGGTTCGGCGGCGGCTGAAACACCGTGCGCTCGAACGTCACGTCCGCGATCATGTTGCCGCCCCCCTGCCACGGCGGCATGTCGTCGAGGATCGCGCGTTTGCCGTACACGACGCCGATCCCGGTCGGCCCGTAGATCTTGTGCCCGGAGAACACGAAGAAATCCGCATCGAGCGCCTGCACGTCCACGCGCATGTGCGAGATCGACTGCGCACCGTCGACCAGCGCCTTCGCGCCCGCGCGATGCGCGAGCTCGACGATCTCCTTCACCGGCACGACCGTGCCGAGCGCGTTCGACACCTGCGTGACCGACACGATCTTCGTGCGATCGTTGAGCAGCTTCCGGTATTCGTCGAGCAGCACCTGCCCCGAATCGTCGACCGGAATCACGCGCAGCTTCGCACCCTTGAGCGCGGCAAGCTGCTGCCACGGCACGATGTTCGCGTGATGCTCGAGATGCGACACGACGATCTCGTCGCCTTCGCCGACGTTCTGCACGCCCCACGTCTTCGCGATCAGGTTGATCGCCTCGGTCGTGCCACGCACGAACACGATCTCGTCGGGCGACGATGCGCCGATGAAGCGCTGCACCGTCTCCCGCGCATGCTCGTACGCATCCGTCGCGCGTCCCGCCAGTGCATGCGCCGCGCGGTGGATGTTCGAGTTCTCGTGAGCGTAGAAGTACGCGAGTCGGTCGATCACGGCTTGCGGCTTGTGCGTCGTCGCCGCGTTGTCGAACCAGACGAGCTGCTTGCCGTTCACGCGTTCCTGCAGGATCGGGAAGTCGCGGCGGATCGCGTTCACGTCGAACGGCGGATGGGCGCCGCGATGCAGCTGACCGTGCGGCTCGGCTGCCTGCGCATCGTCGATGAAGTAGCGCGGCACGTCGGCACCCGACGCGCGCGACGCCGGCACGTCGCGATGCACGGCCAGCAGCGCGCGCAGCGCGTCGTCGCCCGGCAACCCGAACGCTTCCGGCGACGCGAGGCCGTTCGACGGCACGACGATGTCCTGCGGCGTCGCCTGCCAGCCCTGCAGCGAACCGTCGGTGAAGTAGTACGGCGACGCCTTCGCCGCGCCTTCCGGTGCCGGCGCATTCACCTGCGGCACACCGAGCGCCGCGCCGCCGACGCGCGGCTCCAGCGCGGGCGCGATCGATACGACGTTGTCGGGCAGCCCGTTCTGCGCGGCCGCATGCGGCGCGAGCGCGGGTGCGCGGTTGCCGAGCGACAGCACGTGCGTCGGCGCGGACGGCGCGAGATTCGCGCCCGGTACCTTGCCTTGCGGCAGCGCGAGCCCCGGCACGCCGGTGCCCGCCCCGCCCGGGCCCGCGAGCGGCGAGCCGCCCGGCACCGGGTTGCTCACCGACGCGAGAATCGGCGCCGCCGCAGGCAAGGCCGACGGCACGCCGCCGACCGCGCCGCTGCCCGCCGACAGCCCGGGCGCGGTGGCCTGCCCGGGCGGCGTCGCGAAGAACTCGGACGCGAGCCGCGCGAGCGTCGCCGGGTCGGGCAAGCCGGCCGGCAGCGGCGCGTGCGGCAACGCGTGCGCGTCGCCGCCGGCCAGGCCGGGATTAACGGTAGGTGTCGGGATAGTCATGGAACTTGGCGATTTCGACGTCATCGAGGACAGCCAGCGCATCCGGCGAGTGGACCGCGAGCGAGCAATACAGCGAGATCAGGTACGACGCGATCGCCTGGTTGTTGATCCCCATGAAGCGCACCGACAGGCCCGGCCCCTGCTCGCCCGCGACGCCCGGCTGATACAGGCCGACGACGCCCTGGCGCTTGTCGCCGACGCGCAGCAGCAGGATCTTGGTCTTGCCGTCCGCGACCGGCACCTTGTCCGACGGAATCAGCGGAATGCCGCGCCACGTGAGGAACTGCGAGCCGAACAGGCTGACCGTCGGCGGCGGCACGCCGCGCCGCGTGCATTCGCGGCCGAACGCGGCGATCGCGAGCGGGTGCGTGAGGAAAAACGCCGGCTCCTTCCACACCTTCGTCAGCAGCTCGTCGAGATCGTCCGGCGTCGGCGCGCCCGTCAGCGGGAAGATCCGCTGTTCGTCGGTCACGTTCGCGAGCAGCCCGTAGTCGGGGTTGTTGATCAGCTGGCTTTCCTGCAGCTCCTTGATCGTCTCGATCGTCAGGCGCAGCTGCTCCTTGATCTGGTCATGAGGACTGCTGTAAAGATCGGAGATCCGCGTATGCACGTCGAGCACCGTGCTCACCGCGTTCAGGAAGTATTCGCGCGGCTGTTCCTCGTACGGCACGAAGGTCTGCGGCAGCACGCTTTCGTCCTCGAGCTGCGTGCATGCGGCGCGCACGGCTTCCGGGTTCTTCACCTGGTTCAGGCGGTAGATGCCGGCCTCGACCGGCACCCATTGCAGCAGATGGGTCAGCCAGCGCGGCGTGATCGTGGAAAGCTGGGGGACGGTCTTGGTAGCGTTCGCTAGTTGGCGGGCGGCGTGATCGCTCAGCGCGGCCGTGCCGCTTGCAACGGTCGACATGTGTGGCTCCGGGTTCTTAAGATGAAAAACGGGATTGCTTATGACGCTGGGTGATTATCGGAAGCACGCCCCTGCCGGCTCAACATGCTATAGCCGTCAGGTCGTGCAACCGAAGGGGAAACGGGGCGAAGCGACCTCAGGTGACGTACGCACCCGGCAGCAGCGTCGAGATCGACACGTCGAACGCGCGCGCGATCTTGTCGGCCGTGACGATCGACGCGATCGCCTCGCCGCGCTCGATCTCGCCGACGTACGAGCGGTTCAGCCCCGCATGCTCGGCCAGCTGCTCCTGCGACCACGTGCGCGCTTCGCGCAGCTTGCGCACGGTGGCGCCGAAGTGATGGATGAGGTCGCTCATCGCGCCTCCTAGGCGACGCGCGCCGCCGTGCGCGGCGCGGCGTTCGCTTCGCTGCGCAGCACGGCCTGCGTGACGTTTTCGCCGGCCGGCACGTCCTGCGTGAGCCACACGTTGCCGCCGATCACCGCGCCGCGCCCGATCGTCACGCGGCCGAGGATCGTTGCGCCCGCATAGATCACCACGTCGTCCTCGACGATCGGATGGCGCGCGAGCCCTTTCTCCAGATGGCCGGCCGCATCGCGCGGGAAGCGCTTCGCGCCGAGCGTGACGGCCTGGTACACGCGCACGCGCTCGCCGATGATCGCCGTCTCGCCGATCACGACGCCCGTGCCGTGGTCGATGAAGAAGCCCGCGCCGATGCGCGCGCCCGGATGAATGTCGATGCCCGTTTCCGCATGCGCCTGCTCGGCGATGATCCGCGCGAGCAGCGGCAGGCCGAGCCCGTACAGCTCATGCGCGAGCCGGTGATGAATCATCGCGAGGATGCCCGGATAGCACAGCAGCACCTCGTCGACGCTGCCGGCCGCCGGATCGCCGTGGAACGCCGCGAGCACGTCGCTGTCGAGCAGCCGGCGAATCTCCGGCAAGCGTGCGGCGAACGCCTGCACGGCCTTCGACGCGACTTCGTCGAGATTGTCGGCCGGCCCGTCGGCATTGCGGTGACGCGCCGCGTAGCGCAATTCGAGCGTCACCTGCGTGAGCAACGCATTCAGCGCCGCGTCGAGCGCGTGGGCCACGTGGAAATTCTCGCTTTCCTGCCGCAGGTCGGGCGGCCCGAGCCGCATCGGGAACAGCACACCTTTCAACGCGCCGACGATCTGCGCGAGCGCTTCGCGCGCCGGCAAATCACGCCCGCCGGGTTCGAGCGAACGCCGCTGCTTTTCGCGCCATGCGCGACGCACCGTCTGCAGCGATTGAACGATGTCGTCGATATCGAATGCGGCCATGCTGCTTTCTCCCCGTAACCGCCGTGAATCAATCCTGCGCCCAAGGCAGGCCGCGGAAACGCCAGCCGTTTTGGCCGCCGCGATGCTGCCGCTCGTCGAGGTCGCCCTCGAAGCCTTCGAGCACATTGAAAACCTGCGTGAAACCGCCCTTCGCCGCGGCCTCGGCCGCCTGCGCCGAGCGGTTGCCGCTGCGGCACAACAGCAACACGACCGCGTCCTTGCCAGTCTTCGCTTCCAGTTCGCGCACGAAGCGCGGGTTGCGCGTCAGGCTCGTGCCGGTCGCCCACGGCACGTGCAGCGACTCCGGCACGTAGCCGACGAATTTCCGTTCCTCGGCCGTGCGCACGTCCACCAGCACGGCGTCGCCCGCCGAAAACAACGCCCAAGCGGTTTCCGGCGCCACGCCACCCGCGTAGGGCTTGCCGGTCGCCAAGGCCGCCGCGCGCGCGTCTTCGAGCGCCTGCTGCGCAGCGGTTCGTTCTTGCAGTTCAACCGTCATGACACTTCCTTGTATTCTCAGATTCGTATGAACAAAGACACCGGGAATGCGGCTGTTGCAGCTTGCGTGCTGTCTATAGCCGTCAGCGTCACTATGCGAGTGCGGTCGGGGAAGCAGAACCAATAAAAATTCATTTCCTAATCAGCGCCGCGGGGAATGCAATAACGGACGCGCGCTATCGATGCGCGGTTGATGGCGGGCGGGAAATGAAAGGCGATGACCGTTCGATGTCGTGCATCGAAAGAGTTTGAAAGGAAGGGGAAGAACGAGCAGCGCGGCATTCCGCGCGTCGTCATGGAATCCGAAATGCGCCGGCGAAGCCCCCGAGCCTCGCCGACGCATGGGTTCTTCAGGATGTCATACCACTGGATCGACCGGCACAATCGGCACCCCACGCGCCTCGATATCGCGTCCCGCAAGCAGACACAGATCCTCGCGATGATGCGTGGCCACCACTTGCACGCCCACCGGCACGCCGTTCACGATCGATGTCGTAACGGCCAGCCCCGGCAGCCCCATCGCGGGCAGCGCGCGCAACGTGAGCTGCGCTTCCCACACGCGCTCGAAGCCGTCCGGCCCTTGCCGGTCGAGATCGTCGGGGAACGGCAGTTCCGCCGAAACGGGCAACAGCAGCACCGCATAGTCGTCGAGAAACAGCCGCCACGCTCGCGTCAGCGTGGTACGCCGGACCAGCGCGCGGCTGATCACGTCGGCCGGCAGGTCGCGCACCTTGCCGCGCACGGCGGCGATCACCGCGGCCGCGCCCGGATCGCTGTCTTGCGCCACGGCGTTCGCCAGCGCGTCGAATCCGTCGCCGAGCCACAGCTGTTCCTGCAGCAGCGCGGCCTCGCGCATCGGCGGCGTATCGTCGATCTCGTCGACGGTCCAGCCGGCATCGACCAGCCGGCGCGCGGCATCGCGCAACGCGGCCTCGACTTCGGGCACGACCTCCAGGCCGCGCGGACGCACGCACAGCGCCGCGCGCTTCGGCACATCGCGCCCGTCGAACGGCACCGCGACGTGCCACGGATCGCGCGGGTCCGGCGCGGAGAAGGCGCGTAGCGCGAGCGAGAGATCGTCGATCGTGCGCGCGATCGGCCCGGCCGTCGACATCAGTTGCGCGCCGATCGCCCGCTCGGGCGACGATGCATTGAATGCCGGCACGCGGCCGAGCGACGGCCGGATCCCGTGTACGCCGCATGCATAGGCCGGGTAGCGCACCGAGCCGCCGATGTCGGTGCCGACCGCGAGCGGGCCGATCCCTGCAGCCACGGCCGCCGCCGCGCCGCCGCTCGATCCGCCCGGCGTCAGCGACGCATTGCGCGGATTGCGCGTGTGGCCGTGCACGAGATTCGCCGTGAACCAGCGCAATGCGAACGTCGGGGAATTGGTGCGGCCGAGCAGCACCCCGCCGGCCTTCCGGATGTTCGCGACCACCGGGCTGTCGGCGGGCGCGACCAGATTGCGCTGCAAACGCGTGCCGTTGGTCGTCGCAAAGCCGGCCTGATCGACGTTGATCTTCACGGTGACGGGGACGCCCGCGAGCGGCCCCGGATCGTCGCCGCGCGCGATCGCGCGATCGACTTCGTCGGCCTGCTGCCGCACGTCGTCGGGACGGTGTTCGACCACCGCGTTGATCGCCGGATTCACGGCATCGAGACGATCGAGCACCGCGTCCGCCACTTCGCGCGCGGATACGTCGCGCCGCCGCACGCGTTTCGCGAGTTCGGTCGCGGACAGTTCCCAGAGTTCGGTCATGACTTCTCCTGGTGAAAAGACATCACGATCACGCGCGGAACCGCGCCCCTCACGAAAGCGCGGCGCCGCACGCGCTCACTGCGTATCCTGCTTCGCGCGCTCGGCCGCGGCGATGATCGCGTCGGCCACGGCCTTCGGCTGGCTCAGCATCGCGACATGGCTCGCGTTCACGCGCGTGACCGTCGCGCCGATCCGCTTCGCCATCGCTTCCTGCAGCGTCGGATCGATCATCCGGTCCTGCGTCGCGACGACGAACGTCGACGGCTTCGCATGCCACGCGGCCTGCGTGACCTTCTCCGAGATGCACCCGCCATACCATGGCCCCTGGGTCGCCGCGACGAGGCGCTGCTGCGCGGGCGGCAGATCCGGCGCGAAGTCCTGCGCGATCGCCTTGTCCGACAGCCGTGCGAAACCGCCCGCGTCCTTGCGCAACTCGCCGGCCCATGCCGGCGCCGGCAGCCCCTGCGTGACGTCCGCGATCGACTGGCCGTTGTCGGGGGCGAACGCCGCGACGTACACGAGCGACTTCACCTTGTCGTCGTTGCCCGCGTCGCTGATCACGACGCCCGCCCACGAATGGCCGACCAGCACGACCGGCCCCTTCTGTTCGTCGATCGTACGCTTCGCCGCGGCCGCATCGTCGGCGAGCGAGCTCAGCGGATTCTGTACCGACACCACGTGCAGCCCGCGCGCCTCCAGCAGCGGAATCACGCGGTTCCAGCTCGATCCGTCGGCGAACGCGCCGTGCACGAGCACGACGTTGGTGCCCTTCAGGTCTTCCTTCGGCGCGGCCTGCGCCGCGACCGCACCGAACAGTCCGCCGATCATCGCGGCGGATACCAGAACGCGTTTCGTCAAACCGGCCATCGTCATGCTCCTTTGCTTGTCGTGTCGTTCAAATGAAGGACTGCAGTGAAGGCCGCGCCTGCATGCGGCAGGCGCGGCGCGGAATCACGAATGCGCGTACAGGTCGTCGGCGGCGTTACGTGCGGCACGCGGCTGCGCGGCATCGCGATGGCCGGCCGGCGTCGACGCATCGGCCACGTTGTCGCCTTGCGACTTCGACGGGCCGTTCTGGTCGGAACGCGCGACCTGCTCGGCAGCCGCGACGGCATGCTCTGCGGCGGCGATGTCGTCCGGGTAATGCGCTTCGCTCCCGGCCGGGTTGTAGCCGGCCTTCTCGAGACGGATGAGGTCGGCGCGCACTTCGGCACGCGTGAGGCCGTGGCCGGTATCGGCGAACGACAGTGCGGGTACGACGGCGAGAACGGCAACGGCGAGGATTCGAGCGGCTTTCATGAGATTTCTCCTTGAACGAAGTTGGGGGTGTCGATCACCTGGCATCCGGTGCGAACGCCTGGCACCGAACGTTTGCTGCATGTCGACAGTAGAACCCGCGCACGTATCCGGCATGTTTCCGAAACCGGGGCTTTCTGCATGCCAGTTTTTCAGGAGCGGCCGCAGATACAGAGCGATACAAACCGGCTTGCCGACGCGCTGCGCCGTTCCCCTCGCAGCACGAAAAAAGGCGTGCCTGGCAGGGCACGCCTTTCCGTCACCTTCACCTTCACCTCTCCGTGTCACGTCACGGCGCGAGCCGCGTGAACACGTAATCGTGGTTTTTCACCCGCGCCTGATGGCATGCAAAGCATGTCTGATGCTGGCCGAGGTCGGCCGGCACGCCGTTGATGAAGCGCCCGAATCCCCAGCCGCCCGTCGCCGCATAGCGGCGCGAATCCTTCACCATCACCTGCACGGTCGTCGCCTGGCCGGGCACCGTCGCGGGCGCGAACTCGTCGGACTGCTTGCGCTTGTATGCAAGCTTCACGAGGATCGTGCCGTCCGGAAACGGCAGCGTCGCCTGTTCGAGCGCGCGGATCGCGACCGGGTTACCGAGCACCACCCGCAGTTCGTCGAGCGGTGCGGCCTCTTCGGCCGGCGCGACCATCTCCCACTTCCGGTAGCCGGGCGGAATCGTCACGCCGTAGATCGGCGACGCGGCCGCGGCCGGTTTCGGCTGCTCCGCGAACGCGGCCGGACCGCTCGCCGACCACGCACCGGCCAGCAGCACGCCCGCGACGAGCACATGGCGCGCGCCGCGCCGCCCCATTCCCACGCGGGCCCGCATCACAGATGCTCCACTTGCAGGATCGCATCGGCGAATGCCTGCGGCGCTTCCTGCGGCAGGTTGTGGCCGATGCCGCCGGTGATGGTCCGGTGCTGGTACTTGCCGGTGAACTTCTTCGCGTACGCGGCCGGCTCCGGATGCGGCGCGCCGTTCGCGTCGCCTTCCATCGTGATCGTCGGCACGGTGATCGCGGGCCCGGACGCGAGACGCCGCTCGATGTCGTCGTATTGCGCTTCGCCCTTCGCGAGCCCGAGCCGCCAGCGATAGTTGTGGATCACGACGGCCACGTGATCGGGATTCCGGAACGACGCGGCCGAGCGCGCATACGTCTCGTCGGAGAACTGCCACTTCGGCGACGCGAGTTGCCAGATCAGCTTGTTGAACGCATCGCGGTTCTGCGCGTAGCCCAGTTCGCCGCGCTCGGTCGTGAAGTAGAACTGATACCACCACTGGAATTCGGCCTGCGGCGGCAGCGGCTTGGCGTTCGCCGCCTGGCTGCCGATCAGGTAGCCGCTCACCGACACCAGCGCCTTCACGCGCTGCGGCCACAGCGCCGCGATGATGTCGGCCGTGCGCGCGCCCCAGTCGTAGCCGCCGAACACCGCGCGGTCGATCTTCAGCGCATCCATCAGCGCGACGATGTCGACGGCCGTCACCGCCTGCTGGCCGTTGCGCACCGTGTCGGCCGAGCGGAACGTCGTCGAGCCGTAGCCGCGCAGGTACGGCACGATCACGCGATAGCCGGCCGCGACGAGCAGCGGCGCGACGTCCGCGTAGCTGTAGATGTCGTACGGCCAGCCGTGCAACAGGAACACGACCGGGCCCTGCTTCGGTCCGAGATCCGCATAACCGACGTTGAGCACGCCCGCGTCGATCTGGTGGATCGGGCCCAGCGACGCAGCGCTGGCCGGGCGCTTCGCCGCCGATGCATCGGGCGCCGACTGCGCATGCGCGAGCGCGCTGAAGCCGAGGTCGGCCAGGCTCAGGCTCGCCAGCGTCGAGCCCAGGATCAGGCGGCGGCGGGTGTTCACGGTATCAGGCATGACTCGTTCTCCATTGTCGATCGCTCAGGAAAGGGCCCGCGGCACGTGCGGGCAATCGGGTGTCGCCGTTCGCAGCGGCGGCGCATGGCACCGCGCCGCCGTGCGAATCGCTTCACCGGTTTTATATCCGAACCATCCGGACGCTTTGTATCCCAACGTATCCGTGTGCGAACACGACACACAGCGATTCAAAAATCGCGGGAAAACGATGCTTCGGCGCGGCCGCGCGGCACTCGCGGCCCGGTGCGCCGGCGTGTCAGAACAGCCTGGCGATCGCGGGCACGCTGAGCACCGCGACGTAATAGCCCATGAACTGCACGCCGGTGTTGAACGCGAACAGGCGCGACAGCATCCCGCCGAACAGGCCGATCGTCACGATCACGGCGAGCCCGAGCAGTTGCCCTTCCCACACGCCGATCACGACGATCAGCCCCGCGAAGGTCGCGATGATCGCTTCATGGCTCAGCTTGCGCGCGACGAACGCCGCCGCGCGGTGCGCGTGGTGCATCGCGAGCGGATACGCGATCAGCGCGGCCAGCACGATCGCCAGCAGCCCGTAGCCGAGGAACGCGGGCCAGCTCATCAGCGTATGCAGGTTGTGGATCTGCCCGCTCGCCGCGTCGACCGTGAAGCGCGGCGGCGCATTGAACAGCGGCGCGGCCGGGCCGGCCGCCACCGGGCTCAGCGGCAGCCCGAACGCGATCAGCGGAATCAGCGCTTCGGCGATATAGGTGGCCTCGGTCACGCCGTTGCGCGCGGCGATCACGGTCGTCAGGCGCTGGTACGCATGACGCACGCGCGCGCCGACGATCTCGCCCATCAGCACCGTCATCGCGACCGGGCTGAACACGAACGTCGCGCTCGACACGGCGGCCGTGCCGACCGTCCACGCGACCTGCTCGCGGTCGAGCACCTTCAGCGGATTCGGGAAATAGCCGCGCCAGCTTTTCACGTCGGGCGCGAGCACGAACGTCGACGGCCCGTCGCGGCGCATGCGCCGCCGCTCGGCCGGCGACAGGATCGAGAACAGGTCGGCCACCAGCGGGCCGATCGCGATCCCGAGGAAGTAGCTGACGCTCAGCTTCACGCCGTAATGACCGGTGAGCGCCTGCAGCCCGACCACCAGCATCACGAACGGCACCAGCAGCAGCACCGATGCCCAGCGCCCCGCCGAGCAGTACGCGATGCCGACGGCCGCCGCGAGGAACACCCACGGCGCGGCCTTCGCGATCGCCGCGCCGAACGGCGCGAGCAGCGACGCGAACAACACCGCGAGCGGCAGCGCGACGAACGCGGCGACGATCGCGCCGGAGATCATCTTGCGCAGCGCGATGTGCGGCACGCCGAGCGCGCGCAGCAGCGTCGCCTGTTGCAGCAGCGGCGCGGCCATCGTGTCGCCGGGAATGCCGAGCAGCGCGGTCGGGATCGCATGCGTGATGTGCTTGGCCACCGCGCCCGCGAGGAAGAACGTGAACACGCCGGCCGGCGGCACGCCGAGCAGCGCGACGAGCAACGTGAGCGGCGCGATCGTCGTCGTTTCGTCGGTGCCGGAGATCAGCCCGATGCCGGAGAACACGATCGCGCCGAGCAGCCCCATCGCGAACGCGGCCGGCAACGCCTGCAGCAGTGCGTCCATCAGCGGCCTCCCGCGCGTGCGCGCCCGGTCGACGCGTCGTACGACGCGAACAGGTCGAGCAGCCCGAGTTCCTCCATCTCGGCGCGCGCGCTGGCCGACAGGTCGCTCGCCGCGCCCAGTCCGCCCGATGCTTCGGCGAGTTGCCGCAAGGCGTCGTCGCGCTCGGCGCTGCCCGCCTCATGCTCGATCACCGTGCGCTTCGGCTTGAACAGCACCGCGCAGATCGTGCCGGCCAGCAGGCAGCCGCCGAGGCCGATCAGCATCGCATAAGCGCGTGCGATCGCCGCGTCGTGCACGAACGATGCGAGCGCGATGCGGCCGATCTCGAACGCGCCGAGGCTGATCGCGATGCCGAGCAGCACCGACCACGCGAGATGCTTCGTCGCCACCGTGTCGCCCCACACCTCGACGAGCGTCGCGGCCGCCGCATCGGCGCCGGCCAACGGCCGGGTGCGATGCGGCGCGGGTGCGACGGCGCTTGAACCGGTCTGTTCCATGTGTCTCCTCCTGGTTTGATATGTCGCCGGCCATGCCGGCGCGGCGCGGACTGCACACCGCGTCGATCACGCGGCGCGCAGCCGCGCGTCAGCCGCCGCTGCGGCCCGCGAGCAGCTCGACGGCGAAATCGGTACGCACGTCCTTCGCCGCGACCATCCGCTGCGCGATCCGGTCGATGTCGGCGCCCGTCGCGCCGGCCGCGACGGCGATGTTGCGCGCATGCAGCGCCATGTGGCCGCGCTGGATCCCTTCGGTCGCGAGCGCACGCAGCGCCCCGAGATTCTGCGCAAGCCCGACCGCGACCGCAATTTCGCCGAGTTCCTGCGCGGACGTCACGTTCATGATCTTCAATGCGAGGCGCGCGAGCGGATGCGTCTTCGTCGCGCCGCCGACGAGCCCGACCGGCATCGGCATCTCGATCGTGCCGACGAGGTCGCCGTTCGCGGCCTTCTCCCACGTCGTCAGCGACGTATAGCGGCCGCTGCGGCTCGCGTACGCATGCGCGCCGGCCTCGACCGCGCGCCAGTCGTTGCCGGTCGCGACCACCACCGGATCGATGCCGTTCATGATGCCCTTGTTGTGGGTCGCCGCGCGGTACGGATCGGTCGCCGCGAACACGTATGCGTCGATCACACGGTCGATCACCGCTTCGCCGGCGTAATCGTCGGTCGCGAGCGTCGCGGCCGAGTACCGTACCTCCGCGCGCGCCAACCGCAGGTCGGCGAGGTTGGACAGTATCCGCAACCGTACCTGGCCGCCGGTAATCGCCTCGATGCGCGTCGCGACGGTCTCGGCCATCGTGTTGACCGTGTTCGCGCCCATCGCGTCGCGCACGTCGACGATCAGGTGCGCGACGATCATCGCGCCGCGCGGCGTGTCGGGAAACACGTGAACCTCGATGTCGCGGCAGCCGCCGCCGAGCCCGACCAGCACCTTGTCGCGGCTGTTCGCGAGCGCGATCAGTTCGGCCGCATGACGCAGGATCGCGAGCCGCGCGCCGTACGGATCGTCGACGCCGACCACCTGGACCTGCGCACGCATCAGCGGGCCGCTGCTCGACGTGCGGAAGCCGCCCGCCGCGCGCGACAGCTTCGCCATGTACGATGCGGCCGCCACGATCGACGGCTCCTCGACGGCCATCGGCACGATCACGTCCCGGTCGTTGATCCGGAAGTAGCCAGCCACCGCCATCGGCAGCTCGAACGTGCCGATCACGTTCTCGATCATTCCGTTCGCGGTATCGAGCGGCAGCGCGCCCGGTCGGGCGAGCAGCGCGTGCTCGGCATCATCGAGCCCGACGACGCGGGCCAGGTGGGACAGGCGTTGCTCGGGCGTCAGCGAGCGGAAGTTCGGCAAGGCGGAATCGATCGGCATGATGGGTTGACTGTTGCGGGGTGGCGGTATTGCCCGTCGGTGCTTGCGGCGGGCAGTGGATAGCCGAATAATAGTCACGCTGTACCCATTGAAAAGGTACAGACGGCGCAGACAGTCCCTCAACCGTACCCATGACAGTGAGCCGGCCCGACGGAAGATTCCGATGAAACAGCGTGCAAAAGCCAGCCTGTCTGGCGCGATGGCGGACAATCTCGCCAGACAGATCGAGGAAGGGGTGTTGCCGGCCGGCGCGAAACTGCCGTCGATCAGGGAATACGCTGAGGCGTCCGGCTGCTCGAAGAACACCGTGATCAGCGCGTTCGAGATGCTCGCGGCCGACGGCCTGATCGAGCCGCGCCGCGGCTCCGGCTTCTTCGTCACGCGACGCGCGGCGGCCACGCCCGACCTCGACGAGCCGAGCTCGCTCGACCGCGCGATGGACATCGTGTGGCTGATGCGCGAGCAACTGCACGTGAAACCCGACGTGCTCAATCTCGGCGAAGGCTTCCCGCCGATCGAGTGGCTCGAGGAAACGCGGCTGAACCAGTACCAGCAGCGCATCATGCGCACGAGCGCCGCATCGCTGTTCCGCTACGGCAGCCGCTTCGGCTACCTGCCGCTGCGCCAGTCGCTGCAACAGAAGCTCGCCGGCTACGAAATCGAGGCGCCGCCCGCGCAGATCGTGCTCACGCACGGCGCGAACCAGGCGATGGACCTCGTGCTGCGCTATTTCGTGCGCCCCGGCGACACCGTGCTCGTCGACGATCCCGGCTACTACCCGTTGTTCGGCAAGCTGAAGCTGAGCGGCGCGAACATCGTCGGCGTGCCGCGCGAGATCGACGGCCCCGACGTCGCGAAGCTGGCCGAGCATATCGCCGCGTACCGGCCGAAGCTGTTCTTCACGCAATCGGTCGGCCACAACCCGACCGCGACCGATACGAGCGCGGCCAAGGCGCACCGCATCCTGCAGCTCGCCGACGCGCACGACCTGATCATCGTCGAGGACGATGCGCTGGCCGACCTGCGGCCGCGCTCGCTCACGCGCATCGCGACGCTCGACCAGTTGCGCCGCACGATCTATATCGGCAGTTTTTCGAAATCGGTGTCGGCCGCGCTGCGTGTCGGGTTTCTCGCGTGCAATGCGGCGCTTGCCAGCGATCTCGCCGACGTGAAGATGCTGACGCACGTCAGCAGCTCGGAATACTGCGAACGCACGCTCGATGCGATCGTCAGCGATGGCCACTTTCTCAGGCATACGAATCATCTGCAGGAGAAGCTGCGGCGCGCGACCGGCACCGCACTCGATGCGCTCGGCCGTCTCGGCGCGGAGGTCTATCGGCCGTGCGAGCAGAACCTGTATCTGTGGGCCGCGCTGCCCGGCTGGCCGGATTCGATGTCGCTCGCACAGGCGCTGCTGGAGCGCGGCGTGATCCTCGCGCCGGGGGCGGTGTTCTCGCCGCAGGCCGATCGTCCGTCGAAGTATTGCCGGTTCAACGTTGCGTATCTGGCGGACAAGCGGTTTGCGCAGGCGTTGCAGGCCGTCACCTGAAAACGAATGCGGGCCGCGCAACAGGCCGGCCCGCATTCATCGCACCGACCCCGCTTACACGCGCCGCAACGGCCGGAACCCGGCACGCACTTCACGCGCGAACAATTCCGGTTCCTCCCATGCCGCGAAGTGCCCGCCCTTGTCGACTTCGTTGAAGTAGATCAGGTTGTGATAACTGCGCTCGGCCCAACTGCGCGGCGCCTGATAAATCTCGCCCGGAAACACCGTGATCGCCGCCGGCAGCGAGATATCGACCGCGTTGAAGTTGTTCGAGTGATCCTCCCAGTAGATCTGCGCAGCCGACGTCGCGGTGTTCGTCAGCCAGTACAGCGAAATGTCGTCGAGAATCTCGTCGCGCGGAATCGAGCGTTCGGGCACGCCGCCGCTGTACGTCCACTGCGAGATCTTGTCGTACATCCACGCGGCCTGCCCGGACGGCGAATCCGCCAGCGCATAACCGACCGTCTGCGGCCGCGTGACCATCATCGCCGAGTAGCCGCAGTTGTCGCGATAGAACGTCGCGAGCTTCTCGTACGCGGCCTTCTCCTTCGGCGACAGCGAAGCCGGCGCGGGCGCATCGGTCGCGAGCAGCGTGGCGATGTCCGGCGGCACCGTCGCCGGCATGTTCACGTGAATCCCGGCCAAACCTTGCACGCGCTGCATCGCCATCCGGTGCGAGATCACCGAGCCGCAGTCGCCGCCCTGCGACACGAAGCGCGTATAGCCGAGCCGCGCCATCAGCTCGCCCCACGCGCGCGCGATGTGATCCGAACCCCAGCCGGTCTTCGTCGGCCGGCCCGAGAAACCGAAACCCGGCAGCGACGGCACGACGACATGGAACGCATCGTCCGCGCTCGCGCCGTGCGCGGTCGGATCGGTCAGCGGGCCGATCGCCTTCAGCAACTCGAAGATCGAACCGGGCCAGCCGTGCGTCATGATCATCGGCATCGCGTTCTCATGCCGCGAGCGGACGTGAATGAAATGAATGTCGAGCCCGTCGATTTCCGTGATGAACATCGGGAAACCGTTCAGGCGCGCCTCGCCCTTGCGCCAGTCGTAGTCGGTGCCCCAGTAGCGCAGCAGCGCCTGCATGCGCGCGAGCCGCACGCCCTGCGATTCGTCGGCGACGGTCTCGCGGCCCGGCCAGCGCGTCGCGGCGATGCGACGGCGCAGGTCGGCCACGGCTTCATCGGGAATGTGCGCGGTGAACGGGCGTATGCCGCTCGCGCCGGTGGCCGCATGCAGCGCGGTGGGCAGCATCGCCGACACCCCGGCGGCCACGGAAGTGGCCAGCAGGTGGCGACGCATCGGGGAAAACGGTGTGGAAGACATCGTTCGGCATCTCCTTTCGTGAAGTGGAAAGTGAACATGCCGCGCGCGAGATCGCGCCCAGGCTTTCAATCCGGCGCGCCCTCGTCACGCGGCGTCGCCCATTTGAAAGGTCTGATGTATCCCGGATTTGTCTGATTTGTACGCGTTTGTAGCTGTTGCGCGGCGAGCGGCCACGCCTGTATGGCTGCCCGCCGATGCGGCGCTCAGAGCGCCTTGACGATCGCGCCGTCGACGCGAATGTTCTGCCCGGTGATGTAGCCCGCGCCGTCCGACAGCAGGAACGCGACCGTCTTCGCGATCTCGCCGGTCTTGCCGAAGCGGCCGGCCGGAATGCGCGCGACGATCTCCGGCGTTTCCGGCCAGCTGTCGATGAAGCCCGGCAGCACCGCGTTCATCCGGATGTTCTCGGCCGCATAGCGTTCCGCGTAGAGGCGCGTCCACGCGCTCAACGCCGCCCGCAGCGCCGACGACACGGGCATCGGCTGCTCGGGTGCGTCCGCCGCGAAGCTCGAGATGTTGACCACCGCGCCGCCGCCCTGCTTCTGGAAGATCGGCGTCACGCGGCGCATCACGCGCACCACGTTCAGCAGGATCAGGTCGAGGCCCGCGTGCCAGTTGTCGTCGGTGATCGCCAGCAGCTCGCCCTTCGGCGGATGGCCGGTGTTGTTCACGACCGCGTCGATCCGCCCGTAGCGCGCGACCGTTTCCTGCACGAGCCGGTCGATATCGGCTTCTTCCGTCACCGAGCCCTGGATGCCGAAGCCGCCCAGTTCCTCGCCGAGCGCCACCGCGCTGCCCGACGGCGACATCAGCGCGACGCGGTAGCCGGTCGCCGCCAGTTCGCGCGCGATCGCCGCGCCCATGCCCTTGCCCGCCGCCGTGATCAGCGCCACTTTTTCTACAGTCACGATCCGCTCCTCGTTTCGATTCTGCCGCCGCGCAGCCGCCATTCGGCGCGCCATGGTGGTAATGTAGGCGCATCGATTCCGGCTGTCGAACCAGTATTTCTGCCGCCAGCCGATAGTTTTTCTACAGCCTGACGATGCCGCCACGCCCTTCCCGCCTGCCGCCGCTGAATGCGCTTCGTGCGTTCGAAGTGTCCGCGCGGCACCTCAATTTCCGCGCCGCCGCCGACGAGATCGGCGTCACGCAGGGCGCCGTCGCGCAGCAGGTGCGCCACCTCGAGGACGTGCTCGGCCTGAAGCTGTTCGAGCGCCTGCCGCGCGGCCTCGCGCTCACGCACGACGGCGCCGCGTACTTCTCCGACGTGCAGCGCGCGCTGCATGCGATCGCCGACGCGACCGACAAGCTCGTCAAGCGCCGCGCCGCGCTGACGATCAGCACGACGCCGTCGTTCGCGTCGAAGTGGCTGATCCCGCGGCTCGCGCAGTTCACCGACGCGCATCCCGACTACGACGTGCGCGTGATCGCCGATCCGCAGATCGCGACGTTCCGCCACGACGGCGTCGACCTCGCGATCCGCTACGGCAAGCCGCCGTTCGGCAAGCATCTCGCCACCCATGCGCTGTTCCCGCTCGACGTGTACGCGGTGTGCAGCCCGTCGGTGCTGACCGCGCCGGCTTCGCCGCGCGCGCTCGCTGGCCAGGTGCTGCTGCACGATGCGCATGACCTGTGGCCCGAGTTCCTCGCGGCGATGCCCGCACCGGTCGACGTCGATCCGCACAAGGGGCTGCGCTTCAACCAGACGTCGCTCGCGATCGATGCGGCCGTCGCCGGTCAGGGCATCGCGCTCGCGACCGAGCCGCTCGTCGAGCGCGACATCGCTGCCGGACGGCTGTGCAAGCCGTTCGACTTCGCGTTTCCGCTGTCGATGGGGTTCTATCTCGTGTATCCGGCCGAGCGCCGCGACGACGACGCGATCGCGGTGATGCGCGCGTGGATGATCCAGGCCGCGTCGGACGGGCGGCCTTGAGCCGCGTGAGCTCGCCTGGCTGGCGTCAGGGAGCGATCCAGCGGGCTTCGTCGCCGCTGTCGTTCAAGTCGAATACCGCTCGACGATGGCCGGCGCGCGCGAGTTCGAGCCAGTCGATGCGCGTGACCGTCATGTGGATCAGGCAGAAGTTTTCGTAGCCGTCGCCGGTCGGCGCGGTACTGTCGGGATGCGCGGCTTCCGGCGACGCGACCGGCGTACCGGGCGGCAACGGTGCGCGATACAGCAGCAGCGTATGCGGACGGCTCGATTGCCAGATCGCGCGCCGCTGCGCTTCGTCGTCGCAGATCGACGCAACGCCTTCCGCGCGAATCTGCACGAGTGCATCAAGGTCATTGGCGACGATCGAGATGCGCGGATCGCGACGCAACTCCGCGACCTTCTCCGAACGTGCATCGGTATGAAACGACAGCACGCGCTCCGTGCGATTCACCTGACGCAACACGATCGTCCGAACCTTCGGCGCACCGTCGAGGCCGAGCGTCGCCGCCTGCAACATCGTGAACGGCGAGCGCTGCACGCTGACGCCGGATTCGAGGCAGGACCAGAGGCGATCGTAGGTTTGCGCGAGCGATGCGGAGGTCGAGTCGGAGGTCGAGTCGGACATGAGGCGGCGGCGATCGTCGGTGTTTCGATCGCGCAAGCTTAACCGTTTGTTGCGGCGACGGCGCGCCGGCGATGCGCTGCGGCCTGTGCGCCCGTCAGTTGTAGCCGAGCACGACCGGCGCCGCATCGCCTGCATCGGGCGCCGGCTCCGCGCCGAACCGGCCGAGCACGTCGGCCACATATTGCGGCCCGGCGCTGATCTGCGACGAGCGATGCTTCGCCGGCTGCTTATACGCGGCGCTCGCCGCCGCCCCCATCGATGCCGTTTCGTTGACGGTGATATTCACGCTGATGTCTCCTCACGCGGCCAGTGCCGCACCATACGCGCGCACGAGGCGCGCGACGCCTTCCCGGATCGCATCGACGTCCGGCGCGGCGAACGACAGGCGCAGCGATGCCGCGTCGACGTTGTCCGCGAAGAACGCCTTGCCGGGCACGAACACGATCTTGTTGGCGATCGCCTGTTGCAGCAGCACGTCCGACGGCACCGCGCCAAGCCGCGCCCACACGAACATCCCGCCTTCGGGACGATGGAATTCGATCGCATCGCCGAACCCGTCGCGTAGCGCGTCGCACATCGCGTCGCATTTGCGCCGGTACGCGGCCGTGATGCGCGGCAGATGGCGTTCGAGCGCACCGTCGGCCAGATATTCGGCGGCAGTAGCCTGCGTCCACGGCGTGCTGCACAGATCGACCGTCTGCTTCGCGATCACGCAGCGCCGCGTGATCTCGGCCGGCGCGATCGTCCAGCCCACGCGCAGCCCCGGCGCGACGATCTTCGACAGGCTCGCGAAATGCACGAGCCAGTCGCGCGCGCCGTCCACTTCACCGGCCAGCGCGAGCATCGACGGCACGGCTTCGCCGGCGAAACGCAGGTCGCCATACGGATCGTCCTCGACGATCAGGAAACGGTATTGCACCGCGAGACGCAGCAGCTTCAGCCGGCGTTCGCGTGTGAGCGTCGCGCCCGTCGGGTTCGCGAAAGTCGGGACCGTGTAGAGCAGCTTCGGCTGCGCGATCGCGCCGGACGCGAGTTGTTCGCCGAGACGATCGACGTCGAGGCCTTCGCCGTCGACGGGAATCGTCACGATGCGCGCCTGCTGCAAGCGCATGGCCTGCAGCGTGGCCGGATATGCCGGCTGTTCGGTCAACACGACGTCGCCGGGCGACACCATCACGCGCAGCAGCAGGTCGAGGCCCTGCTGCGAACCGGTCGTGACGAGCAGTTCGGCCGGCGTGCACGCGACGCCGCGACGCGCCATCAGCGCGATCAGTTGCTGCTTCAGTTCGGCGAGGCCGTCGGTCGGGCCGTATTGCAGGCAGCGGACGGGTTGCGCGTACGCGCGTTCGGCGGCCGCGTTCAGGCCGTCGACGTCGAACAGGTCGCTGGCCGGATAGCCGCCCGCGAAGGAAATCATGCCCGGTTCGGACAGGTACTTGAACAACTCGCGGATCGGCGAGCCGGCAGGGTGTTGGAATGAGGGCGTGAACGCGTACATGTCGTCGTGAGCTGGTGGGCGCGCATGGCCGGGATAGCCGTCGAGCGCCGGCCGCCAAGGCGCTTCTGGCGCCGCGGCGGTGAATTCGAGCCACGATTGTCGATAGTCATTAAGGGCTCGGCAAACGATATCTATGCACTAGGTCTTGCGGTTTGGTCATTAATGGTCATTTTCACTTTCTGACCGGTCCCGACAAACGAAGGGCGGCCTCAGCCGCCCCTCACAAAACCAATCAATCAGTCCGCCACACCCCGATTCGCCTCGATCACCGTCAGCGCGGCCATATTCACGATCCGCCGCACGGTCGCACTGGAAGTAAGAATATTCACCGGCGCATTAACGCCCAACAGGAACGGCCCCACCGCCACATTACTCCCCGCCTCGGTCTTGAGCAGGTTGTAAGCAATATTCCCCGCATCCACATTCGGACAAACCAGCAAATTCGCGGCCCCCTTCAACGGCGACATCGGCAGCAGCTTCGCGCGCAGCCCTTCATCGAGCGCACAGTCGCCATGCATCTCGCCATCCGCCTCGATATCCGGCGCCTGCTCGCGCACGATCTCCAGCGCCCGGCGCATCTTCACACCCGAAGCCGCGCTCCCCGACCCGAAATTCGACCGCGACAGCAGCGCGACCTTCGGTGTCAGGTTCAGCCATTCCATCTGGCGCGCCGCCGCGATCGTGAATTCCGCGATCTGCTCCGCATCGGGGTTGTCGTTCACGTGCGTATCCACCAGCGCGACCGTGCGCTGATCGAGCAACAGGATGTTCATCGCCGCGTAGGTCGACGCACCCGGCTTCTTGCCGATCACTTCATCCACGAACCGCAGGTGATTGTGATACTCGCCCACCGTCCCGCAGATCATCCCGTCCGCATCGCCGAGCTGCACCATCATCGCGCCGATCAGCGTCAGGCGGCGGCGCATTTCCACGCGCGCCATTTCCTTCGAAATACCGTCGCGGCAGCGCAGTTCCCAATACTTCGTCCAGTACTGCGGAAAGCGCTCGTCGTATTCCGGATTGGTCACTTCGACATCCTGACCGAGTCGCAGACGCAGGCCGAATCGCTCGATGCGCGCGAGCAGCACCTCCGGACGCCCGACCAGAATCGGCCGCGCAAGCTTCTCGTCGACGATCACCTGCACCGCGCGCAGCACCCGCTCGTCTTCGCCTTCGGTGAACACGATCCGCGCCTTGCCGCCGTCACGCACGAGCTGACGCGCGGTCGCGAACAGCGGCTTCATGAATGCGCCCGAGTGGTAGACGAATTGCTGCAACTGCTCGACGTACGCATCGAGATTCGCGAGCGGACGCGTCGCCACGCCGCCTTCCATCGCCGCCTTCGCCACCGCCGGCGCGATCCGCACGATCAGGCGCGGATCGAACGGCTTCGGAATCAGGTATTGCGCGCCGAACGACACGTCGTAGGCACCGTAGGCCGCCGCGACGACTTCGTTCTGCTCTTCCTCGGCCAGTCCGGCTATCGCGTGCACCGCGGCGATTTCCATCTCGCGCGTGATCGTCGTCGCGCCCACATCGAGCGCGCCGCGGAAAATGTACGGGAAGCACAGCACGTTGTTGACCTGGTTCGGGTAGTCCGAGCGGCCCGTCGCGATGACGACGTCATCGCGCGTCTCGTGCGCCAGTTCCGGGAAGATTTCCGGCGTCGGGTTGGCCAGCGCGAGAATCAGCGGCCGCGCCGCCATTTCCTTCAGCATGTCCGCCGTGAGGATGCCGCCGACCGACAGGCCGAGGAACACGTCCGCGCCGCCGATCACTTCGGCGAGTTTGCGCGCGTCGGTTTCCTGCGCGAAGCGCGACTTGGCCGGGTCCATCAGCGTGGTGCGGCCGCGATAGACGACGCCCTCGATGTCGGTCACCCACACATTTTCCACCGGCAGCCCGAGGTCGACCAGCAGGTCCAGGCACGCCAGCGCGGCCGCGCCGGCGCCCGACGTCACGACCTTCACTTCCTTGATCGACTTACCGACGACCTTCAGCCCGTTGATGAACGCGGCGGAAACGGTGATGGCCGTGCCGTGCTGATCGTCGTGGAAAACGGGAATCTTCATGCGCTCGCGCAGCTTCTGCTCGACGGTGAAGCATTCCGGCGCCTTGATGTCCTCGAGGTTGATGCCGCCGAACGTGGGTTCGAGGCCGGCGATGATGTCGACCAGCTTGTCCGGATCGGTCTCGTTGATCTCGATGTCGAACACGTCGATCCCGGCGAACTTCTTGAACAGGACGGCCTTGCCTTCCATCACCGGCTTCGACGCGAGCGGGCCGATGTTGCCGAGGCCGAGCACCGCGGTGCCGTTCGTGATCACGCCGACCAGGTTGCCGCGGCTCGTGAAGCGGTGCGCCTGCAGCGGATCGGCGGCGATCGACTCGCACACGCTCGCCACGCCGGGCGTATAGGCCAGCGCCAGATCGCGCTGGGTCACCAGCGGCTTGCTCGCGACGACCGAGATCTTCCCGGGGGTCGGAAACTCGTGGTAGTCGAACGCGGCCTGCTGCTGTGTCTCTGTCTGTTTCATGTTTTGGGTCCCGGCGTGGGCGCCAGGCCAATCCCGGCGCGATCCATGAAGGGGATTCTAGGGATCCGCCATAACGTGATGATTCTGTTTTAATATCGGCCCATCACTTTTTCCTGATGAATACATGACCAGTCAATGAATTTTGACGCAAACGACGTGGTCAGGCGGCTCGGCGCGCGTCTGAAGATCCGGCATCTGGTGCTGTTGCTGCAGATCCAGCAGCACGGATCGCTGACGCGGGTCGCCGAACACATGGCCAGCAGCCAGCCGGCCGTGACGAACGCGCTGTCCGAACTGGAAAGCATGTTCGGCACGCCGCTGTTCGAGCGCTCGTCGCGCGGCATGCGGCCCACCGCGCTCGGCGCGGTCGTGCTCGAGCGCGCGAAGGCGATGATCAAGGATCTCGACCACCTCGCCCGCGAGATGGAGGCCGTCGCCGCCGGGCATGCGGCCCATCTGCACATCGGCGTGATTCCGTTCATCTCCGGCCAGATGCTGTCGGCCGCGCTGAAGCGGCTGCAAGCGCGCATGGAGCGGCGCCTGACCGTGACGATTCACGAAGGCACCAGCGATCAGCTGCTGCTGCAACTCAAGGATCACAGTGTCGACATCGTGATCGGGCGCGCGTCGTCGGCGATCGATCTCGGGCAGGTTTCGTTCGAAGTGCTGTACCAGCAGCAGCCGCGCATGATCGCGAGCCGGCGCCTGGCGGCCAAGCTCGCCCGCACGCCGCTGGACTGGCACAAGCTGCACGCGCTCGACTGGATTCTCGGCGCGCCGCATACGCCGATGCGCGAACAGGTGACCGACCTGTTCCTGTCGGCCGGCATCGCGCCGCCCGTGCCGATCGTCGAAAGCTATTCGTCGAAGCTGATCGGCGAAATGATCGCGTCGAGCGACGAAGCCGTGTCGATCGTGCCGGCCGATATCGCGGAAGAGCTGGTGCGGATCGCCGGCGTGGCGATCGTGCCGTATTCGCTGGTGTGGACGCTGCCGCCCATCGCGCTGTTCACGCGCTCCGCCGATTCGCGGTCGCCCGCGCGCGATCTGCTCGTCGACGCGCTACGCGCGGTGTGCAAGGAGACTTACGGGGACGCACAGCGGTAACACGCTATTTGGCGGCGGCGAGGCGCCGCAGGATTTCCGGACGCTCGGCACTCAGCACGTGATCCGCGCCTTCGCCTCTGTCATAGCGTTTGCTCGTCCGGTAGGAAAAGCGCTTCGCGTATCGATTGGCGGCGGGATCGAACGTCCATGCGTCGACGTCGAAGACGTGCTTGCCGAAATGATCCTCGCCCTTGCCCCACACGTAGTCGGCCCGGACGAACAGCGGATACGGCGACACCTGCGGCACGCTCCACATCGCACGATCGGCCATCTCGGTTTCGGTGACGATCGGCATCAGGTTCTCGATCTTGCCATTCGCGCCGACACGCAGGACAGCCACGCGTTCCAGCATTCCGCTGCCGCCACCCGAGAACATTCCCGAGAAAAACACCCACGAGCCGCCCGACGCAATCGGCAGCCGTTCGGAGCGTGGACTCAGACCGAACTGGTACAGCTCCTTGGCGGAACCGGGGACAAGCTTCGGCGGCATCTCGAAGCACGGCGCACGGTCGGGCAGCACGCAGAGCTTCACGCCCGACAACGGAAGCCCGTCGGCATCGAGCTTGCCTTCGGATTGCGTGAAACGCGGGAATGCAGTTTCGCCGGAGGCTGCTTGAACGTGGGCGATGCCGACGGTCGCCACGCTCGAGATCACCGCGAGCGTTTTACCGATCCGGCGCATCACCCCTCCGCCCGATGACACACCACCTCGATATTGTGTCCATCCGGACCGGTGACGAACGCCGCGTAATAGTTCGCGTGATAATGCGGCCGCAGCCCGGGCGCGCCATTGTCTTTCGCACCGGCCTCCAGCGCCGCGCGGTAAAACGCATCGACTTGCTGCCGCGTGTCGGCCACGAATGCGATGTGGAGATGCGCCGGCTTCTCGTCGGTCTGGAACAAACACAGCGAAGGCTTGCCGGGCGGACTGATCTCTATCCCGTACGACGGCTCGCCTTCCCCGACAATCACTGCGCCCAGCGGTTCAAGCGCCTTGAGGAAAAACGCCTTGCTGGCGGCGTAGTCGCTGACGCCGAATTTGACGTGGTCGAACATGGGGCTCCCCCGGATGAATGAGCTTGGGATGGACAGTGATACGGTCCTGGCGAACCGGACAGATGATACGGGAATAGCGGTGACCGAAGCCGCTCTCCGATCGCGCAATGCACTGGCTTTCCCATGCGCTCTCACACACGTCGCCGCGCATCCACAGCGGCTCAGGTCAAGGCGGCGAACACCGGCTGGCTCCTGACGCTCTCGCGCTCCCGCATGCGCGCGTACCAGGCGCGAAGCGCTTCGCACTCCTCAGGCACCGGCAGCTTCACGAGCATCGCAAAGATCAGACCGCCGATGACGGTGATGTCGGCCATCGAGAACGTCGCACCCGCGACATACGGCCGGCTTTGCAGAACGGCATCGAAGTAGCGCATGCCCCTCAGCGCCTTGTCGCGCTGGCGGAACCCCCACTCCGGGTTTTGATACGTCTCGACGTCGGGGCCGAGCCCCGGCGTGCCGTGATGGAAATAGACGCTGACGGCGTCGAGCAGCTCCAGCTCGGCGCGTTTGCTCATCATGTGAATGATGCCCTTTTCGCGAGGCGTGCTGCCGGTGAGCGTGGGCGCGCCATCGAGTGCGTCGAGGTATTCGGTAATGGCCGTGCACTCGGCGATACAGGTTCCGTCGTCGAGTTCCAGCACCGGCAACGTACCCGAATAATTCTTGCCGGCGATGAACTCGGGCTTTTTATGCTCGCCCTTGTAAAGATCGACCATCACGAACTCGACGCGCGATTGCAGCCCCTTTTCGGCCAGCGCGATGCGCACGCGGGTCGGATAGGGCCCGGTCGGGAAATCGTAGACCTTCATCACGGGCAGTCGGGCTACGTCGAAATTGGCGGTACGGGAAGTCATTGCAGGCGCGCTCCATGGTCGTTTGCACTGGATCGGACGACATGAACACACGTCGCCCGCGAATCTACCTAACGTTTGTTAGGTTAACCATATAAGGTACAATCCGGAGTGTCAACACCATTTCCCGTGCGCGGAGACTGACGCAGTGACGAACGACGCGAGCTCGAACTCGAGAGAAAGAATTCTGGCAGCCGCCACGCGGCTCGCGCAGACGCACGGTTACGGCGGCTTGAACTATCGGGATCTCGCCAACGAGGTGGGGATCAAGGCCGCGAGCATCTACCACCATTTTGAAAGCAAGGCCGATCTCGGCGCGGCGGTAGCGAGGCGTTATCGGGAAGATTCAGCGGCGGCGCTGGACGACATGCTGGCCCGATCGCGCGATCCGCTGGATTGCCTGCGTCGCTATCCGGGTACCTTTCGCAAGGCGCTCGAGACCGGCAACCGCCTGTGCCTGTGCAGCTTCATGGCCGCCGAAACCGACGACCTGCCGGAAGTCGTGATGAAGGAAGTGCTGGCCTTCGCCGACGTGAACGTGGCGTGGTTGAGCAAGGTGCTGTCCGCGGCGGCAGTGGTCGGCGCTCGGGAGAGCAAACAGCGGGCGCGGGCCATCTTCGCCGCCATCGCCGGCGCTCAGCTCATCGCGCGCAGCCGTGCCGATCTCTCGCTCTACGACGCGCTGATCGACAGTTATCGTAAGGCAGGCCTTTTGCCCGCGTAGCCGTGCAGCGGCGACGCGGCTTCGGGCGACGTCGAACGTTCGCGAACGGGTGATGATCAATCGGGCGCTCCACGCCGTCAGAAGCCCGCTCTCTACGGATGAAAAGTCTCGCCCCGCTTCAGCATGTCGATGAATTCCGCGATTTTGCGCGCCCGCGTTTCCGGCTTCTTGGCGCTCTGTATCCGGAACAGGATCGCATAGCGATTACGGCTGTTCAGCGTTGCAAAAAACTTCGCGGCTTTCGGATTGGCGTCCAGCGCCGCCTGCAAGTCGTCCGGCACGGTCGAGTTGCTGGCCGACGTATAGGCCGCCTCCCAGCGGCCGTCCTTCCTGGCCCTGTCGATCTCGGACAGGCCAGACGGCTGCATCCTGCCTGCGGCGATCAACGCTTCGGCCTTGTCCTTGTTGATTTTTGACCAGATGCTTTTCGCGGAACGCGGGCTAAAGCGCTGCAACCAATACTGCTCGCTCTCGGCCTTCTTTTGGCCATCGATCCAGCCGTGGCAGAGGGCGCTCTCAACCGCCTGTTCGTAGGTGACGGTTCGCTGCTCCGCGCCTTTTTTCGCGAGCCGCAGCCATGCTCCGGTCGACGTGCCGCCGTTTTGCCCCAACCAGTTTTCCCATTCGGCCTGACTGGCGAACGTCAGCGCACAATCGGTCATGACACGATCCTGAATGGTTGCGTTTTCAACGACTCGAAAGCCGCCGCTCAACCAATGAGCGGCAGCCACCGCAACACGCCATGGCGAAAAACCGCGTCAAACAATCCGGTTCAACGCATCGGCAAACCGCTTCACCGCCCCATCGATGTCATGCAGCTTGTCGAGACCGAACAACCCGAGCCGGAACGTCTTGAAGTCCGCCGGCTCGTCGCATTGCAACGGCACGCCCGCCGCGATCTGCAAACCGACATCGGCGAATTTCTGCCCGGTGCGAATACCGTCATCGTCCGTGTAGCTGACCACGACACCCGGCGCCTCGAACCCCTTCGCGGCCACGCTTCTGAATCCCTTCTGGGTCAGCACGGCACGAACGCGCTCGCCGAGTTCGAGCTGTTCCGCCTTCACCTTGTCGAAGCCATATGCCTCGGTTTCCTTCATCACGTCGCGCAGCGTCGTGAGGCTGTCCGTGGGCATCGTCGCGTGGTACGCGAACCCGCCGCCCTCGTACGCTTCCATGATCTGCAGCCACTTGCGCAGATCGCACGCGAAGCTGGTGCTCGTCGTCGAATCGATGCGTTCCCGCGCGAGCGGGCTCAACATGACCATCGCGCAACACGGCGACGCGCTCCAGCCCTTTTGCGGCGCGCTGATCAGGATATCGACGCCGCTCGCCTGCATGTCGACCCACACGGTGCCCGACGCGATGCAATCCAGCACGAACATGCCGCCGACCGCATGCACGGCATCGGCCACCGCGCGCAGGTACGCATCGGGCAGCATCATGCCGGACGCGGTTTCGACGTGCGGCGCGAACACGAGATCGGGCTTGTGCTCGTTGATCGCGGCGACCACTTCGTCGATCGGCGCCGGCGCATAGGCGGCCTGCCTGCCCGCTTCGACCGGACGCGCCTTCAGCACCGTCGTCTCGGACGGAATGCCGCCCATGTCGAAAATCTGCGACCAGCGGAAGCTGAACCAGCCGTTGCGGATGACGAGGCACTTCCTGTTCGTCGCGAACTGCCGCGCCACGGCCTCCATGCCGAACGTCCCGCTGCCCGGAACGATCGCGACCGACTTCGCGTTGTAGACGTTTTTCAGCGTGGCGGAGATGTCGCGCATGACGCCCTGGAAGCGCTGCGACATATGGTTGACGGAGCGATCGGTGTACACCACCGAATATTCGAGGAGCCCCTCGCGGTCAACATCGGGAAGTAAACCTGGCATGCTCGCCTCCGGTGAAAGATGAACGATGAAATCAGGACAAGCAGCGTCTTCGATTCGATACTGCTCTGCACCCATGCAAATGCGTCATTTCCTCGACGAAAGCAGATTCTAACGAACGGCGCCGGTCGATTGGGGCATATTTTGTCTGCTGCGGGGCCCGGTATTCGTCGACGCCGGCCCCTGCCGCGCACATCGCCCCGTTCCATGTAAGGGTTAACGACGCGTGCGGCGCGCGTCCCATAACATGTCGACCAGGCCCTTCACGACGGAATTTTCGATGACCTCCTCTCCCGCATCGTCACTGCAGTCGTCAACCGATCGCGCGCTCGCCGAGCGCATCGACGCGGTCCTGTCCCGCCAGCTCGACACGCAGCGCCTCGTCGGCGCGGTCGTCCTCGTCGCCCGCGACGGCGAACTCGTCTATCGCCGCGCGGCCGGCTTCGCGGACCGCGAATCGCGTACGCCGATGCGCGAGGACACGCTGTTCCGGCTCGCGTCGGTGACGAAGCCGATCGTCTCGGCGGCCGCGATGGCGCTCGTCGCGCAACGCAAGCTGTCGCTCGACGACGACGTCACGCGCTGGCTGCCCGAATTCCGTCCGGCGCTGCCCGACGGCCGCGTGCCGACGATCACGGTGCGCCAGCTGCTCGTGCATACCGCCGGCCTCGACTATCGCTTCAACGAAACCGACGCGAACGGCCCGTATGCGCGTGCGGGCGTCTCCGATGGGCTCGATGCCGCATCGATCACGCTCGCCGACAACCTGCGCCGGATCGCGAGCGTGCCGCTGCTGTTCGCGCCCGGCACCAGCTGGAACTACTCGCTGTCGATCGACGTCGTCGGCGCGCTGATCGAGGCCGTCTGCGGCGTGCCGCTCCCCGATGCGATCGATGCGCTCGTGCTGCGCCCGCTCGGCGTGCACGACACGGCGTTCGTCGCACGCGATCCCGCGCGGCTCGCGACGCCGTACGTCAACGACACGCCGCAGCCGCACCGGCTCGCCGAGAACGAGACGGTACCCATCGTCGAAGGGTTCGTCGGCGTCACGTACTCGCCGTCGCGTGCGCTGGATGCACACGCGTTCCCGTCGGGCGGCGCCGGGATGGTCGGCACCGCCGGCGACGTGCTGACGGTGCTGGACACGTTGCGCGCGGGCGGCGGCGCGATCCTGCCCGCCGAGCTGGTCGACGAGATGGGCCGCGTACAGACCGGCGATCTGGAATTGCCGGACCTGCCCGGCGCGGGCTTCGGAATCGGCTTCTCGGTGCTGCACGACCCGCAGGCGGCCGCGTCGCCGGAATCCGTCGGCACGTGGCGCTGGGGCGGCGTCTACGGTCATTCGTGGTTCGTCGACCGCGCACGCGGGCTCACCGTCGTGTCGCTGTCGAACACGCTCTACGAAGGGATGAACGGGCAGTACACGCTCGATCTGCGCGATGCGATTTATGGCGTGCGGTAGCGCGGAATGGAAAAGGCCCGGCAAAACCGGGCCAGTCTCGTTCCATGCGGCTCGGCCACTTCCTCGCGCCCGGCATGGCGAATAACGTGCGGCGAGCGCCCTGAATCGACGCAACGCCAATTCCGGCTGACCGCATCGTTGTCGCACGCCGTCACGGACGTTTCCCCTACCTGGCAAGGATCACGTACAAGCCCAAGCCGGTATAAGCGATGAACAAGACCGCGGCGACGATACAGGCAATACGCCCGATCCCGCGCAGACGCGTCATACCGAAATACATCAACCCGGCACCGACAAGCAGCCACAACGGCCAATAGCTGATGCCCAAAATCAGCATCATGACCGGCCACGGTATATCGATGGCGATGTCGCTCATTCCAGCGCCCCCGTTGCTCAAGTAGACAGTCAGTGTGTAAGAACCTCCGCGATGTTGCCACATTCCGACATCGACGACATCGGGTACGGATCAGCCCGCCGACGACAAAAAAAGGCCCGACGAAAGTCGGGCCAACGGGTTTGAGACACTAGGAGAATCCCGCCCACCCCATACCGGGCGGTCACGCCGCGCTACACGACGTTCTTTTCGACGATCGGCCGGTTTTCGAGCACGCGCGCCCAGCCGAGCGACGACAGGTCGAGCGTGTCGTAACGCCCGCCCAGAATGAGTTCGCTGACGCCGCGCCCCGTCGCGGGCCCCTGCTGCAGCCCGTGGCCGCTGTAGCCGTTCGCGAACACGACGTTGTCGAGTTCCGGGTGGTAGCCGATGATCGCGTTGTGATCGAACACGTTGTACTCGTAGTAACCGGACCAGCAATTCTCGACGCGCAGCGCCTCGAATTCCGGTACGCGATGCGCGAGCGTCGGCCAGATCACGTCGTCGAACAGGTCGTGGTCGACTTCGTCGAGCGGCAGGTCGTCCGGGTCGCGATCGGGGCTCGGCGACGTGCCGCAGATATACGTGCGCCCTTCCGGCCGGAAATACACGCCGGTCGGATCGATCAGCAGCGGGCAATCGGCAAGCTTCGCTGGCGACGATACGTTGAAGATGCTGCGACGCCGTGCAAACACCGGAATGTCGATGCCCATCATCGACGACAGCGTGCGCGTCCATGCGCCGGCCGCGTTGACGAGCGTGTCGCACGCGTAGCGCTCGCCGTCGTCCGTCACGACATGCGTAATCTTGCGACCATCGCGCACCACGTCCTTCACGTCGGCCGGCACGTAGCGCGCGCCGAGCGCCTGCGCCTTCTTGCGCAGCGCCTGCACGAGCCCGTAGCCGTCGAACCAGCCTTCGCCGCTCACGCCGTACGCACCCGACACGAGATCGTCGACGTTCAGCCACGGAAACTTCGCGCGCAGCGCGTCGCCGTCCATCAGCCGGATATCCGCGCCGAGGCTGGTCTGCAGCGCATGGTTCTCGCGCAGCGTCGCGTCGCCGGCCGGCGTCGCGAGGAACAGGTAGCCGCCTTCGTGCAGATCGATCGACGGCCGGTTGCCGTCCACTTCGAGCCGCTCGCCGATCGTGCGCAGGAACTCGATGCCGAACAGCGACATCTCGATCGACAGCGGCGTGGAAAACTGCTGGCGAATCGACGCGGCCGACAGCGCCGACGACGATCTTGCATAGGTAGGATCGCGTTCGATGACGGTCACGGCGACCGTGGGATCGGTGGCGCGCAGGAAATACGCGATCGAGCTGCCGATCACACCACCGCCGACGATGACGACTTGAGAACTCACGACTGACTCCGGTTACACGTAAAAGGCGCAGCCAGCCGGCCGCGCCCGTTGGGTGGTTCGTGCCGCGACTCGCGCGGCGTCGCGCGGGCAGCCTTCGTGGGCGATCGCTCCGGCTATTTCAGCACGTCCGGCATCGCCGCGAAAGCCCGCTCACGCGGGTTGCATTCAGTCCGCCGACTTGGTCGTGACGGGCTGCCACGCGGCGTTCTTCACTTCATACAGCGTCGAGCTCGGGTTCTTCAGGTCGCCCGTGTTCGTGAACGCGATCGTGCCCGTGATGCCGTCGTAGCGCGTGCCCTTCAGCGCGCCGTTGAAATCGGCCGGCTTGGTCGAGTTCGCCTTCTGCATCGCATTGATCGCGATCCACGTCGCGTCGTACGCGAACGGCGCATACGCGAGCATGTCGACGCCGTACTTCTGCTTGAATTTCGTTTCGAACAGCTTGCCCTTCGCGAGACGCGACAGCGGCTGCCCGTATTCCCACACCGACGCGCCCTCGGCCGCATTGCCGGCCAGCCGGATGAAGTTCGCGTTCATCACGCCGCCGCCCGCGAGGAACTGCGCGCGGATGCCGAGCTGGCGCATGCGCTTCACGAGCATCGCGGCCTGTGCGTCGAGGCCGCCGAAGAACACGAGATCGGCATTGGTGCTCTTGATCTTCGTGAGCTGCGCGCTGAAGTCGACGGCCTTGTCGTTCGTGAATTCGCGCGCGACGATCGTGCCGCCGTTCGCCTTCACCGACTTCTCGAATTCGTCGGCTTCGCCCTGGCCGAACGCGGTGCGATCGTCGATGATCGCGATGCGCTTCGCCTTCGTCACGCTCGCCGCATACGCACCGGCGTTGCCGGCGTTCTGCGTGTCGGTCGCGATCACGCGATACACGGTGTCGAGCCCGGCGCGCGTGATGTCGGGATTGGTCGCCGACGGCGTGATCATCGGAATGCCGGCCTTCGCGTAGATCTTCGACGCGGGCAGCGTCGTGCCCGAATTGAAGTGGCCGATCACGACGGCGACCTGCGCGTCGGCGAGCTGCTGCGCGGCCTGCACGCCGGTGCGCGGATCGCTCTGGTCGTCCTGCGACGCGATCACGAATTTCACCGGCTTGCCGCCGACCGTCGTGCGCGCGGCATTCGCTTCGTCGACCGCCATGCGCACGCCGTTCTCGATGTCCTTGCCGTAGGCGGCGCCGCCGCCGGTCAGCGGGCCCGCCACGCCGACCTTGACGATCGTCTCCTGCGCATGGGCCGCGCCCGTCTGGAACGCGAGAAGCGCGGCGGTCAGTGCAGCGCCGGAAAGCGAACGAATGCGGAACGTCATGGCAGTCCTTCTTCTGAGGGTCGGGATGCAACGCGCGAATGACGCGCGTCGGCAACCTCCTGCGCGCCGGTGACTGCTTGCACTGCCCGGGGCGCATTGCATGCGTCCGACCGGCCGGCCGATCACCGCGGTTCCGTCTCCGAAGAACCTTTCATCGCGAAAGAGGTGAATGGATTGTGGGTAGCCAATACCCGTGCAGCAAACGAAATATCGGAACTACGTTGTGAGGATTTGTCATCAAGTTCCGGGTTCATGGCCGATCCGCGGCCCGTACGACGGGGGCCGTGGATGGAGTGCTCGTGCAGGAAATGGCGGCCGCGCCCGTGGAGAAAGGCCGGCCGTGGTCATGCCGGCCACGCATCATCGCTGCGACGCCGGCCCGGCCGGCCTTCGCGACGCCCGTGGCGGGCGCCGCGTCATCGTTCAGTGGCGATCGGTGCCCGTATGCTTGCGCACCGCATCGGCCGCCTCGCCGGCCTTCTCCTGAAGCTTGCCGGCCTGCTGTTCGGCCAGGCCTTCCGCTTCGGTCTCGCGGTCGCCCGTCACCTTGCCGAGTGCTTCCTTGACCGAACCCTTGACCTGTTTGAGCTTGCCTTCGATGCGATTCCTGTCCATGGTCATCTCCTGCGATGGTTTGGGGGAGAGCCGGCGACGCCGCGCCCCTGCGCCGCACCGCCGAGTGGACAGGATCGCAATCGGACGCCGCGGGCGGCAGATGCGGATGCACCAATCGGCATGGTGCATTCGTACCGCCGCGGTCAGTCCTTGCCCTTCGCGCCGCCCTTGTCGCCGCGCGCGCCGTTCGGTTCGGCCGTGCCGACGATCCCGCGCTCGCGCGCCCACACAATCGCCTCGCCGCGGCTGTGCACGTCGAGCTTCGCGTAGATCGTCGCGACGTGATTGCGCACGGTGTTCGGCGCGAGCCCGAGGCGGCCGGCGATCTCCTTGTCGGCCAGGCCGTGGCACAGCAGGTCGAACACGTCGCGCTCGCGCGCGGTCAGGTCGGACAGCTGCGCGCCCGCATCCGGCGCATTCGCGCGCCGCACGTTCGCGAGCTTCTCGATCAGCGTACGGCTGAACCACGACGCATCCTGCATCGCGGTCTCGATCGCGTAGACGAGCTCCATCTCCGTGCGCTTGCGGTCGCTGATGTCGAGCAGCGCGACGAGCAGGCAGTCGCGTCCGTGAATCGCGACGGGGTCGGCCGACACGACGCAATCGCGCACGTCGCCGTCGCGCGTGCGGATCTGCACGTCCACGTTGCGCACGTGGCCGTCGTCGGCGAGCCGGCCTTCGATGCGCGACCACGCACCGCGTTCGGCCCACAGCCCGATCTCGTCCGCGGATTTACCAAGGAGGTCGGCCTGCGCATGGCCCGTCATCGCGGCAAACCCATCGTTCACGTCGAGCAGCTCGAAACGGTCGGCCGTGACGATCGCCATCGCGACCGGCGCCATCCGGAAGGCCGTCGCGAAGCGTTCCTCGCTTTGCATCAGCGCGCGCTCGGCCTGCTTGCGCGGCTCGAGATCCATGAACGTGAACAGCATGCACGCCTCGCCGTTCATGTCGATCGGCTGTCCGGCGACGACCACCGCCTTGGTGCTGCCGTCGGCAAGCTTGAGCACGGCCTCCATCTGCGGAATCGTCGCGCCTTCGCCGAGCCGCTCGATCGCGAGCTCGCGCCGTTCGGCCTGTTCGAGCACGTCGATCTCGTACACCGAGCGGCCGAGCACGTCGTCGCGCGCGTGGCCCGTCATGTCGAGAAAGCCCTGGTTGACCTTCACGTAGCGCAAGTCGTCGAGCCGGCAGATCACGGCCGGCGCCGGGTTCGCGTTGAAGGTGCGCTCGAAGCGCTCCTCGGCGCTCGCCCATTCGGTCGCGTCGTGCAGCACGAGCGCGAGGCAGTCGGGTTCGCCGGCCGCGTTCGTCAGCACCAGGCTGCGGATGCGGTGCACCCAGCTCACCGACGCGTCGGCGGCCGATTCGACTTCGACCGTCACGTCGCTGAACTCCTCTCCGGCGATCACGCGATCCATCGGATAGTGGCCGTCGCGCACCGGATGGTTGTTCCGGTAGCGCAGCCGGAATCGCTCGCGGTATTCGGTGACGTCCGCGCCGAGCGCCTTCAGCTCGGTCACGCCATGCATCGCGAGCGCGGCCTCGTTCGCCCAGACGATCCGCTGGTCCGGCTCGATCAGGATCACGCCCTCGGTGAGTCCCGCGATGATCTGGTGCAGCTGGCGCCGGTCGGTATGCGACTTGAGCGCCTGTTCGTCTACTTGTTCGTTCATCGAATCGTTGTCCCTGTCGTCAACATGAGCGGTCAACCCGAGCGCCGGCCAGGCGCCCGTTGCAACGGCATGCCCCGGCCGGCGCGTGCGGCGATGATCGCGTGCCGCGCAACGGCGCGACACGCGCGAATGCACTATCTCGAATAGTACATTCGCATGCCGCCCGTGATCGTGCGGTGCCCCGCCAAATGGTGCGGTGCGGCCGGCGCGCCTGTCGCGCCGCGTTGCCCGGGTCGTGGTGCACGTACCCGTCCCGCCGGTCTGTTCCGTCCCCCGGTGCAAACGCACTAACCGATCCGGTGAATTTGCGCGATGTCCGCTCGCGTTCGCGTCGGTACGCTGGTACTGCATCGGCGCTCATGCGCTGCCCTTTCATACCGCAGAGGGAGGACACCCGGATGAAATTGCATCAGACACCCGATCCGACGCGGCCCGAACCGGCCCCGGACAATCCGCCCGAGCCGGCGCCCGGCACCGACCCGCCGGTACCGCTGCCGCCCGACGTGCCGCGCCCGGACATGCCGCCGCGCGAGCCCGGCTACGACACGCCGATCGCCCGCTGAGGCACACGAACGCACGGGAACGCGCCGTGCTCACCGACTGATTGATTCAACCCGCCAATCGAAGGAGAACATCAATGAACAAGACCTCGCACCTTTCGACCCTGCTCGCCGTCAGCGCGGCCTTCCTGCTGTCCGCCGCCCCGCTCACGAACGCGCACGCCCAGGCCTCGTCGGCCGACAGCGGCATGGCGAGCGAATCGAATCAGCCGGTCACCGACACGTGGATCACGACCAAGGTGAAAGGTGAGCTCGCAACCACCGACGGCGTGAAGAGCACCGACATCAGCGTGAAGACGGTCGACGGCGTCGTCACGCTCACGGGCGTGCTGCCGACGAAGGTCGCCGTGAAGAAGGCCATCGCCGTGACGCGCGCGATCAAGGGCGTGAAGCACGTCGACGCATCCGGCCTGAAGGCGAAGGCCTGAGCTACCCCGCGGCCGAGCGCCGCACTTTTCTCCCCTTACGAAAGGAGCACACCATGAACGAAGACAAGATCAAGGGCCAGTGGAAGCAGCTCACCGGCAAGCTGAAGGCCAAGTGGGGCAAGCTGACCGACGACGACCTCCAGGTCGCGGAAGGCAATCGCGATTATCTGGCCGGCAAGATCCAGGAGCGTTACGGGATCGCCCGCGACGAAGCCGAGAAGCAGTTGAAGGAATTCGACCGCGAGCTGTAACGCGCCAGTCGTCTCACCCCGCCGCGACGCGCACCGCGTCGCGGCCACGCGGAGGACAACGACATGGGCAAATATCTGATCGCATGGCTGCTCGGCGTACCGATCGGGCTGCTGGTGCTGTTTTTTCTGGTCACGCACCTCTTCTGACGCACGCGACGCCCCGTCAATGAAAACGGGCCGACGGCTGAAATCAGCCGCCGGCCCTTCTGCTTGTGCACGCGATACGTGACGCGCCGTGCTTACTTCGCCGCGTTCGCCGTCATCTTGAAGATGCCCTGCGCATTGCCCGCGTCGAAACGCAGGTCGGTCACCCAGCGCCGCGCCGCCTGGTCGAACGTGCGCTTGCGCGTGATGAATTCGTAGAACGACCCCGGCACGTTGCGCTTGACCGTGCCGCCGTCGCGGGTGCGGAATTCGCGCTCGACGGTATCCGCGCGATAGGCCGTCTGGAACACGCGGCCCGAGCGCGAGCGCTCGACCTCCGGCTTCATCGGCCGGCCCTTCGCCTTCTCGTCGTCGGACAGCTTGAACACGTCGGCGACGCGGTCGGTCGCATGGTTGAACGCATTGCCTTCGGTCGCGATCCACGCCATCTCCGCCGATTCCATCAGCAGCGTTTCGTAGTCGAGCTCGTTCGGCACATCGTGCTGGCGCGCGAACGCGCCGACGATTTCCGGCAGCAGCGCGTGCGCGGCTTCGAGCGACAGCCAGCCTTCGCGCTCGACTTCCCACAGCAGCGCGACGGCCGCCGGCGACAGCGGGTCGCGCGACGAACTGACGACGTTCGTCACCGCCTGCTGGAATTCCTTCGAGAAGCGCTCCGGATGCAGTTCGCTGACGAAAAACTGTGCGATTTCGTCCGGCGCGTCTTCATGCGCATACGCGCGGCCCGTCATGCCGAGCTTGTCGAGCGGGTAACGGCCGTTCAGGCGGAAGCCGAGCGGACGCAGGATGCGCGTGAACGCCGCCTCGCCCGGCGGCAGCGCGCCCGTGTGCGGCCAGCGCACCGTGCGCAGCGCGCCGTGATCGAAATAGACCGAGCCGCCGTTTTCGATCGCCTCGGCCGTGTACGCGCGGCCGTTCGCCGAACGCTCGAGCAGCCCTTCGAACAGCGCCATGTTCATCGCCTGCGCGATTTCCGCGCGCGTCACGACGCCGTCTTCCCATTCTTCGAGGATGGCCGGCATGTTCAGGGTCGAGAACAGGGCGTCGGTCTTCGCCTGTCCCAGCAGCTTCGTCAGCAAGCTGTCGATATTCGGATTGCGCATCAGGATTCTCGTCTCGGGGGACCCGCCGGCAAACGTGCCGGCAACTCGTCGGCCGGCCGCCCCGCGGGCGCCTGACCTTGCACGGGAAGCATTATTCAAAGGGTTGCAGCGGGGCGTAAAGCGAGATTAAATTGATATGTGATGAGTTTTTGGAATTATCAGCCGCTCGTCGCGGGCGCTTCACCCCAGCGGCGTGCGGGTCCGTTCGTCAGATGAATCGAGCATCATGCGCAAATTCAAGATCCCCAACATGGGCGCGCTCGTGGCTTTCGAAGCCGCCGCCCGCCACGAGAGCTTCACGCACGCGGCCAAGGAGCTGTTCCTGACCGAAAGCGCGGTGTCGCGGCAGATCGCGACGCTGGAGGCGAGCCTCGGCGTGCGGCTGTTCGCGCGCGTGAAGCAGCGCGTCGTGCTGACGCGCGCCGGCAAACTGTACGGCACGCAGGTGCGGCGCGCGCTGGAAGCGCTCGACCGCGACACGCTGTCGATCATCGCGCACGGCAGCGGCGGCGGCTACCTGGAACTCGCGGTGCTGCCGACCTTCGCGTCGCACTGGCTGATCCCGCGCATCAAGAGCTTCTACGACCGCACGCCCGACGTGCGCGTGAACATGGGCAGCCGCACCGACCTGTTCTCGTTCGAGGACACGCACTTCGAAGCCGCGATCCACTACGGCAAGCCGACCTGGCCCGGCACGTCGTCCGACTATCTGTTCGGCGAGGAAGTCGTGCCGATTTGCTCGCCCGCGCTGCTGAACGGGCCGGTCGAGCGCGTCGAGGATCTGCTCGCGTACCCGCTGCTGCACTCGACGACGCGCCCCGGCGCGTGGGCGCAGTGGTTCGAGACGCACGGCGTCGAGGACATCCGCACGATGCAGGGCGTGCGCTACGAGCTGCATACGATGCTGATCAGCGCGGCCGCGGCCGGGCTCGGCGTCGCGCTCGTGCCGAAGTTTTTCGTCGAGGAACAGTTGCAGCAACTCGGGCTCGTCGTGCCGTGCGATGCGGCAACCGTCGGCGATTCGGCGTACTACCTCGTGTATCCGACGGAGTTCAGCCACAGCAAGCCGCTGGAATCGTTCCGCGGCTGGCTGCTCGAACAGGCGAGCGCGTATGCGGCGCCGGAACGCGACGCGCGAGACGCCGATGAAGAGGATGACGAAGACGTCGAGTAACGGCGCTGCCGCGCCGGCGTCACCGCGCGGTGGCGCCGCATGCGTGCCGCGTCGGCGCGTCGGCTGACACGACCTTCACCAGCCGCGCACGATCGGGCGTTTCCAGCCCCGGGCACGCGGTCTCCAGATCGCGGATCACGAGCGTCGCGCGCCCGTCGAACCGGCACACGCCGCGCGGCTGCGCGGCGGGCAGCCGCAGCCGGCGCCGCGCGTCGGGCTGGTTCGTGAAAACGATCACGCCTGCGCGCTGCGAGCGATCAGGCAAGTGCCGCGCCGACGCGTCGTCCTCTACGAACCCCACGTCCGGCCCGATCGATTCGTCGCCGTAGTCGAGCGCGTAACGCCCCGACAGCGTGATCGTCCGGTCGACATGCACGGCATGGCAACCCGGCTCGGCATCCGCGGGAATGGTCTGCGCGCCGGCAGCGACCGGGCCGCACGCCAGCAACGATAAAAGCAGCGCGCGGGCGCGGGCGGTCATGCTGGACGCATCAAGCGCGTGGCGGCTCATGGGCAGTCGGGTGCAGGTCGTCGTGACGAAGACCCGCATTGTCGCGCACCGCGTGCGTTACATGTGCCACTTCACCGTGGCGGTCAGCGTACGCGGATCGCCGGGCATGTTGTACAGGTCCGCGTTGCCGTGCGCGGCGATGAAGTAGCGTCGATCGAACAGGTTGTCGAGCGTAAGCGTCACGTCGACCTTCTTGCTGCGATAGCCGGCGCCCAGGTTGAACACCGTGAACGATGGCAGCGTGACGAGATCGCTCGCCGACGTATAGCGCGCGGACTGGAACTGCATGCCGGCCGCCGCATAGAAGCCGTACGGCAGCTCGCGCTTGAGCCACAGGTTCGCGCTGTGGCGCGGCATCAGCCCCGGCGTGTTGCTCGACACCGTCAGGCCGGCCGCCGTCGATTGCGCGGACCCGTCCACCGTGCCGTTCAGGTACGCGTAACCCGCATACACCGACCACTTCGGCGCGATCTCGCCGGTGAAGCCGAGTTCCATCCCGCGCACGTGTTGCGTGCCGATCGGCAGCGCATAGCCGGGATTCGCCGGGTCGCCGATCTGCTGGTTGGTCTGGCGCATGTCGAACAGCGCGACGCTGGCCGTCGCCTTGCCGCCGAGGTCGAAGCGCGAGCCCACTTCATACGCGGTGGTCTTCTGCGGCGCGAGCGCGGCGCCGTTCGAGAACGCGCCGGAACTGATCAGCGTGTCGGCCAGCGGCGAGAACGACTGGCTGAACGACCCGTACAGCGTGAGCCAGTCGAGCGGTTCGTAGATCAGGCCGACGCGCGGGCTCCATGCATGATCGGTGCGGTCGAGGTTGACGTTCGACGACGTGTAGTCGTGGCGGATCTGGTTCAGGTAATCGAAGCGCAGGCCGGCGAGCACCTTCCAGTGTTCGGTCAGCGAGATCAGGTCCTGCGCATAGACGCCCGCGAGCCCGACGACGGTCGACGCGTTCGTCTTCGCACGCGTGCCGCCCGGCACGCCGGGCAGGACGACCGGCTGCGGATTGAACAGATCGTAGGTCGCGACCTTCGTCACGCTGTAGATCGTGTCGAACTTCTGCTGCTGCGACAGCTCCAGCCCGTACAGCAGCTCGTGACGCATGCCGAACAGCGAGGTCTTCTGCGTGAGTTCGAACAGCCCGTCGATGCCGTGATCGGTGCGCTGGCGCGTCGACTGATCGAGCGTGACGACCGGGTGCGCGGCGGTCTTGATCGGCTCGTACGTCACGTAGTTCTTCCGCTCGAGCGAGAAGTCGTACGCACGGATCGCGCCGTGGAACGACAGCGAATCGTTGAAGCGGTGATCGAGCGACACCGTCGCGCTTTTCGCGGAGATGTCGTTGTACGAACTGTTCCCGCCGTCGGCCGACCCGTAGTACGTGTTGATCGGCACGTCGACCGGCCGGCCGCGATACGCGGGCAACCCCTGATCGGACGTGCGGCGGTCGTGCAGGTAGTCGAATTCGACGTTCAGCACCGTGTCGCGGTCGAGCTTGAACTGCGCGGACGGCGCGATCGCCTGCCGGTTGAGCTGGAACCGGTCGCGGAAGCTGTTCGAATTCTCGGCCGCGCCGGTGATGCGAAAGCGCGCCGCGTCGTTCGGGTTCCAGCCGAGATCGAACTCGCCGCGCCGCTCGCCGCGCGTGCCGAGCGTCACGCCCACGTCGTTCACCGGGTTCGCCTGCGGCCGCTTCAGCACGCGATTCACGATGCCGCCCGCCGAGCCGCGCCCGTACAGCACGGCCGCCGGCCCCTTCAGCACCTCGACGCGATCGACGTTCGACAGGTCGCGGTAGTACAGCGCGTCGTCGCGAATGCCGTCGACGTACTGGTCCGTGATGCTGTTGAAGCCGCGGATCGTGATCTGGTCGCGCTGGCCGTCGCCGACCGAGAAGCCGACGCCCGGCACGTTGCGCAGCGCATCCTGCAGCGACGTCGCGTTCTGATCCTCGATCACCGCGTGCGGCACGACGTTCACGGTTTGCGGCACGTCCATCAGCGACATGTCGGTCTTGGTCGCCGCGCGCGAATGGCCGCCGTCGTACGACGCATGCTCGGCGGCCGCGTTGACGGAAATCGCGGGCAGGGTCGCCGCGGCATCGCTCGCCTGCGCAAACGAAGTGCGGGCGCCGGCCAGCGACGTGGCGATCAGAAGCGCATGGCACGCGCTCGTGTGGAGTTTCATCGTAAACGTAGAGGTGGTGAAGAAAACGGCGAACGGCCAGCGCAAGCGGCACGAAAAAAGCCGTGACATCCCGTCACGGCTCGTAATGCGGCGAAATAATAAACGAGAATGATTCGTGTTTTTAATTAATTTTCAACGTGTCGCCTGGCCACAACGTGAATACGCGACGCGCTCTGCATTCCTGACGAATTCCTTTCTGTTTCAAGCGATTGGGCGGCTCGAATCGTAATAAAAACGAAAGCATCGGATCGATCGCGTCATGCGGCGACGATCGGTAAAAGGCGGATTCGGGATACGACGGCGGAGAAGCTGGAGAGGATCACGAAGGATCGGCCAAGCTGGCGGGACTGGCGGGACGGATTCAACGGTCCGGTGCGCGCCGGACCGGGCAACCCCGACCCGGCGCTCCGGGCAGCCGACCTCGTATCGGCAGCGCGGCGGACCGACTTCTATTCTTCACTACGTCTGCTCTCAGGTTCACTGCATTTTTTTCCTCACCGCGCTGCGCCATTATCCGCTCAATTCGGCCGAAGTAAAACGTTTGCGGTTGCACCCAGGCCGTTATACCGGCGATTCGGAAACAGTCTTTCGAAATACTTACGATGCCGCTGCCGCGATTCGGTCATTGTTGCATTCGTGACGGCGTTCCTTTTTAATGGAACTGGTTCCATTCGCTGAATCGGCCACATTCCCGCGTGACGCGCCGTCGCGTGCAGGTCATGATGCCGATTCAGGATCGAGGATCATTCAGCTCAGGATTCGCATCGCCCGTCCTTCCCGGACACCCCCGTCAAACGAGACCGTCATGCCCGATTCCGCCTCCCTGCAGCACCTCTTTCCCGCCTTACAGGACATCCCCGCCGAATTCCGGCTGGCTTCGCCGATTCACCAGCGCGTGTCGCTCGTCGACGGCGAATTGCGACCGTGGGACGGCGCGACCAAGACCGTGCTGTCGCCCGTGTGCGTGCGGCAGCCGGACGGCAGCGTCGAGCAGGTCGAGATCGGCAGCTATCCGGTGATGGGCGAAACGGAAAGCGACGCGGCGCTCGACGCCGCGGTACGCGCGTACGACGCCGGCCGCGGCGAATGGCCGACGATGAAGGTCGAGCAGCGCATCGCGTGCATGCAGGATTTCATCAAGCGGATGGTCGCGCAGCGCGAACGCGTCGTGAACCTGATCATGTGGGAGATCGGCAAGAGCCTTGCCGATTCGCAGAAGGAATTCGACCGCACCGTCACGTACATGACGCAGACGATCGACGCGCTGAAGGAGCTCGACAACGCGAACTCGCGCTTCGTGATCGCGGAGGGCACGATCGGCCAGATCCGCCGCACGCCGCTCGGCGTCGTGCTGTGCATGGGCCCGTACAACTATCCGCTGAACGAAACGTTCGCGACGCTGATCCCCGCGCTGCTGATGGGCAACACCGTGGTGTTCAAGCCGCCGCAGTACGGCACGCTGCTGTTCGAGCCGCTGCTGGAAGCGTTCCGCGACGCGTTCCCGAAGGGCGTGATCAACACGATCTACGCGCCGGGCGCGGTGGTCGTGCCGCACATGCTCGCATCGGGCAAGATCAACGTGCTCGCGCTGATCGGCTCGAGCAAGGTCGCCGATCACCTGAAGAAGCAGCACCCGAAGTCGCACCGGCTGCGCGCAATCCTCGGTCTCGATGCGAAGAACGCGGCGATCGTGCTGCCCGACGCCGATCTCGACCTCACCGTGAAGGAGTGCCTGCTCGGCGCGCTGTCGTTCAACGGCCAGCGCTGTACCGCGCTGAAGATGCTGCTCGTGCATCGCTCGATCGTCGACGAATTCCTGAAGCGCTTCACCGCCGCGCTCGAACAGCTGAAGATCGGCATGCCGTGGGAAAAAGGCGTCAGCATCACCCCGCTGCCCGGCATGCATCGCACCGCGTACATGACGGACGCGATCGACGACGCGAGGGCGAAGGGCGCGCAGGTCGTCAACCATCAGGGCGGCGAATTCAGCAAGACGCTGTTCTACCCGGCCGTCGTGTATCCGGTGTCCGAAGGAATGAAGCTGTACCGCGAGGAGCAGTTCGGGCCGATCATTCCGGTCGCGCCGTTCGACGACGTGGAAACCGCGCTCGACTACGTGACGACGTCGGAGCACGGCCAGCAGGTCAGCATCTTCGGTTCCGATCCGGCGCAGATCGGCGCGCTCGTCGATCCGCTCGTGAACCAGGTGTGCCGCGTGAACATCAACTGTCAGTGCCAGCGCGGGCCCGACGTGTTCCCGTTCGCCGGACGCAAGGATTCGGCCGAGGGCACGCTGTCGGTGAGCGACGCGCTGCGCGCGTTCTCGATCCGCTCGATGGTCGCGGCGAAGCAGACCGACGGCAGCAAGCAGCTGCTCGACTCGATCGTGTCGGATCACCACTCGAAGTTCATCAATACGGGCTTCATTTTCTGAAGCCGCTTCGATGCGGGGCCCCCGCCGTGCATGGCGCGGCGGGGCGTCCGGTCGAACGCATCGCCCGCGTCGCCCGCATCACCGCCGCCGGTCAGATCGCGCCCGGTCGCGCGTGCAGGCCGTTCAGCAGCGTGTCCCATGCCTGCAGCGCGCGCGCCTCATCGACCGGCGAGGTGGCCTGCGCCGGCGGCAAGTCGCTCTGCCCGGCCACGCCCAGCAGCATCTCGATCGCGGTATGCGGTTGCGCAAGCGTGGCGGGATTGCCCGGTGCGAGCAGGTAGAAGCGATAAGCCGTGACGGCGCCGTCCCGGAGCTCGAACAGCACTTCCTCGGCATCCATGCCGGCAATCGACCGTTTCCCCTCGCGCAGGAGACGATGGCTTCCGGGCAGGCGATCGAATTTCGCGCGCAACGCGGGCAGCGTACGGCTGAACGGCTGCTCGCGATCGTCGCCGAAGGCATTGCGCGACTGGATCACGAGCAGCGCCGGTCGGCCCGGCATCAACGCGAACGATTGCCTGACTTCTTCGGGGTAGGTGGACGATCCGGTCACGATCCCGCCGTCGAAGCAGAAGCCCGGTTCGGTCGGTACGACCCAGTTGTCGCGCATCCGGATGCGCCGGAACGTGTCGTCATAGACGCCCTCGACACGATCCAGCGCATCGGCGCCGATGCTGCCCGTCGTGCGGACGAGCGTGCGGTTCGCGTACAGATAGCCTTCGGTATCGAACGGCAATGTGACGGATTTCGCCGCCGCCTCGTTGAAGACGAAAACACGCGAATCCGGTACGGGGGAAAAGGCCATTTCCAGCCACGCGTGACGGGTTTTCCGATCCATCTCGACCGGATTCGCACGCAGCCGGGTACGCATCACCTGCTCGCGAGCGGCGATGGCGGCCTGGTAGGCATCCGGCGGCACCTCGTGCGTCGTGAGCAGTTGCTCCCCGCGGTACGCGTAACGCTGACTCGAGATCTCGCTCGAAACCGGCCGATCGAACACCAGGCGGCCGATACACCACGGACGTACTTTGGACAGCAGCGGATTGCTTGTCGCCGGATCGGCGGAAAACACCGAAGTGCAGGCACACAGTCCCGCCAGCACACCGAACCAGCGCAAAAGACGAACCATCAGCATCTTCCGGTACCTCGTGCATCCTTCATGGGTTGCCCGACACTGTACCCGGAAAGACGCGGCCCTCGCCGTTGCACGGGTCGCGCAGCAGCGGGCGGTGCGAGGCCCGATGCGGGCACGTCAACCGGCACGTCGGCCACGCCGGTATCGACGGCACGCACGACGCCGTCACCGGCGCGACGATTGCGCGGGCTGACCGCCTCTCGCGGCCCGCGCAGCCGGCGCGCGACACCTCACACGTTCGTCACCAGCAGCCGCACCCCCGCCACGCCGAACACGACGGCCAGACACGCCTCCATCGCACGCCGGCCGCGCACGTACAGCCGGCGCGCACCGTCCATCGAAAACACCAACGCATAGCCGCCGAACACCGCGCAGCCGATCGCGAGGCAGCCCGGCACGACGGCGCCGTGCGCGCCGCCCGCGCCGTTCGACGACAGCGCGACGATCGACACCCACACGAGAATCGCCTTCGGATTGGTCAGGTGCAGCATCGCGCCGCGCACGTAGAAGCGCGACAGCCGCTGCTCGCGCGCCGCGTTCGCCGATGCCGCCGGCGGCCCCGCCAGCGCCGTGCGCGCCGACTTGAACGCGAGCCACAGCAGGTACAGCCCGCCGAAGACCTTGATCGCGATCAGCAGCTTCGACCATGCGAGCAGCGCGGCCGATACGCCGAGCGCCGCCACCGTCGCCCAGAACATCGACCCTGAAATCACGCCGAGCGCGAACGCCAGCGCCGCCTTGCGACCCTGGTTCGCGGCGACCGACATGATCGCGAGATTGCTCGGCCCGGGGCTGGCCGTGCCGATGAAATAGGCCGTGTAGGCGAGCAGCAGATTGGCCGAGAAGAAGGTGTGGACGCTCATGGCGGACCTCGCGGGGATGGTTCGGAGATTGTTGGCAAACCCGCGCCGTCTGCCCATGGACAATTGTGCGGCCGATCGCTGGGCCAGTTGCGTGGTCATGCAACCGATCGCCGCACGCCGGACCGTCTCTGTTTTGAAACAACCGGCGCGTCCGCCGCCGGTTCGCGCGACCCAGCGGCACGCGTTTCCCGCGGCCGCGTCCCGTCGGCGGACGCACGGCGGGCGTGGCCGAACCGCGCGACACGCGCCGTGCCGGCCGTCCGCCGGCGGAAACGCGCGACGTGCCGGATACCTGCGTTACGTTACATCCGTGAAGCATTTCACCTCGTCGCGCCGCTGCAGGCGCCCGACGCCGCCCGCCGTGCGCGCGTAGACGCCCTCCTCGATCGCCAGCCCGATCCAGTCCCGGCGGGACTCGCCGACCGATGCGGGAGCGCGGCTCAACATTGCTCAACAATCGTCCGGCGGCGCTGGTACGGAATCTGCATTCCGTTCGGGCAGAAGCCGCGCTGGCGCGCGGACATGAATTCACCCGCGGGCGCCCCAATGGCTACACCCGTACGATGTGCACACGCAACGAGGCCCTTCATGGATGCGCAGCCCAATTCGTCCGATACGTCGTTCCAGCTCTTCCTCGCGAAGGTGCTCGAACAGCCGCTGCCCGACTGGACCGAGAAACAGCAGATGGAACTCGAGATGGCGCGCACGCTGTCGACGCAAATGGTCACGCTCGCCGAAGACATGCGCGGCCGCACGCCCGATCTCGCGCGCTGCCTCGTGCTGCTGCGCTACGCGAAGGTGCTCGATTTCATGCTGACGTCGCTCGCCGCGCACCGCGACATTCATCCGCAGACGCTGCGCACGCTGTTCCGGCTCGCGAACCTCAAGGTCGACGATGCGTATCCGGTGTGAGCCGGCGCAACGGAGCGCGTGCCGCACACGGCCGTCGTGCCGGCGCCGGCCGTCCGCGATGCGCTCGCATGCCGGATAACCTCGCCGCATGCGCATCGGAAACCGGACATCCCGGCTGGCCGGCGATCCCGGCCTCTTCGTGAAGCAATACGGGCGCAACGCACGGAAACACCTCGACCCGAACGACACCGAACGCGCGATGAGGCGACTGTCGCCGGCCGACCTCCCCGGTCTGCCAGCCGACGACGCAACCGAAGAAGACGAATCGGGTGTGGATTCCGGTCCCGCCTGACGCAACCCGACCCACCTCGATCCACCCCGCACACGCACGGCCCGCCTGCCCCTCCACGCAAACGGAGGTACAATCGCGCGCCATGAACGCACTTCGCCGCTTCCTGCTCCGGCCAGGCGTCGCGCGACAGTGGCTGTGGGGAATCCTCCTCGTGACGCTGCTGTCCCGCGCGCTGATGTCGGGCGCCGTGATGCTCGATCCGGACGGTCCGGATGCGGGCTCGGTGGTGCTGTGTTCAGGCCAGGGCCCGCTGATCGTCACCGCCGCCGCGCTGGCCGACCGCTTCGACGCGAGCGCGCCGATCACGCCGGCCAACGACGCGCTGGCGCTCGTCGATGCACTGAAGCATGACGCGCACGCCGACAAGGCGGCGTCTTCCGGTAACGGCGACAGCCTGTGCGCATTCGGCGCCGCGCTGTTCACCGCGCTCGCATCGTTCGTGCTGCTGGTGCTGCTGTTTCCCGCGGCGGTTCCCCGACGCTTCCGCGTTCACTTCGACAGTCTTCCTTTCGTGCGATCGCTATTCGACGATCGCCCGCCCTCC
>NZ_JACCQA010000038.1:0-74183 GCF_015712215.1 Burkholderia sp. 9779_493
CCGTCACCACCCCGTTCCCCCATCCCGCCACGGTGCCGACGAGTTCCCCGGGCGCGGGAGATCCGCCTGCGACGATCACGCCGTCGGATTTGCTGACACTTCCCAGCGGGGAAGCCAGCACCCCCGCCTGGGACACCGAGGCGGCCAGGCTGAACAAAGCCGCGACCGACAAGGCAATGCCTGTCAATTTCACGTTCGCTTTCGCTTTCGTTTTCATGAGAAACCTCATTTCGGTTGGACAACCGCGGAACAGCTCGAGCGATGACGCGTGGACCCTGCCGCCGCGAAGGGGGCGCGAATCGTTCGCGGATTGCCCGATATGGCAAAGCGTTGAAACAGGTCTAAACACGCCGATACAACGGGATACCGGACACCGCGTGACGCACTTCATGAGAATCGATCTGCATCACGAAACTTCTGCAAAACGAATCAACAATCTGACGATCATCGAACGATCGTCAAACGATCGGCCGCTCACGACGATTCCATCGCAAGCGGCCGCCGCCCCTCCCCTCAGAACTTCCACAACAGATTGCCGTACAGCGCGTGGTCGCTGATGCTGCCGCCGATCTGGCCGCTGTAAGACAGCCCGAGCGACAGGTTCTTCGTGATGGCCGCATCGACACCGACCTCGAGCACCGCGGCATCACGCGCGACCGGCACGCCGGTGACGCTGAACGGCGAGCCGCCGCTCGCGAACGACAGCCTCGACGCCGGCTGCGTATTGCCGAACGCGTGCCGCCAGCCGACGGTGCCGAACGCCGTGACCTTGCCCTTCGTCGTGACCGCGACGTCGGTCGAGGCCCGCACGCCGAGTGTCGAGAAGCCGAGGCCCGTCGTATCGGAATCGCCCTGCAGCGCCGCCGCGCCGCCGTTCTCCTTGAAGCCGTCGGTGTGCAGGCTGGCGTACGCGAGCCCGACGAACGGTTCGAGCGCGACGTTACGGAACGCCGTCGAGTAGCCGATCTCGGTGAACACCTGCGTCGCGTTCGCGTCGTAGCTGGCGGTATCGTGATCGGAGAAGCTGCCGAACGACGGATTGCGCTCGCTATGCACGCGGTACCACGACTGCGACACGCCACCGCGCACGTTCCACGCGTTGTACCGGCCGCTCGCGTACAGCGCGATCGTCTCGCCGTTGACCTTCGCCGACTCGTTCTGGTCAGTATTGAGCTGGCTGCGCGACGCACCGCCCGCAATACCGACGCGCCAGTGGCTGCTGACTTCCGCATCCGTGCCGACGACGAAGCCATACAGGTTGCGATCGATCGACGCGACGCCGTCGCCGTCGAACCGGCTATGCGAACCGTACAGCCGGCCCCACACCGCGGGCTTGTACGACTTGGCCGGCGTGCAGCCGTTCTCCGCGGCCATGCGCCGGTCGAGCGCCGCCGAATGATCGTCCGCCGACACCGGTGCCTCGCATCCGCACAGCGCCCCGCCCGGCTGCGAACCGAGCCGCGCACGATCGAGCACCGCATCACGCACGTAGCGGCTATCCGACAACAGCACGCTGCGCGTACTCGGATACAGATCGCCGGCCAGTTGCGTGAACGCGCGGTTCGCGGTCGGCGCATCCGACGTCAGCACCGTGTCGAACAGCGGGTTGCCGGCGCCGAGCGTGCCGACCGCACCCGCCACCGCTTGCCCGTCGGGTGTCGTCGCGACCGACGAGAACGGCGTACCGTTCGGCGTCAGCGACATCAGCACCTGCGCCGGGTTGTACGTGAGCGTCGGCGTGAGGAACGCATACGTCGAGTTCACCGCGCTGAACTGCCCTTGCACGCCCGCACCGGCATTCACGATGGTGTAGAGCTTGCCCGGCTGGTATTGCCCGGTGGCCGCGACGACCTGTACCGATCCACCGTTGAGCGTGGCGGAGCCGGTCACGTCGAGACCGCCGCTCTGTTGCGGCGTGGCGCCGACCTGCAGCGTCGAGCCCGGCTGGAAGGTCGCGTTGCCCGCGACCTTCAGCGGCTGCCCGAGCTGGAGGACCGATGCGGTGCCGCCGCCCGACACGACCAGGCCGCCGATCGTGCCCGTCCCGGTGACGGTCGCGCCGCTGCCGACGGTCACCGGCGAGCTGGCCAGCGAACCGGTGACCGCGAGCGTGCCGCCCGTCACGGTGGTCGGCCCGGACAGCGTGTTGGTCCCGCTCAGCACCTGTGCACCCGTGCCGGCCAGCGTCAGCGGGCCGGTACCCGACAGCGTGCCCGCGAACGAGCTGGTGCCGGCGGTATTGACGGTCAGCGGCGTCGCGCCGAGGTTCACGTTCGAACCCGTCGTGCCCGACAGCGTGCCGATCGACTGCGGTGCGGCCGAACCCGTGAGGTCCAGCGTCGCGCCGCTGCCCGCGAGAATCACCGGGCTCGTCGACGCGAGGCTGCCTGCGCCGGCAAGCGCGAGCATGCTGCCGCTGCCGATCGTCGTGCCGCCGGTGTACGTGTTGGCGCCCGTCAGCGTCTGCGTGCCGCCGCCCTGCACCGCGAAGCCGCCGGTGCCGGCGATCGTGCCGCCGAACGAACCGCCCGTCGGACCGGCCACGGTCAGCGTATTGCCGCCGAGATTCACGGTCGAACCGGCGGCGCCCGACAGCGCGCTCGCCGTCTGCGGTGTCGTGGCCGCGCTGACATCGAGCGTCGCGCCGTTGCCGGCCAACGTCAGCGCGCTGCCCGCCGACAGGCCGCCGCTGCCGGCGACCGCCAGCGTGCTGCCGTTGCCGATCGTCGTGCCGCCCGTGTACGCGTTCGCGCCGCTGAGGGTCGTCGTCGACGGGCCGCTCACCGCCAGGTTGCCGCCACCGGAGATCGGGCCGCTCAGGCCGAGGTTGTTGGCGCCGCCCACCGTCAGCGTCGAACCCGCGCCAAGATTCACCGCGTTGCCGAGCGTCGTGCCCGCGACGCTGGTGCCGAGCGTGCCGCCGTTGCCGCCGACGCTCAGCGTGCCGCTGCCGAGTGCGGTCGGCGTGCCGGCGACCAGCGTGCCGCCGCCGGTGACGTTCGTGCCACCGGTGTAGGTGTTGGCACCCGACAGCGTCGTCGTCGCCGGACCGTTGACCGCGAGCGTGCCGCCACCCGAGATCGCGCCGCCCAGGCCGAGGTTGTTCGCGCCGCCGACCGTCAGCGTCGATCCCGTACCGAGGTTCACCGTGTTGTTCAACGTCGTGCCCGGCGTGCCGGCAGCCAGCGTGCCGCCCGCACCGCTCGCATTCAGCACGCCGGTACCGAGCGCCGTGTTATTCCCCGCGACCAGCGTGCCGCCACCGGTGAGGTTCGTGCCGCCCGAATACGTGTTCGCGCCGGTCAGCGTTTCGGTGCCCGTGCCCGACAACGTGAGGCTGCCGCCCGTGCCGGCGATCGTGCCGCCGTACGTGCCGCTGCCCGACCCGCCGAGCGTCAGGGTGTTGCCGCCGAGGTTCACCGTCGAACCGGCGACACCCGACAACGCGGTCGTCGTTTGCGGCGTCGTCGCACCGCTGACGTCGAAGGTTGCGCCCGCACCGGCCAGGTTCAGCGGGCTGCTGCCGGACAGGCTGCCGCCCGCGCCGATCGCCAGCGTGCCGCTGTTGATCGTCGTCGCGCCGGTGTACGTGTTGGTGCCCGTCAGCGTCTGCGTGCCGCTGCCCGACAGCGTCAACCCGCCCGTGCCGGCGACGGTGCCGCCGTACGTGCCGTTACCGGCGCCGCCCAGCGTCAGCGTGTTGCTGCCCAGGTTCACGGTCGAACCCGACACGCCCGACACTACGCCCGTGGTCTGCGGCGTCGTCGCGGCGCTCAAGTCCAGCGTGGCGCCCGTACCCGACAGATCGACCGCGCTGCCCGCCGATAGGCTGCCGCCCGCGCCGACCGCCAGCGTGCTGCCGTTGCCGATCGTCGTGTTGCCGGTGTACGAGCTGGCGCCGGTCAGCGTCGTCGTCGACGGACCGTTCACCGCGAGATTGCCGCTGCCGACGATCGCGCCGCCCAGGCCCAGATTGTTCGCACCGCCCACCGTCAGCGTCGACCCCGCGCCGAGACCGATCGCGTTGGTCAGCGTCGTGCCGGCCACGCTCGTGCCGAGCGAACCGCCTGCGCCGGTCGTAGTCAGCGCGCCCGTGCCGAGCGCCGAACCGTTGCCCGCGAGCAGCGTGCCGCCGCCGCTCAGGGTCGTGCCGCCCGTGTACGTGTTCGTCCCGTTCAGCGTTTCGGTGCCCGTGCCCGACAGCGTCAGGCTGCCGCCCGTGCCGGCGATCGTGCCGCCGAACGTCCCGTTGGCGGAACCGCCGAGCGTCAGTGCATTGCCGCCGAGGTTCACCGTCGAGCCCGCTACGCCCGACAACGCGCCAGTCGACTGCGGCGTCGTGGCGGCGCTCAGATCGAGCGTCGCCCCTGCACCGGCCAGATCGACCGCACTGCCGCCCGACAGGCTGCCGCTCGCGCCAACCGCCAGCGTGCTGCCGTTGCCGATCGTCGTGTTGCCGGTGTACGAGCTGGCGCCGCTGAGGGTCGTCGTCGACGGGCCGCTCACCGCCAGGTTGCCGCCACCGGAGATCGGGCCGCTCAGGCCGAGGTTGTTGGCGCCGCCCACCGTCAGCGTCGAACCCGCGCCAAGATTCACCGCGTTGCCGAGCGTCGTGCCGGCCACGCTCGTGCCGAGCGTGCCGCCCGCGCCGCTCGTGTTCAGCGCGCCCGAGCCAAGCGCCGAACCGTTGCCCGCGATCAGCGTGCCGCCGCCCGTCAGGCTCGTGCCGCCCGTATACGTGTTCGTCCCGTTCAGCGTCTCGGTGCCCGTGCCGCCCAGTGTCAGGCTGCCGCCCGCACCCGCGATCGTGCCGTCGTAAGTACCACTACCCGAACCGCCGAGCGTCAGGTTGTTGCCGCCGAGGTTCACCGTCGAACCGGCGACACCCGACAGCGTGCCCGTCGTCTGCGGCGTGGTCGCGCCGCTCAGATCGAAGGTTGCGCCCGCACCCGTCAGGCTCACCGGCGTCGTCCCCGACAGGCTGCCGCCCGCGCCGATCGCCAGCGTGCCGCTGTTGATCGTGGTCGCGCCGGTGTACGTATTGCTGCCCGTCAGCGTTTCGGTGCCGGTACCCGACATCGTCACGCCACCGGTGCCGGCGATGTTGCCCGCGTAGGTGCCGCTGGCCGACCCGCCAAGCGTCAGGTTGTTGTTGCCCAGGTTCACCGTCGAGCCGGCCACGCCCGAGATCGCGCCGGTCGATTGCGGCGAGGCGGCGCCGCTCAGGTCGAGCGTCGCGCCGGCCGCCGTCAGGCTGACCGGGCTGCTCGACGACAGGCTGCCGTTGCCGCCGATCGCGAGCGTGCCGCTGTTGATCGTGGTCGCGCCGGTGTACGTGTTGTTGCCCGTCAGCGTTTCGGTGCCGGTGCCCGACAGCGTCAACCCGCCCGTGCCGCCGATCACGCCGCCATACGTGCCGCTGCCTGCGCCGCCGAGCGTCAACGTATTGCCGCCCAGGTTGACGTTCGTGCCCGTGCCGCCGGACAGCGCGCCGCTCGTCTGCGGCGACGTGGCCGCGCTCAGGTCGAGCGTGGCGCCGGTGCCGGACAGGTCGATCGCGCTGCCCGACGACAGGCTGCCGCCCGCGCCGACCGCCAGCGTGCTGCCGCCGCCGATCGTCGTGCTGCCGGTGTAGGTGTTCGCGCCCGACAGCGTCGTCGTCGACGGACCGTTCACCGCGAGGTTGCCGCCGCCCGAGATCGCGCCGCCGAGGCCGAGATCGTTCGCACCGCCGACCGTCAGCGTCGACCCCGCGCCGAGATTCACCGCGTTGCCGAGCGTCGTGCCCGGCGTGCTCGCGGCCAGCGTGCCGCCTGCACCGGTCGTGTTCAGCGCACCGGTGCCGAGCGCCGAGCCGCTGCCCGCGATCAACGTGCCGCCGCCGCTCAGCGTCGTGCCGCCCGTGTACGTGTTGTTGCCGGTCAACGTCTCGGTGCCGGTGCCCGACAACGTGAGGCTGCCGCCCGCGCCGGCGATCGTGCCGCCATACGTGCCGTTGCCCGTGCCGCCGAGCGTCAGGTTGTTGCCGCCGAGGTTCACCGTCGAACCGGCCACGCCCGACAGCGTGCCCGTGGTCTGCGGCGTGGTCGCGCCGCTGACGTCGAAGGTTGCGCCCGTACCGGTCAGGTTCACCGGGCTGCTCGCGGACAGGCTGCCGCCCGCGCCGATCGCGAGCGTGCCGCTGTTGATCGTCGTCGCGCCGGTGTACGTGTTGGTCCCCGTCAGCGTTTCGGTGCCGGTGCCGGACAGCGTCAACCCGCCCGTGCCGCCGACCGTTCCGCCGAACGTGCCGTTGCCCGACCCGCCGAGCGTCAGCGTGTTGCCGCCGAGGTTCACCGCCGAACCCGCCGCGCCCGACAGCGTGCCGGTCGTCTGCGGCGACGTGGCCGCGCTCACGTCCAGCGTCGAGCCCGCGCCGGCCAGATCGATCGCACTGCCCGATGACAGGCTGCCGCCCGCGCCGACCGCCAGTGTGCTGCCGCCGCCAATCGTCGTGTTGCCGGTGTACGAGCTGGCGCCGGTGAGCGTCGTCGTCGACGGGCCGTTCACCGCGAGATTGCCGCTGCCGCTGATCGCGCCGCCGAGGCCGAGATTGTTCGCACCGCCAACCGTCAGTGTCGACCCCGCGCCGAGATTCACCGCGTTGCCGAGCGTCGTGCCGGCCACGCTGGTGCCGAGCGTGCCGCCTGCGCCGCTCGTGTTCAGCGCGCCCGTGCCGAGCGCCGAACCGCTGCCCGCGATCAACGTGCCGCCGCCGTTCAGGGTCGTGCCGCCCGTGTACGTGTTGTTGCCCGTCAGCGTTTCGGTGCCGGTGCCCGACAGCGTCAGGCTGCCGCCCGCACCCGCGATCGTGCCGCCATACGTGCCGTTGCCCGCGCCGCCGAGCGTCAGGTTGTTGCCGCCGAGGTTCACCGTCGAACCCGCGACACCCGACAGCGTGCCCGTCGTCTGCGGCGTGGTCGCGCCGCTGACGTCGAAGGTTGCGCCCGCACCGGCCAGATTTACCGGGCTGCTCGCGGACAGGCCGCCGCCCGCGCCGATCGCGAGCGTGCCGCTGTTGATCGTCGTCGCGCCCGTGTACGTGTTGGTGCCGGTCAGCGTTTCCGTGCCGGTGCCTGCCATCGTCAACCCGCCAGTGCCGCCGATCGTGCCTGCATAGTTACCGTTGCCGGTACCGGCCAGCGTCAGCGTGTTGCCGCCGAGATTCACGTTCGTGCCCGCCACGCCGGACAGCATCCCGCTCGTTTGCGGCGTGGTCGCCGCGCTGATGTCGAGCGCCGCGCCCGTGCCCGCGAGATCGAGCGCGCTGCCTGCCGACAGGCTGCCGCCCGCGCCGACCGCCAGCGTGCTGCCGCCGCCGATCGTCGTGTTGCCGGTATAGGTGTTCACGCCGGTGAGCGTGGTCGTCGACGGGCCGCTGACCGACAGGCCGCCGCTGCCCGAGATCCCGCCGCCGAGCCCGAGATCGTTCGCCCCCCCAACGGTCAGCGTCGCCCCCGCGCCGAGATTCACCGCATTGCCAAGCGTCGTGCCGCCGACGCTCGTGCCGAGCGAGCCGCCCGCGCCCGTCACGTTCAGCGCGCCGGAACCGAGTGCGCTGCCGTTGCCTGCAATGAGCCCGCCGCCGCTCAGCGTCGTGCCGCCGCCGTACGTGTTCGTGCCGCCGAGCGTCGTGGTGCCCGCGCCGGTCTGCGCAAGCGCGCCGCCTCCGGAAATCGTGCCGCTCAGGCCGAGATCGTTCGCGCCGTTCAGCCCGAGCGTCGCGCCCGCGCCGAGCGTGACCGCGTTGCCGAGCGTCGTGCCGTTTACGCTCGCGCTCAGCGTGCCGTTGCCGGTCACGTTCAACGCGCCGGACCCGAGCGCCGTATTGCTGCCCACGCTCAGTCCGCCGCTGCTCAACGTCGTCCCGCCGCCGTAGGTGTTCGCGCCGCCGAGCGTGGTCGTGCCCGAGCCGGACTGCACGACGCCGCCTGCGCCGGAGATCGTGCCGCCCAGGCCGAAGTCGAACGCGCCACCGAGATTCAGCGTCGAACCGATGCCCAGATCGACGGCGTTCGCCAGCAGCAGGTTCGCCGTGCTTGCGCTGAGCGCGCCACCGCTGCCGGTGACGTTGAGCGAACCCGTGCCGAGCGCCGTGTTGTTGCCGACCGACAAGCCGCCGGCACCGAGCGTCGTGCCGCCCGTGTAGAGGTTCGCGCCGGTGAGCGTGGTCGTGCCGCTGCCGGTTTGCGCGAGGCTGCCGCCGCCGACGATGATGCCGCCGAGGCCCAGGTCGTTCGTGCCGCCGAGCGTCAGCGCCGAACCCGTGCCGAGATTGACGGCATTGTTCAGCGTCGTGCCGGCGACGCTCGCGGCCAGCGTGCCGCCTGCGCCGGCGAGGTTCAACGCGCCGGTACCGAGCGCCGCGCCGTTGCCGGCGACCAGCGTGCCGCCGCCCGTCAGGTTCGTGCCGCCCGTGTACGTGTTGATGCCGGTCAGCGTTTCGCTGCCCGTGCCCGACAGCGTCAGGCTGCCGCCTGCCCCCGCGATCGTGCCGCCGAACGTGCCGCTGCCGGCGCCGCCCAGCGTCAGGCCGTTGCCGCCGAGATTCACCGTCGAACCGGCTACGCCCGACAGCGCGCCGATCGCCTGCGGCAGCCCTGCGCCGCTCAGGTCGAAGGTTGCGCCGGCGCCGCCCAGATTCACTGCGCCGCCCGCGGCCAGGCTGCCGCCCGCGCCGATCGCGAGCGTGCCGCTGTTGATCGTCGTGCCGCCGCCGTACGTGTTCGCGCCGGTCAGCGTCTCCGTGCCGGTGCCGGCCATCGTCAGCCCGCCGGCACCGCCGATCGTGCCGCCGAACGTGCCGTTGCCGGAACCGCCGAGCGTCAGGGTGTTGCCGCCGAGATTCACCGCCGAGCCGGCCGCGCCGACCAGCCCGCCCGTCGTCTGCGGCGACGTGGCCGCGCTCAGGTCGAGCGTCGCGCCCGCGCCGGCCAGATCGAACACACTGCCGCCCGACAGCGCGCCGCCCGCGCCGACCGCGAGCGTGCTGCCGTTGCCGATCGTCGTGTTGCCGGTGTAGCTGCCCGCGCCCGTGAGCGTCGTGATCGACGGGCCGGTCACCGACAGATTGCCGCCGCCCGAAATCGCGCCGCCGAGGCCCAGATTGTTCGCACCGCCCACCGTCAGCGTCGCGCCCGCGCCCAGATTCACCGCGTTGCCGAGCACCGTGCCGCCGACGCTCGTGCCGAGCGAACCGCCCGCGCCCGTCACGTTCAGCGCGCCGGAACCGAGTGCGCTGCCGTTGCCGGCGATGAGCCCGCCGCCGCTCAGCGTCGTGCCGCCGGTGAACGTGTTCGCGCCGAGCAGCGTCGTCGTGCCGCTTCCGGTTTGCGCGAGCCCGCCGTCGCCGGCGATCACGCCGCCCAGGCTCAGGTCGGCCGCGCCGTTCAGGCCGAGCGTCGCGCCCGCGCCGAGATTCACCGCGTTGCCGAGCAAGGTACCGGCGACGTTCGTGGCGAGCGTGCCGCCCGTGCCCGCGACCGTCAGCGCGCCCGTGCCGAGCGCCGCGCCGTTGCCGGCGATCAGCCCGCCGCCGGTGAGCGTGGTGCCGCCCGAGAACGTGTTCGCGCCGAGCAGCGTCGTCGTGCCCGTGCCGGTTTGCGCGAGGCCGCCGTTCCCGGCGATCGTGCCGCTCAGGCCGAGATCGTTCGCGCCGTTCAGCCCCAGCGTGACGCCGGTGCCGAGGTTCACCGCGTTGCCGAGCGTCACGCCGGGCACGCTCGCGCCGAGCGAAGCCGAGCCGTTGACGTCGAGTGCGCCGAGACCGAGCGCAGTCCCGCTTCCGACCACCAGGCTGCCGCCCGTCAGCGCGGTGCCGCCCGCATACGTGTTGTTGCCGGTGAGCGCCTGCGAGCCGGTGCCGGCAAGCGTCAGCCCGCCCGCCCCGCCGATGTCGCCCGCGAAGACGCCGCTGCCGCTGCCGGCCAGCGTCAGGTTGTTCGCCCCGAGATCGATCGTCGAACCCGCGACACCCGACAGCGTGCCGATCGACTGCGGCGTGGTCGCGCCGCCGATGTTGAAGTGCGCACCGGCGCCCGTCAGGTTGACGGGGCTCGACGCGGCGAGGCTGCCGCCCGCGCCGATCGCGAGCGTGCCGCTGCCGATCGTGGTGCCGCCGGTGAACGTCTCGGCCGCGGTGAGCGTCGTCGTGCCCGGGCCGTTCACGGACAGGCCGCCGGCACCGGAGATGAGCCCGCTCAGGCCGAGATCGTTCGGGCCGCCAACCGTCAGCGCCGCGCCCGCGCCGAGCTGGATCGCGTTGCCGAGCACGGTGCCGCCGACGGTCGTGCCGAGCGAGCCGCCCGTGCCCGTCACGTTCAACGCCCCCGTGCCCAGTGCGGCGCCGTTGCCGGCGAGGAGTCCGCCGCCGCTCAGCGTCGTGCCGCCCGAGAACGTGTTCGCGCCGCTCAACGTCGTGATGCCCGAGCCGATTTGCGCGAGACCGCCACTCCCGGCGATCACGCCGTTCAGGCCCAGATCGTTCGCGCCGGTCAACGCGAGCGTCGCGCCTGCGCCGAGATTCACCGCGTTGCCCAGCGCGGTGCCGTTCACGCTCGCGCCGAGCGCACCGCCCGTACCGGCGACGTTCAGCGCGCCGCTGCCGAGCGCCGTATTGCTGCCGGCGAGCAGCGTGCCGGCGCTCAGCGTCGTGCCGCCGCCGAAGGTGTTCGCGCCGGACAGCGTCGTCGTCCCCGTGCCGCTCAGCACGAGACCGCCGGTGCCGCCGATCGCGCCGCTCAGGCCGAGGTCGTTCGCGCCGTTCAGCGTCAGCGATGCGCCGTTCAGGTTGATGCCGTTCGCGAGTGCCGCGCCGGCGGCCAGATCCGCGCTCAGCGAACCGCCGAGGCCGCTCACGTTCAACGCGCCGCCGATACCGAGCGCACTGCCGCCTTCGACGATCAGGCTGCCGCCGCCCGTCAGGCTCGCGCCGCCCGTGAACGTGTTCGCGCCGGACAGCGTCGTGGCGCCGGTGCCGCCGAGCGCCAGGCTGCCCGCGCCCGAGATCGCGCCGCTCAGGCCGAGATCGGCTGCGCCGTTCAGGCCGAGCGTCGCGCCCGCGCCCAGGTTGACCGCATTGCCGAGCACGGTGCCGCCGACGTTCGTCGCGAGCGTGCCGCCCGTGCCGGATACGTTCAGCGCGCCCGTGCCGAGCGCCGCGCCGTTGCCGGCGACGAGGCCGCCGCCGCTCAGCGTCGTGCCGCCCGTGAAGGTGTTCGTCCCGAGCAGCGTGGTCGTGCCGGCACCGGTTTGCGCCAGTTGGCCACTCCCGCCGATCACGCCGCCGAGGCTCAGGTCGACCGCGCCGTTCAGGCCGAGCGTCGCGCCCGCGCCAAGATTCACCGCATTGCCGAGCACGGTGCCGCCGACGTTCGTGGCGAGCGTGCCGCCCGTCCCGGATACGTTCAGCGCGCCTGTGCCGAGCGCCGCGCCATTGCCGGCGATCAACCCGCCACCGCTCAGCGCCGTGCCGCCCGAGAACGTGTTCGCGCCGAGCAGCGTCGTCGTGCCCGTGCCGCTTTGCGCAAGGCCGCCGTTACCGGCGATCGTGCCGCCGAGACTCAGGCCGTTCGCCCCGTTCAGGCCGAGCGTGGCGCCTGCATCGAGATTGACCGCATTGCCGAGCACCGTGCCGCCGACGTTCGTCGCGAGCGAGCCGCCCGTGCCGGTCACGTGCAGCGCGCCCGTGCCGAGCGCCGCGCCCGTGCCGGCGACGATCCCGCCGCCGCTCAGCGTCGTGCCGCCCGCGAACGTGTTCGGGCCGAGCAGCGTCGTGATGCCCGGGCCGGTTTGCGCCAGCCCGCCGTTGCCGGCGATCGCGCCGCTCAGCCCGAGACCGGCCGAGCCGTTCAGGCCCAGCGTGACGCCGGTATCGATATTGACCGCGTTGCCGAGCAGCGTGCCGCCGACGCTCGTGCCGAGCGTGCCGCCCGCGCCCGACACGTTCAGCGCGCCGCCGCCGAGCGCGTCGCTCGTGCCGACGAGCAGCCCGCCGCCGCCCGTCAGATTCGTTCCGCCGACGAATGTATTGACGCCGTTCAATGCCAGCGTGCCGGTGCCATGCGCGTTCAGCATGCCGACGCCGCCGATCGAGCCCGACAATGCAAGCCCGTTCGCACCGTCCACCGTCAGGCTGCCGTTCAGCGTCACGTTGTTGAGCAGATTCACGCCGGCCGCGCCGGCCTCGAGCGTGCCGCCGCCGGCGACGATCGTGCCGGTGCCCAGCGCACCCGCGCCGTGGACGATCGCGGTGCCGCCGGTCAGCGACGCGTTCCCCGCCGTCGATGCGCCGGTGATGTCCCACGTGCCGCCCTGCACGGCGAGGTTGTTGAAATTGCCGAACGTATCGATCGCGATGGCGCCGTTCGCCGCACCGCCGGCGGCCGGGTTCAGTTGCAGGTTCAGCGTGTTGTTGCCGCCCACGCCCGCATCGACGCCGAGCCCGACCGACGACCCGGTCTGCGCATTGAACGTGTTCGACGTGCCGAGCGCCGCGCCCAGCGACACGTTGCCCGTGACGGTGCCGGCGTTGGTGAACGTGTTCCCCGCGCCCGGTGTCCCGCTGGGTGCGAGCACCACCGAACCGTTGATCGCGCCGCCGCTCGCGTTGGTGAAGTTGACCTGTGCACCGCCCGACGTGGTCACGACCTGCGCGGTGGGCCCCGCGCTGAAGCCGAGCAGGCCGGTCGTTCCGATCGTGCCGGCGTTCGTGATGTTCGTCGTGCCGCCGATACCGTTGTAGACCGTCAGCGCGGGCCCGTTGAGCAGCGAGCTCGTCGAGCCCATCATCACGCCCGTGCTGGCGTTCGTGACGTTGACCGTGCTCGCCGACGCGATATTGCCGACGACCGTGCCGTTCGACACGAGGCTCAAGCCGGACAACGCGGGGTCGATCCTGCCGTTGTTGGTCAGCGTGACGCCGCTGCCCGTCAGCGACAGCGCGGTGCCGCCGATCAGCGGCACCACGGAGACGGTCGCGCCGGACCCGACGGTCAGGTTGAGATTGTTCGCGCCGTTCGAATAGGTGGTGGTGGCTCCGGTACAACTGACGGTCGTGGTTCCGACGCAGGCGGCCAGTGCATCGGCGGGAACGATCCCGGCGCCGACCAGCGCGACCAGCATGCCGGTCGGCACGAGGAGTTTCGGACGTGCTTCCGCGCGCTTTTTGTTCGAGCCCATGCGCATACGCATAATCACACCTTCCCATAAGAGAATCGACGACACCGGGCATTCCCTCGCCGCATTCAAAATGCCGGAGGTAAATACCGGAATACGCTATTCGATGTTTTTTGGAAAAACACCGTCCCGTCACCAGTCCGAAGCGGATGGCTGGATTAAAAACAAACGAGAATCAATCGGCGAGAATTATTGAATCGGCATATTTTACTTTTAAGCCCCCTTCGTCACCCGGTAAATTTTCCACTAATTAGAAACGATTGTTTTTCATCAAACCAGGGCATTGCCCCGGCGAGCGGCTTTCCTCGCACCTCTGTCTATACAGGCCAACGAGGCCTCCACGCCGAAATCCTGCAGTGACGGGGCCTCCCGCCCGACAATCAAACGCCGGCCCGGTGCCGTCGAACAACCGTGCGTCCCTTGCCCCGCCTGTCGTTTGGTCGGTGCCTGCCGTCCGATCCACGTGTCTCCCGGAGTGATCGCGAGTCAAATATAGGCTCGACTCGCAAACGTTTTCCATGGGGCCGACATTTTTTTGGCAAAACTCAACACTCTTTCATCTTCATTAACTACTTTGCATTCCGGATGAAAGAGATTCTTATTAAATTAATCACGCAAATTATTAAGAAAGGAAAAAAACTCAAATTCCCGGATGCCGACTTTTTACCGGATCTGCTTTAATTGATTCAGATCCGCCGCATTGTGTTTTTGGTCCGCGGGCGATAACGAGGTGTCCAAGGGAGAACTTCACGATGGTGACGTTGAATATCAACGACCGGCCGGCCGAGATCGACGCCGATCCGTCGACGCCGGTGCTCTGGGTGCTGCGCGACAACCTCGGGTTGACCGGCACCAAGTTCGGATGCGGCACCGGCGACTGCGGCGCCTGCACCGTGCATGTCGACGGCCGCCCGGCCCGAAGCTGCACGCTGGCGCTGTCGGCGGTCGGGAATGCGCGCATCACGACGTCCGAACATCTCGCCGACGATGCGGTCGGCAAGGCCGTCCTCGACGCGTGGCTCCGGCACGACGTCGCGCAATGCGGCTACTGCCAGAGCGGCCAGATGATGAGCGCGGCCGGCCTGCTACGCGGCAACAAGGCGCCGACCGACGCCGACATCGACCGCGCGATGGCCGGCAACCTGTGCCGTTGCGCGACTTACCAGCGCATCCGTGCCGCGATTCACGATGCGGCTCGCGCGCTTGCCTGAGCCTGCCGGGAGACTTTGACCATGCGTATCCGCACTTTCGGGCGTCCGGCAAGCGCCGACGCCCCCCACCGCGATGCATCCTCCGTCACCGGAGCCGATGCTCCGATGCCCGGCCGGCGCGGCTTCCTGAAGCTGACGATGGCGGCGAGCGGCTGCCTCGCGCTCGGCATCGCGCCGACGCGGGCGCGGGCCGAAGCCGGCAGAACCGTTCAGCCTTCGCCACCTCAAGCATTCCTGATCATTGCGCCGGACAACACCGTGACCGTCGCCGTCAACCGCACCGAGTCCGGCCAGGGCGTCAGCACCGCGCTGCCGATGGCGCTGGCCGACGAACTCGATGCCGACTGGCGCAACGTGCGCACCGTGCTCGCGCCGGCGGGCGAGCCGTACAAGGACCCGGTGACGGGTATCCAGATGACGGCCGGCTCGACGTCGGTCAATCACTCGTTCGCGCAGTACCGCGAACTCGGCGCCTCCGCTCGCGCGATGCTCGTCGCCGCGGCCGCGCAGCGCTGGAACGTCGATCCCGCCACCTGCCGGACGGCGAACGGTGTCGTGACGTCCGGCAACTACCGCGCGACCTACGGCGAACTCGCACCGGCCGCGATGGCGATGCCGGTACCGCAGCGGGTGTCGTTGAAGTCGCCGGACCAGTTCCGCATCATCGGCAAGCCGACGCCGCGCATCGACGCGCGCGGGATGCTCGACGGCACGCTCAAGTACGGGATGGATTGGCGTCTGCCGGACACGATGGTGGCCGTGGTCGCGCGCCCGCCGCGCTTCGGCGGCAAGGTCGCGAGCTACGATGCGGCCGCGGCCCGCGCCGTCAAGGGCGTGGTCGAGGTCGTCGAGATTCCGACCGATCGCGGCGGCACCGGCGTGGCCGTGATCGCGAACGGCTACTGGCCGGCCAAGCTCGGCCGCGATGCGCTGAAGATCACGTGGAAGGACGCCGGCTCGACCGTCACGTCATCCGAACAGATGCAGGCGTACAAGCAGCTCGCCGGCACGCCGGGCACCGTGGTGCGCACGGCCGACGCGGGCAGCGCGCCGCCGGCGGCCACGCGCATTCGGAAGGATTACGAATTTCCGTATCTCGCGCATGCGGCGATGGAGCCGCTCAGCTGCACGGTCGACGTCGGGCCGGCGAGCTGCGCGTGCGGGATCAAGATCTGGGGCGGCTCGTCGCTGCAGACGAGCGACCGCGCGGCGGTCGCGAAGGCGCTCGGCGTCGCGCCGGAGAAAGTCCAGATCTTCACGCTGACGTCGGGCGGCGACTATGGCCGGCGCTCGACGCCGACGTCGGACTACGTGGTCGAAGCCGCCCACGTGTCCGCCGCATACCTCGCGGCCGGCCATCTCGGCCCGGTCAAGACGATCTGGACGCGCGAGGATGATCTGCGCGGCGGCTATTACCGCCCGATGGTGCTGCATCGCGTCGACATCGGCGTGGACGGCAGCGGCGCGGTGCGCGACTGGCAGCATGTGGTCGTCGGCCAGTCGGTGCTGAAGGGCTCGCCGCTCGAGCGCACGACGATGCTCAAGCGCGGCACCGATCCCAACCTGACCGAAGGCGTCGCGAACAGCCCGTACGGCTTCCCGATGCAGGTATCGGTCCATCAGACCGACGCCGACGTGCCGGTCCAGACCTGGCGCTCGGGCGGCAACACGCATACGGCGTTCGTGATGGAAACGCTGGTCGACGAGCTCGCGCACTCGGCGCGGCAGGATCCGGTCGCGTACCGGATGGCGCGGCTGGCCGGCCCCGAGCACACCGCGCATCGCCAGGCGCTCGCGCTGGCCGTCGACAAGTCCGGCTACGGCATCCGCACGCTGCCGGCCGGGCGCGCGTGGGGGGTCGCGATGCACGAAACGGCCGGCTCGGTCGTCGCGTACGTGACGGAAGTGTCGATCGAAGCGCAACAACCGCGCGTGCATCGCGTGACGGCCGGCGTGTATGCGGGGCGCATCGTCAACCCGACCGGTGCGGAAGCGCAGATCCAGGGCGGCGCGCTGTTCGGTCTCGCGACGACGAAGCCGGGCTTCGCGATCGACGTCGACCATGGCGCGGTCCGCAACGCCGGGTTCGCCGACTATTCGCCGATACGCATGCAGGAAGCGCCGCCGGTGGATGTCTTCTTCGTTCCGTCGGACGCTCAGCCGACCGGGCTGAGCGACGCCGGCGTGCCGCCGATCGCGCCGGCGGTGGCCAACGGGGCGTTCGTGCTGACCGGCGAGCGGGTGCATGCGTTGCCGTTCGCGCCGATGCTGGTCGCGGCGGCCGCGCCCGCGATGCCGGCGGCCCCCGCGGCGGCGGCCGACGAGGATCCGTACGGCGACCTGCCGGCCGGCGGCTGCCGGTTGCCGCACAAGGTCAAGCCGGCCGCGTTGAAGCCCAAGGCCGATCAAAGCCACGCGGGCGTCGGCCAGGCGCCCGCGGTGCCGAAATTCCTGCGGCCGAAACGGCGCGCCGGAATTCCGTGCATCGAGGATCTGAAGAAAGGCACGGTGTGACGTAGACGTTCCGGCAAGCGGCCGCGCCCGGCGCCCCCGCCGGGCCGCCGGCCGCATTGCCCTTCGCCCTTCGCCCTTCGCCCTTCGCCACGGCGGGACAGCGCGCCCGCCGTCGCGTTCACCCCCGCACGCGCCGCATCCTGAGCGTCGCCGACGGCGATTCGCCGAACACCCGCTTGTACTCGATCGCGAAGCGCCCGAGGTGCGCGAAACCCCATTTCAGCGCGATATCGGTGACCGACGCGAGCCCCGGCGTGTCGTCGGCCAGCAGTTCCTCGCGGACATGTTGCAGCCGCAACTGCCGCACGAAGCCCATCGGCGTGATCCCGTGGCGATTGCGAAAGCCGGCGAACAGCGTGCTCGGGCTGACGCCGGCGAGATCGGCGAGCCGTTCGATCGTCAGCGGCTCGTCGAGATGCGCGCGAATGTATTCCTCGACGCGCCGCACATAGAACGGCGCGAGCGCAGTCGGCCGAGGCCGCGCACCGTCGCGTGCGCTGTTCGGGTGGCCGTGCAGCAGCAGGTTGAGCAGCGTCGATTCGAGCTGCTCGAACGCGAGCGGATGGCGCAACGGATGCGCGTCCGTCGCGATCGCGCCGGCGAGCACCGGCAGTAGTTGCGCGAGACAGGCGCCCTGCGGCGACGACAGGCTGAATTCCGGTTCGAATTCGACGCTCGCACGCCGGTCGTCGCCGAAATGCCGCTGCGCGTGACGCTCCATCACTTCGCGCTCGATGCGCAGGATTACCTGCGGGCACGCGTCGCCCCAGCGCATCTTCAACGGCAGCGTCGGCGAAAGCAGTGACGCGGTGCCCGGTGACGACACGAAGCGCGTCGCGCCGCATTCGATCTCGGCGTCGCCGCGCAGCGGAATCTGCAGCAGGAAGAAATGTTCGAGCGGCCCCGGCTCGATGCTGACGCCGCCACCGTAATCGAGCAGGTTCAACGACAGGTTGCCCCAGCGCGCATGGTGCATGCAGCTGTGCAGCGCGCGCGATTCGCCGGTCGGCGTAAGCCGGTGCGGCTTGAACACATCGGCCACGCGTGCGCGCACCTCGTCGACGTCGTTCGACTGCAGCAGCAGCGTGTCGTGATTGAAACAGGCGGCATCGGCCAGCCAGCCGGTTTCGAAAAATTGCGCCATCGAAGTTCTCCCGTCGTGCTCGATCGCACTCGCGCCGTGCATGCATTCCCGCTATCGGGGAATGCGTCGCACGATCCGGACAGCGCCCGGAGTATCCGGACAGTCCGTCCTACGAAACACGCAAGTCCCGCGCAAGCCACGCAAGAAGCGGACCGTTCGCGCATCGTAGAAAACTGTGCGGGCCTTCCGCATCCGCACATACCCGCACTCGGCCCCGGCCCGCCGGCCTGCGGCAGCCGCTGCCGCAGGTTTCCGGAATTCGCGGATACCGGCCGAAGAAAGCGGATAGAAACGCCCATTTCGGCCGCCAATACTGGGCCGTCACCGAAACCAACCGCATGGAGGGACCCATGAACGGACGTCACATCGAGATTCCATCGCCGGACGGCGGCGCGTTCCGCGCGTACCTGAGCACGCCGGCCGGCGGCACCGGGCCGGGCATCGTGCTCTGTCACGAGATCTTCGGCGCGAACGCGACGATGCGCGACGTGGCCGACTATTACGCCGAGGAAGGCTATACGGTGCTCGTGCCGGACCTGTTCTGGCGCCAGGCCCCGGGCATCGAGCTCGATGATACGGCGGCCGATTTCGAGCGCGCGATGGCCCTTTACCGCGAATACGACGAAAACAAGGGCGTCGAGGACATCGGCGCCGCGCTGGCCGTGCTCCGCCGCCGGCCGGAATGCACGGGTGAGGCCGGCGTGCTCGGCTACTGCCTCGGCGGCAAGCTCGCGTATCTCGCCGCGTGCCGGCTGCCGGACGTGGCCGCGGCGGTCAGCTACTACGGCGTGGGCATCGAGCACGCGCTGGACGAAGCCGCGCACCTGCACGGGCGGCTGGTGCTGCAGATCGCGGAGCTGGACCGCTTCTGCCCGCCCGACGCGCAGCAGCGCATCGCGGCTGCGCTGGCGGGCCGCGACGGCGTCGAAGTCTACGTCTACCCCGGCGTCGATCATGCATTCGCCCGCGCCGGCGGCGATCATTTCGACAAGGCCGCCGCGGTCATGGCCCACCAGCGCGCGATCGCCGCGTTCCGCGCCGCGCTCGGCCCGCGCTACGACCTGTCCGCGCTGTGGGAAACGCACCTGAAGCACGAGTTCGACACGCGCAACGTCGACACGACGATGGCCACGATGGTCGCCGAGCCGTACGTCAACCATATTCCGACGCTGACGGGCGGCGTCGGCCACGACGAGCTCAAGCGCTTCTACACGCATCACTTCGTGCATGCAAACCCGCCCGACACGACGATCACGCCGATCTCGCGCACGATCGGCGCGAGCCAGATCGTCGACGAGCTGCTGTTCCGCTTCACGCACACCACCGAGATCGACTGGATGCTGCCGGGTGTCGCGCCGACCGGCAAGCGCGTCGAGATTCCGCTCGTCGCGATCGTCAAGTTTCGCGGCGACAAGCTCTATCACGAGCACATCTACTGGGACCAGGCGAGCGTGCTCGTGCAGATCGGCCTGCTCGACCCGGCCGGCCTGCCGGTGGCGGGCGTCGACACGGCCCGCAAGCTGCTCGACGAAACCGTCCCGTCGAACGGCCTGATGCGCCGCTGGCACGACAGCACGCCATCGACGGATACGCACTGACGCGCCCTTTCCCTCCCCCCACGATTCCCGGAGACACTCCATGAATGCCCTTGCTGGCAAAGTCGCGCTCGTCACCGGCGGCGCCACGCTGATCGGCGCCGCGGTCGCGCAGGACCTGAGCCGCGCCGGCGCATGCGTCGCGATCCTCGATCTCGATGCGGACAACGGCGCACGCGTGGCCGCGTCGCTCGGCGAACGGGCGCTGTTCCTCGCGCTCGACATCACCGACGACCGTGCGATCGAGCGCGCGGTCGCGGCGATCGTCGAGCGGTTCGGCGCGATCGACGTGCTCGTCAACCTCGCGTGCAGCTATGTCGACAACGGCATCCACGCGACCCGCAACGACTGGCTTGCCGCGATGGACGTCAACGTCGTGTCGGCCGCGATGCTCGCGAAGGCCGTGCATCCGCACATGGCCCGGCGCGGCGGCGGTGCGATCGTGAACTTCAGCTCGATCTCCGCGCAGTGCGCGCAAACCGGCCGCTGGCTGTATCCGACCTCGAAGGCCGCGATCCGCCAGCTCACGCGCAGCATGGCGATGGATCTCGCGCCCGATCGCATCCGCGTCAACTCGGTATCGCCGGGCTGGACCTGGTCGCGCGTGATGGACGAGATGACGCGCGGCGACCGCGCGAAGACCGATCGCGTCGCCGCGCCGTTCCACCTGCTCGGGCGCGTCGGCGATCCGTCGGAAGTCGCGCAGGTCGTCACGTTCCTGTGCAGCGACGCGGCGAGCTTCGTGACGGGCGCCGACTACGCGGTGGACGGCGGCTATGCCGCGATGGGCCCCGAACAGGCGGTGCCGGCGATTCCGCGGCTCGCGGAGTGACCGTGCCGCGTCGCCGCTGCTTCCCGCAACCATTCCGGCCGTCACGCGGCCAACCGAGGACATTCCCATGAGACGCATCGCTATCGTCGGCGCCGGCCAGTCCGGCCTGCAACTCGCCTTCGCCCTGCTCGACCAGGGCTACCACGTCACGCTCGCGACCAACCGCGATGCGGAGCAGATTCGCACGGGCAAGGTCATGTCGAGCCAGTGCATGTTCCACACGTCGTTGCAGATCGAGCGCGATCTCGGCCTGAATACGTGGGAGGAAGCGTGCCCGGCCGTCGAAGGCATCGGCATCGCGGTGCCGCACCCGGACGGCCACGGCCGCAAGGCGATCGACTGGTCGTCGCGCCTCACCCGCTACGCGCAGTCGGTCGACCAGCGCGTGAAGATGGCCGACTGGCTCGACGGCGTGCGCCGCCGCGGCGCGGACGTGCGCATCGCCGACATCGGCGTGCCCGAACTCGAGGCACTCGCGCGCAGCCACGACCTCGTGCTGCTCGCGGCCGGCAAGGGCGACATCGTCGGCCTGCTCGGACGCGACGACGCACGCAGCCCGTTCGACCGCCCGCAGCGCGCGCTGGCCCTCACCTACGTGAAAGGGATGACGCCGAGCGAGCCGTATTCGCGCGTACGCTTCAACCTGCTGCCGGGCATCGGCGAGTACTTCGTGTTTCCCGCGCTGACCACCACGGGCCCGTGCGAAATCATGGTGTTCGAAGGCATCCCGGGCGGCCCGCTCGACTGCTGGGCCGACGTGAAGACGCCCGAGCAGCATCTGGACCGCAGCCTGTCGTTCCTGCAGCAGTACGTGCCGTGGGAATTCGAACGCTGCCGCGACGTCGAACTCACCGATCCGAACGGCACGTTGGCCGGACGTTTCGCGCCGACCGTGCGCAAGCCGTTCTTCCGCTTGCCGTCGGGCCGCACCGTGTTCGGGATGGCCGATGCGGTGGTGGTGAACGATCCGATCACCGGCCAGGGCTCGAACAACGCCGCGAAATGCGCAAACGCGTATTTCGACGCGATCGTCGCGCGCGGCGCCGCGCCGTTCGGCGAAGACTGGATGCAGCAGACCTTCGAAGGCTATTGGGCCTATGCGCAGCATGTCGTGCGCTGGACCAACTCGCTGCTCACCCCGCCGCCGCCGCACATTCTCGAACTGCTCGGCGCGGCCGGCCAGTCGCCGTCGCTCGCGAAAACGATCGTCGACGGCTTCGACGACCCGCGCCAGTTCGCGCCGTGGTGGTTCGAACCGTCGGCCTGCGCGGCGCTGATCCGCGAACACAGCGTGCGTGCGGAGTAACCGCCATGGAAACGACCGTTACCGACCGCGCGGCCCTCGACCCGATGCAGTTGCGCGCCGCATTCGGGCAGTTCCCGACCGGCGTCACCGTGATCACCACGTGCGCGGCCGACGGGCGCAAGGTGGGCCTCACCGCGAATTCGTTCTCGTCGCTGTCGCTCGATCCGCCGCTCGTGCTGTGGAGCCTGCGCAAGGTCGCGCCGAGCCGCCCGGATTTCGTCGCGGCCACGCACTTCGCGATCAACATCCTCGCGCACGACCAGATCGACCTGTCGCGGCGCTTCGCGACGCCCAGCGCCGACAAGTTCGACGGCGTGCCGCACGTCGCATCGGAGAGCGGCGGCGTGCCATGCCTCGCCGGCGCGAGCGCGCGCTTCGTGTGCCGCAACGTCGGCCACTACGCAGGCGGCGACCACCTGCTCTTCATCGGCGAGATCGAACGGTTCGACGCATTCGGCAAGGCGCCGCTCGTGTTCCATGCCGGCCAGTATCGCGCGATCACCGATCATCCCGATCTTTTACGTTCCTTTTAATTAGTCATACAAACGAATAACCAGAAGGTGGTGAACATGAAAATCGGCTCTCGCCTGCTCGTCGCCGCAGGCTTCGCGATCGCCGGCCTCGCCGGCCCCGCGCGGGCGGCCGACCTGCCCGCGGTCAACCTCGGCATGACCAGTTTCCTCGACGGGATGCCGCCGGCCGGCGCCGGCTGGTACGGCACGCAGTATCTGCAGTACTACACGGCCGGCCGCGTCAACGACAATGCGGGCAACAAGGTCGGGTTGCCGAAGCAGGACATCGACCTGTTCGCCGGATTGAGCCAGCTCGTCTATCAGTCGCCGCTGACGTTCGCGGGCATGCATCCGGGCCTCGACGTGATCCTGCCGTGGATTGCGTCCGCGCGCACCGACGACGGCATCGGCAACGTCGCGCTGAATGCGCGCGCCGGCTTCGGCGATCTGCTGATCGGCCCGTTCATCCAGTTCGACCCGGTGATGGGCGCGCAGGGCCCGCGCTTCGCACAGCGCGTCGAATTCCAGTTCATCGTGCCGACCGGCGCATACGATCCGTCGCGCGCGATCAATCCCGGCAGCCATTTCTGGTCGTTCGATCCGTACTGGGCGGCGACGCTGTGGCTCACGCCGAAATGGACCGTGTCGTGGCGGCTGCACTATCTGTGGAACGCGACCAACCATCAGCCGGCCACGGCACTCGGCCCGGACGTGACGTCGACGCAGGCCGGCCAGGCGCTCCACGTGAACTTCGCGACCGAGTACGAAGTGCGGCCCGGCCTGCGGCTGGGGCTCAACGGCTACTGGCTGCGCCAGACCACCGACATGAAGGCCAACGGGCAGGACGTGCCGGGCACGCGCGAAGCAGTATTCGCGATCGGGCCGGGGGCGATGGTCAGCTTCTCGCCGCACGATCACCTGCTGTTCAACGCGTACTTCGAGACCTATGCGCGCAACCGGCCGCAGGGCACGCGGATGGTGCTGCGCTACGTGCATCACTTCCAGTGACGCGCGGCGCGCCGGCTGCCCCGCTACGGGGCGCCGCCGCTTCAACGGGTTAGCAGTAGGGGGCAGCCGTGAAGGCGGTGGACTACGGCTTGTTCCATGGCCGACCATGGGTCCAGGATGCATTGACGCCGCTATGGTCGACCTGTCTCGCGGCGCCGCCTGGGGAGGGAGCCTCCATGAAGCCTGTTGCCGTGCCGGCCGCCGGATGGCCAGCGGGTGGCCCGGGGGCCGGCACATCCAGCCTTTATCGATGCGCGCGAAGCCGCATCCGCGCGCCGCTCACTGCGCGATGCCAACGAACGTCGGCAGCAGCACGCGATAGACGTGAATCATCGCCGGGCCGAGCAGCACCACCATCAGCGCGGGAAAGATGCAGAAGATCAGCGGGAACAGCAGCTTCAGCGCGATCTTCGCCGCCCGTTCCTCCGCGCGCATCCGGCGCCGCGTGCGCAGCATGTCGGACAGCACGCGCAGCGATTCGCTGATGCTCGTGCCGAACCGGTCGGCCTGGATCAGCATCGCGCAGAACGACTCGATGTCCTCCACGCCGGTGCGCAGCGCGAGATTGCGCAGCGCCGTCTCCTTCGTGAAGCCGGAGCGCATCTCGAGCAGCAGCAGGTCGAGTTCGCTCGCGACCACCTCGCTGCGAAACCGCAGCTCCTCGCTCACCTTCATCAGCGCCGCGTCGAGCCCGAGCCCCGCTTCGACGCACACCGTCAGCAGGTCGAGCGCGTCCGGGAAATCCTCGAAGATCTTCTGCTGGCGCACCTTGACCCGCTGCGACAGCACCACGTTCGGGATGTAGTAGCCGATCCCCGCGAGCGCCACGAGGATCACCGACAGCAGCGCGCGCTCGTCGCCGAGCGACGTCGTGATCAGCACCAGCAGCGCCGCGCACGGCAGGCCGAGCGCGAGCATCGTCTTCGCGGTGAAGTACAGCGCGGCCGCGCTCGGGTTGCGCCAGCCGGCATTCATCAGCCGGATGCGCAGCGGCGAATTCTCCCAGCCCTCCTTCGGCACCGACAGCTTCGAGATCGGGGTGGACAACTCGACCAGCTTCGCGACCCAGCGCGACGCCAGGTCGTCGCCGTCGCCCGGGCCGGCGATGGCGCCCGCCCCGGCGCCGCCCGCCTGCTCGATCCGGCGCTGGATGCTGCGCGGCGCGAACAGCAGCATCGCGACGAGCACGCCGCCGGCCACGAAGATGAACAAGCCGCCCAGCATCACGGCCTGGACCACGCTCAGGTTTTGCATGACAACCTCGCAACGGTTCGTTATTCGGCTCGCGCGTCAGACGCGAATGCGGACGATACGGCGGATCCAGAACAGGCCGAACAGCATCGACACCAGCATCGTGCCGACCATCCGGATCCCGGCCGGATCCTCCCAGAGCACCGACAGGAATTCGCGGTTCAGCAGCGCCATCACCGCCGCGGTACCGAACGGCAGCAGCCCGAGAATCCACGCGGACAGCCGTCCTTCCGCCGACAGCACGCGCACCTTGTCGAACAGCTTGAAGCGCTCGCGAATGAGTCCGGCGATGCTGTCGAGCAACTCGGCCAGGTTGCCGCCCGTCTCGCGCTGGATCAGCACCGCGATCACGAAGTAGCGCAGATCCTGCACCGGCACGCGCGTCGCGAGATTCATCAGCGCGTCGTGCAACGACACGCCGTAGTTGACCTCGTCGAACGTGACGCGGAATTCGCCGCCCATCGGCTCGGAAAACTCGTCGCCGACCATCCCGAGCGTGCTCGTGAACGAATGACCGGAACGCAGCGCGCGCGCGATCATGTCGCAGATGTCCGGCAATTGCCGCTCGAGCTTGCGCATCCGCCGGGCGCGGCAGCGCAGCACGTACAGCATCGGCAGCCAGCCGGCGAACAGCGCGAGCGGCACCGCGGCGAGCTGCGGCAACCGCATGAAACTCGCCACGAACCACGTGAGCGCCGCGAACGTCGCGCTGAGCGTGATCAGCTTCGGCAGCGTCCAGTCGAGGCCCGACTGCTGGATCACGAGATCGAGCGTATGCACGCGCGGCAGGCGCAGCAGCAGCCGGTCGAACGGCTTCGACTCGTCGAGCATCCGCTTCTTCAGGATCGACAGCCGCTCCTGCTGGACGTTGCCGCCGGCCGACATCGCGCGAATGCGCGATTCGATCCGGCGCGCGGCGGTGCCGTGCCGCGCGTTCCACCATTGATAGATGCCTTCGATCGACAGCACGACCGCGACGAAGGTGAGAATCACAAAACCGTAAAAGATCGCATTCATGAGGCCTCTCCCCGGCAGCACACGGCGCCCTGGCGTCAATCCGTCTCGTAACGCACGGACGGGTCGTACAGCGAATCCGGCAGGTTGATGCCGAACGCCTGCAGCCGCTCGACGAACTTCGGCCGCACGCCGGTCGCGCAGAAGTGGCCGCGCACCGAGCCGTCGCGGTCCACGCCGGTGCGCTTGAACGTGAAGATCTCCTGCATGTTGATGATGTCGCCTTCCATTCCGGTCAGTTCCTGGATGCTGATGATCTTGCGTTTGCCGTCGGTCAGCCGCGCCGCCTGCACGACCACCGAGATCGCCGACGCGATCTGCTGGCGCATCGTCTTCGGCGGCAGCGTGAGGCCGGAGACGCTGACCATGTTCTCGAGCCGCGTCAGCGCGTCGCGCGGCGTGTTCGCGTGAATCGTCGCGAGCGAGCCTTCGTGACCGGTGTTCATCGCGTTGAGCATGTCGAGCGCTTCGGCGCCGCGCACTTCGCCGAGGATGATCCGGTCCGGGCGCATCCGCAGCGCGTTGCGCACCAGCGTGCGCTGCGTGATCTCGCCCTTGCCCTCGATGTTCGGCGGGCGCGTTTCGAGCCGCAGCACGTGCGGCTGCTGCAGTTGCAGCTCGGCGGCGTCCTCGATCGTCACGATCCGCTCGTTGCGCGGAATGAAGCCGGACAGGATGTTGAGCAGCGTCGTCTTGCCGCTGCCGGTGCCGCCCGACACCAGCACGTTCACCTTCGCGCGCGACAGCGCGTCGAGCAGCTCGGCCATCGGCGGCGTCAGGCTGTGGAAGCGCACCAGGTCGTCCATCTTCAGCGGATTGACCGCGAAACGCCGGATCGACATCAGCGGCCCGTCGATCGCGGACGGCGGGATGATCGCGTTCACGCGCGAACCGTCCGGCAGCCGCGCGTCGACCATCGGGCTCGATTCGTCGATGCGGCGCCCGACGCGCGACACGATCTTCTCGATCACCTTCATCAGGTGCGCGTCGTCGTAGAACGTCACGTCGGTCAGTTCGAGCTGGCCGCAGCGCTCGACGTAGACCTGCCGGTAGGTGTTCACGAGGATGTCGGAAATGCCGGGGTCGCGCAGCAGCGCCTCGAGCGGGCCGAAGCCGAACATTTCGTCGTACACGTCGATCGCGAGCTGGCGCCGCTCGATGTCGTTCGCCGGCAGCCGCTCCTCGTCGAGGATGCGCGCGATCAGCGCGCCGATCTCCATGCGGACCTGATCCTGGTGCAGCCGCGACAGGCGCTCGAGCTCGACGCGCTCGAGCACGGCCAGGTGGATTTCGCGACGCAGCTTCTGGTATGCGTCGCGCACCGACGAATGCGCCGGGCCGGCCGGTTCGTTGCCTGCCGCCAGCGGCTGGGCCCGGTGCAAGGACATCTGTTCGCGCAATGACATGATGATTCCCCGAAAGAATTACATCGACTTGAGCTTCGGCGTGGCCTTGCGGCCGAACAGCCGGGACATCAACGGTTCGCTGTGCGTCGCGCTGCGTCCCGCGCGCACGTCGCCGTCGACGAGTTGCTTCGCGCAGCCCTGCAACGCACGCGCGACCGCCGAGCCGCGCGCGAGCCGCGACACCGGATGGCCCTGGTTGATCGCTTCGAGCACGGTCTCGGCGTCGTCGGGAATCGTGCAGGCCGCCTGCAGGCCGAGCACTTCCTCGAGCGCGGTGCGGGTCCGCTCGCTCGCGCGCGTCGCGCGGTTCACGATCAGCCGCAGCTGGTCGGTCGAGTAGCCGAGCGACACGAGGATCTCCAGCAGCCGGCGGCCGGCGCGCACGTGCGGCATCGCGGGCTGCAGCACGATCTGGATCTGGTCGCTGCGATCGAGCGCGACCATCGACAGCGGGTTGATGCCGACGCCGACGTCGAAGATCACGAAGTCGTAGCGCGGCGCGGCGACGCCGAGAATCCACTCGAGCGCGTCCTCGCGCATCTCGGCGGCCTTGACCGGGTCGCCGGCGCCCGCGAGCACGTGGAAGTTTTCCGTCACGTGCGCGACGCTCGCGTCGAGAAACGCGCTGTCGAGCCGCTCGATCTGCACGCACAGCTGCGGCAGCGTCGACGGCGGGGTTTCGTCGCTGACGAGGAACGCCGCGTCGGCGAACTGCTGGTTCACGTCGATCAGCAGCACGCGGCGCTTGAAGCCCTCGGCGATCTCGAACGCGACGTTGCCGGCCGCGAAGCTCGTGCCGGCCCCGCCCTTGCACGACATGAACGACACGATCCGCGTGTCGTCGGTATCGCGCCGCGTGCTTTGCGCGGCCGCCCGTCCGAGCGCGTGGCCGAGCGCCTGCGGGTCGAGCGGCCACTGCAGCACGTCGCGTGCGCCGGCGCGCATCGCGTCGAGCAGCACGTGCGGCGACGCGTCGGCCGTCACGAGGATGCAGGTCAGGCCCGCGTGCGCGCGGCAGATGCGCTCGATCGCCGGCAGCTCGGACGGCTCGAGCGACGTGCCGTCGACCAGCAGGATGTCGAACGCGTCGAGCCCGTCGGTGCGATGCTCGATCTGCGACGGGCGGCCGGTCGCACGGGTCGTGCGATAGCGTCCGCAGTCGGCCACGAGACGCGCGATCTGCGTGAGCCGCGCGGTATCGTCGGAAGCTACGAGGATGTTGATCATGTCGTGTGCCTCGTGTGTTCGATTAGTTGCAGGCGGAGCCGCCCGTCGCGGAGCTCAGGCTTTCGCGCGGCAGCGTCGTCGTGAACGGCGGCATCCTGACCGTGACGTTCACGAACGGGATCATGGTCTTGACGGTGACGTTCGTGACGCTCACCGTCACGAACGAGCACGTGTTGATGTCGCAACTCGTCGGCGTGTAGCTGACCGACACGTTCGCGTCCGACAGCAGCGGCAGCAGCGACCGCACGCGCTTCACGACGCCGGCGGCGTTCACGTCGCAGACCACCGCCGTGCGCGCGCCGAGACGCACGGCCTCGCTCGCGGTATTCCAGTAGAACAGCACGCGACCGAATTCGAAGATGCCGATCAGCAGCATGATCAGCACCGACGCGATGAGGGCGAACTCGACGATCGCGACGCCGCGCTGGGCGCGCCGGCGTGATGGCGGAAAGCGGCGTGCGTTCATGACACTTGCCTCATCACGGTGACGATGTTGCCGAAGGTGATCGACGGCAGTCCCGGGTACGCGGGAATCGGCTGGTACTTGTAGCCGCTGATCTTCACTTCGACGACGTTGATCGCGCCCGCCGCCGAGCCGCTCGACGAACTGTTGTTGTTCGCGTCGTAGGTCGGCAGGTTCGCGAACTGCGACGGGTCGGATGCGTCGCTGCAGCCGGTCGTGTGCTGTGCGTCGCAGATCGTGACCATCGACGTCTTGAGCCCGGGCACCAGCTCGCTGCCGGCCGAGCCGCACGTCGTGCTGCCGTACACGACCAGGCACTGCGCCTGCGCCACCGGATACGCGCTGTCGGTCGGCAGCCAGACCGACAGGTAGCGCGCCGCGTCGCGGGTCGCCTTGGTCAGCGTCTCGTACTGGTAGATCGCGCGGCCGAACTCGGCCACGCCGGTCGCCAGCATGATCATCGGCATCAGCACGAGCGCGAACTCGACGGCGACGGCGCCGCGGGTGCGCGAACGACGAATCGACGGCTTCTTCATGATCGTCTCTCCGCTATTGAACGAGCATCGGAACCTGGGTTCCGGACGCGCTGCCGCTGCCGGGCAAGCCGTGCGTCGCACACGGGTTGTTGCCGGAAACCGACGAGCCGAGGTATTCGAGGTGCGCCACCACGGGGCCGCTGCCGGCGCTGAACGGCAGCGGATCGAGCATCAGCACGCAATCCCATTGCGTGACGTGCACCTTGCCGCTGTTGCCCTTCAGCGTCGAACAGTCGCCTTCCGGCGCGAGCGCGAGGCGCCGATCGCTGCCGTAGGTCGTGTAGTTGCTCGCCGTCGCCGTGCCGTTGGTCGCGATGCCGCTGCCCGACGGCGGTGCGCCGTCGCCCTGGTAAGGCTTGAAGCTCGCGCGGTCGGCCACGAACTGCGTGTACGCGTCACCCTTGATGCCCGGCGTTCCCGGCGGCCCGTAGTTCGGCCCGACGTACGCGTAGCCGGTGAAGTCGGGCTGGCCGCTCGAGCCGTTCGCGCCGTTCGTATAGATCCCGAAGCGCGTGTTCCAGGCCCGCTGCGACGCCGACTTCAAGCCGGTGGTGCTCAGGTCCGGCGGGCTCGTGATGTTGCAGGTATTGCCCGACAGCTCGCTCGCGAGCGTCGTCTCGTTCGTCGAGCCGTCGAGCGCCGCCCAGCCGAAGTTGCCGGGCCCGTAGGTCGACGACGACCCGGACGGCGACGAGATCCAGTCGCCGACCTTGTAGGCCGGATCGGACGGACCGCGGCACACGAACACGGGAATCGCGCAGGTCGTCTGCCCGCCGCCGACGGTCGCGATCGCGCTCGCCGACACTTCCGCCGCATTCGCGAGCTTCGTGCCCGGCAGCACGTTCAGCACCTCGATGAACCAGTGCGCGATGTTGCTCAGCGTCGCGGTGCACTGCACGTACTTGATGCTCGCCGGCTTCGTGACCGCGCTCTTGGTCAGGAACGGGTTGGTCAGCGAATCGCTGAACGTGACGTTCGCGTTCGTCGACATCTGCACCGACGTCTTCTGGAAAAACACGAAATTCAGGTGACCGGCGGCGATGCCGTCGGCCTCGGCCACCGACAGGCTGATCGCCGAAGTCAGGTCGCGCGCGGCGGACAGCGCGCAGGCATCGGCGCTGTTCTGCAGTTCGCTGCGCGTGACGTACAGCTTGCCAAGATCCAGCGCGAGCCCGACGAATCCGATCATCACCGCCAGCGAAAGGCCGACGATGATCGCGACGGCACCGCGCTGGCGATGCAGGCCGCGACGCGTGACTTTCGGATGGCGGGCTGCGCTGTTCATGGCGTTCTCCCTGAGCGTGGTGTCGTTACTGGGTAGCCTTGCCGATGCCGATCACGAACGCATTGGCGGGCGGCACGGTCTGCTTGAACGACTTGTCGTAGTTGTCGAGCGCGGCCGCGGCGGCGCTGCCGTCGATCCCCGATGCCGACGCCGGATGCTCGCCGGCATGCGGATCGATGATCTGGGCCTGCATCACGGTGCGGACCGAGTCGCCGAAGCGGCTGTCCCACACCGGGGTCGACGACATGCAGCCGGCAAGCGCGAACGCGAGCGGAACGGCGAGCGCCGCGCGGCGCACGAATACGAGGTAGGCGGATTTCATGAGCTTCCCCTTGGATGGCTTCAACGATCGGTGGACTGGGGTTCCGCGCCGGCGCGCGCGATCTGCGCCTTGGGCGCCGCCGCGATCCGGTGCTTCGGGCGAGCCGCCGGCTGGGCCGACGGTTCGGCGCCCGCTGCCGCGAGGCGCGCGGCGGCGGCTTCGATGCGCGCGACACGCGCCGCGGTGGCCGGGTCGGGCTGCGGGGCGGCGGCCGCGACCGGCGCCGGCGCCTTCGGCGGCTCGGCCGGCACCGGCGGCTGCACGTCGGCGTCTCGCGGAGCACGCGGCGCGGGCAGCGCGGCCGGTGCGACCGGGGCTTCCGATTGCGGCGCCGGCGCGGGCGCCGGGGCCTGGGCCGGGGTCTGCGGGGCGGCGGCCGCGCCATTCGCGGGTTGCATCGGCTGCGCGCCTGCCTTGCGCACGCCGCCACGGCCTTCCATGTTGCCGGTCGCATACACGTCGACTTCGTTCGGCTTCGAGAAGCTGTCGGTCGGCAGCGCGACGTCCGCGGTCTGCAGCGGCTTCACCAGGTGCGGCGTGATCAGGAAGATCAGCTCGGTGCGATCCTGCTGGAACGACGTGCTGCGGAACAGCGCGCCGAGCACCGGCACTTCGCCGACACCCGGGATCGCCTTCAGCGCGCCGGTCGCGTTGTCCTTGATCAGCCCGCCGATCGCGAACGATTCGCCGTCGCTCATCTGCACCGTCGTCGATGCGCGCCGTGTCGTGATCAGCGGCAGGATCGACGTGCCGCCGATGTTGGTCGCGCTCAGCGTGACGCCCGTCTGCGACAGCTCCGACACTTCCGGCGCGACCTTCAGGCTGATCCGGCCGTTGGCCAGCACGGTCGGCGTGAACTTCAGCGCGACGCCGAATTCCTCTTCCTGCAGCGTGATCGACGACGTGCCGTTGCCGCTGCTCTGCGGGATCGGGATGAAGATCTTGCCGCCGGCGAGGAACGTCGCTTCCTGGCCGCTGATCGTCACGAGATTCGGCTCCGCGAGGATCTTGACGAGGTTGTCGGTGTTCTGCGCGTCGGCCGCGATGCTGAACGGCCGGTTGTTCGCCTTGTTGAACACCGCGCCGCTCGCGACGCCCGCGAGCAGGTTGCTGACCAGCGCACCGCTCCACGAACCGAAGCCGCCCTGGATGTTGAATGCGCTGCCCATCTGGTTGATCAGCGTCTTCGACACCTCGGCCACCTTCACCTCGAGCATCACCTGCTGCGGCGACGTGACGTTCAGCATGTTGAGCACGCCGCCGCCCTGCTTGCCGCCGCCCGCCGCATCGCCCGCGCTGTCGCCGTACGCATGGGCGATCTGCACGGCCTGCTGCGCGGCCTGCGAGCTCGACACGGTGCCGGCCAGCACGATCGTGCCGGCCGCGGTCGACACGTGGATGTCGCGCTCGTTCGGCATCAGCTGCAGCAGCGACGCCTGCAGGCCGCCGGCATCCGCGCCGACCGCGACGTCGATCACGCGGCACGCACCGCTCTTGCCCTGCACGATCATGTTGGTCGTGCCGACCGCAAGCCCGAGGATGTACAGCGTCTGCGGCGACACCATCGTCGCCTGCGCGACGGCCGGATTGCCGATCGTCCGGTTGCGCACCGGCTCCGGCATCGGCACCAGCAGCGACTTGCCGAGCGGCACGGCGACGCTGGTCGATTCGCGCACGGCGCCCACGCAGTTCGGCCCGCGCAGCGGCCCCGCCGATGCGGCGGGCGCGGCGGCCGGCACCGGCGCCATGCTGATCGTCATCTGCATCGGCCCCTTGCCGACCGCGGCCGGCGCGCTGGCGCCGCCCTTCGTCAGCACCGCCGATTCGATGCCTTCCTGCGCGAGCGCGCCATACACGGTCAGCCATCCCGAACAGAGGATCGCGGTCATCATCGTGCCCCGTGCGACGCGTGTGCGCAGTGGGCCGGTACCTGTGCGTTGCGGTTTGATCTTCATTTCGTCTGATCCCCCGAGAGACCGGCGCCGTGCCGGTTATCGACTTCCAAGGCCGCCGCGCGTTGCCGGCGGCCGGTTTGTTGGTCTGGCTGGTTCGATCTGCTTCAGAAACATTCGACGCTGCCCTTCACGCCGGTCAGCACGCCGACGCAGTCGCGCCGCACTTCCGGCGCCGCGTGCGAGGCGACGTGCACGCGGACCGGCCGTACGTGGACGGGCGCCGGCGGCGCTGCCGGTGCGGGCTCCTTGCCGAGCAGCGTGAGCTTGGTCGCACCGTCGGTGTTCAGCGTCTTCTGGTCGACCTGGTTGCGCAGCACGAGCGACAGCGTGCCGACGCTGCGCGCGAGGTCGAGCCGTTCGGCCTGGTCGGGCGTGACTTCCAGCGTCACCGCGTTGACCACCTTCGGCGCCGTGTCGTCGCGACTGACCTGCTGCGCGACGGCGAGCACGAGGATGTGCTCGAGCACGATCTTCGAGATGCTCTGCCCGTCGGTCTTGCCCTGCTGTTCCTGCGTGTTGACGATCACGTCGACGTAGTTGCCCGGCAGCGCGAAGCCCGCGACGCCGACCACGTCGTTCACGCGCACCGTGATCGCGCGGCTGCCGTCGGCGATCACCGCGGACAGCCCGCCCTTCGTGCCGACCGGCGCGAGCTTCGATTCGATCACCGGCTCGCCGCGCGACAGGCTGGTGCGCACGACCCGCCCTTCGAGCGCCTTCGTGTCGGTGAACGCGCCGGTCGGCACGCTGCCGGACGGCCAGCTCACCATGTGGATCTGGTTCGGCCCGAGCGGCTCGCCCAGGTTCAGGTCGGTGGTGGCCACCGCGACGGACGTGACCGAGCTCGTGGATGTCTGCATCAGCCAGTGGGAAGCGAATACGACCGCGGCAAGACCCGCGATCATCGCGACGACCAGCATCATGACCGCTCGACTGTTTTTCATGGCAATGCTCCTCGACGAATCGTGAAAGAAACCGCTCAACCGGTGACGAACGTCCGGCCTCCGCGCTCGACGGGCGGCGGATGGCCGCCGTCCCGTTCAGGCGCCGCGCCGAAGTAACTCGCCCACGCGTCGTACAGCGCGTCGTGCGTCACCTCGGGCGGATCGCCGCGGTAACGCGCGCCGGCGGCCACGAGGCGCAGCAGGTCCGCCGGAAAGCACGCGAGAAACGCCTTGCCGGTCGGCAGATGCAGCCGATGCAGCAGGAACTCGAACGCATCGCTCGCCGACACGAGCCCGAGCGCTGCGCAAGCGGCGTCGTACACCGCGCGGTAGTCGTCGATCGACATCGCGCCGACGTGCAGCTTCGAGCCGAGGCGGCGCATGAACGCGTCGTCGCAGAACTGCTCCGGCGCGAGGTTGCTCGAGAACACCGGCCACACGTCGAACGGCAGCACGAAGCGGTTGCCGGATTCGAGCGTCATGAAATCGACGCCGCGATCGAGCGGACGCAGCCAGCGATTGAGCAGGTCGCGCGGCTCGACGCGCTGGCGACCGAGATCGTCGACGACGTACATGCCCATGTTCGCCTTCATGTGCGGCGGCGCCTGATAGAAGCCGGCCGCTTCGTCGCGCCGCAGGTCGAGCTCGTCGAGCGTCAGCTCGCCGCCCGACATCACGACCGGCCGTTCGCACAGGCGCCACCGGCGATCGACCGACTGGCCGGCGCCCGCGGCTTCCGCGTCGACGTGCACGAGCGGGTCGTAGACCTGGATCACTTCGCCGGCCGCGCAGATCGCGTACGGCACCGGCACGCGGCCGTGCATCAGCGCGCCGAGCCGTTCGGCGAGAAAGGTCTTGCCGCTGCCGGCCGGGCCGTAGATCAGCAGCGGCCGGCCCGCGTTCAGCGCGGCGGCCGCCGCATCGAGCACCGCCGTGTCGATCACGACGCCTTCGAATGCGGCCCACACGTCGCTCTGGCCGATGTGCAGCTTGCGCACCGAATGCGCGGCCACGCTCGCGAGGTACGCATCCAGCGTCACCGGCGCGGGCCCGCTGTAGCCGCTGCGTTCCCGTTCCTCGAGCGCGAGCACGCGGCCTGCATCGGTCAGGCGGAACGTCACGTCGAGATCGGTCGCGCCGCGATGGGTCAACTCGACCAGATGCTCGCGCACCAGGAACGCGAAGACTTCGTCGAGCACCGCGAGCGGCAGGCAGTGCCGCTCGACCAGATCGCCGTACGACGGGCGGCCGAGCACCAGCGTCGACTTCAGCACGAGGCCGCCGACGAACGCCATGCTCAGCCCGGTTTCCGCGAGCGAGCGCGGCGCCGACGGCAGCTGCGCGCCCAGCTTCGTATGGACCTCCCGCGACGGCAGCGGATCGGGCAGGTGTGCCACCTGCGCGTCGCGTCTCGGTTCGGTGTGGTTCGTGTTCATGATCGTTGCGTCCTCGTTGCGTCCTCGTTGCGTCTTCGTGACGGAACCGCCGCGCTATGCGCACGACGCGAACAGCATGCCCAGCGTGCCGGCCGCGATCGCCACACCGTACGGCAGCGTGCCGACCGATGTGATCCCGGCGGGGCCGTCGTCGGCCTCGGCGCGCGCCGCCGGCGAGCGCCGCACGATCAGCGTGCGCACGTTCGCCCACATCTGGCGCATCCGCCCGCGCAGCAGCGCGTAGGCGATGGCGCCGATCCCGCCGGCCAGGAACGTGGCCAGCACGATGTAAAAGGTCATTTCCGCGCCGACCCACGCGCCGATCGCGAGCATCAGCTTCACGTCGCCCGCCGCCATTCCGCGCAACAGGTAGAACGGCAGCAGCAGGCCGAAGCCGGTTGCCGCCCCGGCAAGCCAGCCGAGCACGCCCGTCGGCACGCCGTGCAACAGGCACTGGGCGATCAATGCGCCGACCAGGCCGAGCAAGACGAGACGATTCGGAATGCGACGGGTCGCGATGTCCGTGCTGGCCGCGGCGACCGCGAGCAGCGTCACGCACAACGGAACCGGGTAAGGCGGCGCAACGGGAAACATGGCGAACCTCGCGAATCGAATCGGTGGATCAGGAAACCATGGACAGCGCGGTGGTCACGGCGGTGGTCACGGCAGCCGTCACGGCCGCGGCGATCATCTCGTACGCAGCGCCGAGCGAGCCCTTCAGCGTGACGACGCTACCCAGTACCGCGATGGCGAACATCGACGCGAGCAGCGCATATTCGATCGACGTCACGCCTCGTTCGTCGGCGATCCAGCAACGTGCGACACGCATGATGGCTTGCATGATGGTCTCCGGTTTCCGGTTGGTCGGATGGCCGGGGACGGCTCGAACGCTGCACCAGCCGAGCCGTCCGCGGCACGCTCCATCAGATGCCTGCCACCGCCGAATCGAGGTCGGCCGCGATCGTGCTGAACACGGTCTTGAGGTCCTTCCCGATGGTCGACAGCGCGAGGATGATGCCGACTGCGATCAGCGCGGCGATCAGGCCGTATTCGATGGCGGTCACGCCATCTTCATCGCGAACGAAACGGCTGGCTTGTTGAATGAGCTTGGACATGGTGATCTCCTTGCGTGGTGACTTTCAAAATCCTCGCGCACCGGCTGGTCGGATGACCGTGCTTCGATACGTCGAGGAATGTCGTTGATGCCGTGTGGCGCCGACGAACGATTCGAACGAGCCGTTCGTCGTACCGTCCATCAGATGCCTGCTACCGCCGAGTCCAGATCCGCGGCGATCGTGCTGAACACGGTCTTCAGATCCGTACCGACCGTCGCCAGCGCGGCGACGATGCCGATCGCGATCAGCGCGGCGATCAGGCCGTACTCGATGGCCGTCACGCCGTCCTGATCCTGGACGAACCACGCGATCTTTTCGATGATTCTTGACATGAGCATTCTCCTTTCGGACTGCTATGAAATACCCTTCGTCGGTCAGGACGTCGGGGGGTGGGCACCACCGGCACTACTCGAAAAATCGGAAGCCGACGATCAGTCGCGGCAACGGGGTGGACCAGCGTTGTCCGTGCGAACGGGTATCGGCGAGGCGGAGCATGAGAGACGCGTGTACGGTTCGACCGGCCGGATGAACCGGACGAGTCGATCGACCGGAACGGCGCGACGGCCGTTCGACGCATGGAATCCAGTTGAACGGGAGATGAATTCCCGGCAAAGTTGCAGTGTGTCTTTAACGCGGCTTGCGATCCGCGACGTGCTGTGGTCTTTCATTTTTATTCCCCATGTACTGCCATGCCGATTTCTTATTGCCCTGAATCCACCGGGTCTCTTGGGTCGTTCGACGACGGTTGCCGCGGTTGATCGGACTGGAGCTGCGTGTTCCCCGACGCGCTCCGGACTGTCTGTTCCGCAGGTGATTCGCGAGCCGGTTCCTCTGCTGCCTGCCGGAACCGCCCGGTCGTCACGTCGTCGACTGCCGTGCCAACGCTTACGCAAAGAGCGGACCATCCCGGTCGGAATCGAGACGCATCAAGGGTTTCAGCGATATATGCAAACCTCCGCCAAACGCCCGACCGCCGAAATGTTTCAACTTTGATATATACGGTTCGGGCGCATGCGGCCGGCACGAAAGCCCGTCGTGGCGCTGCACGAAGGACCTAAAAAATTTTCTCGGGATTTTCCCGAACGCGGCAGACCGCCCGCGCGCTGCGGGTTCGGCGGCACGCACAGCCGGTAAAAATCGCGGAATGTTTCAGGCCAGAAACACGAATCCCGGCGGCGGCGTTTTCTCATACCAGAAATGGCGGTTTTCACCCGAATCGCTGAACACATTAAATGCCGGCCGGCCGTGCGTGGTTTGCATCACGCGATTTTTTCTTCAACAATGAATTCACCGGACAACGCCATTTCAGAGCGATTCGATCCGCAGGCACCACAACATCAAACGGCCGCGACAGACCACGCGGCCACACGACAGACGGGGCATCATGTACACAGCCAATCGTGGAACGCGCGATCGCGCAATACGCTGTGCTCAATGGCTGACGGCCGACCGGATCATTCCGTACAGCTGCATCATGCTGATGCTCTTCGCTGCGCTGCTGATCGTCTGGGCGGTCGTGACCGACGGCTTCACGTCGAACGCCACCGCCCGCCCCGGCACCGACTTCTCGGTCTTCTGGACCGCATCGCATCTCGTGTTGCAAGGCCATGCCGCGGCGGCTTACGACACGTCCTCATTCCTGCAGGCCGAGTTCGCGCACTTCGGTGCGTATCTGCAAAACCGGCCGCTTCCCTGGCTCTATCCGCCGACGATGCTGCTGTTCATCGCGCCGGTTGCCCTCGTGCCTTTCCTGCCCGCTTACTTCCTCTTTTTCGCGGGCAGTCTTTTATGCTACGCGCTCGCCGTCTCGCGGTTGTCGGGGCTGCGCGCGCATCTTCCCGTGCCGCGCGCCGCGGCGCTCGTCGTCGTCGCGTATTCGGCGGTGTGCATGTCCGCGCTGTTCGGCCAGAACAGCATCCTGACCGCCGGCCTCGCCGCGCTCGCGCTGCATCTGCTCGGCAAGCGTCCGGTCCTGGCGGGCGTGCTGATCGGGCTGCTCGCGATCAAGCCGCAACTCGCCGTCGTGTTCCCGTTCGTGCTGATCGCGACGCGTGCGTGGCGCACCTTCGCGGCGGCGGCGATCAGCGCGACGCTGTTCGCGGCGGCCGGCGTGGCGCTGGCCGGCCCCGCCGCGCTGCACGGCTTGAGTCACGCACTGTCGACGGTACGCGCGCAGCACTTCATGCTCGCGTCGTACTGGCTCGCGTCGCCGACGCCGTTCGCCGCGTTGCGGCTCGCCGGCGCGCCGGTGGCGGCCGCGCTGGCCGCCCAGGCGGCGGTCGCGCTCGTCGCGCTCGCCGCGGCCGTCGACGTCTGGCGCCGCACGCGTGACATGCGGCTGCGCGGGGCGGTACTGGCGGTCGCCACCCTGCTGACGACGCCATATCTGTGGAACTACGAACTGACGTGGCTCGGCATCGCGATCTTCTGCCTGATCGCACACGGCCTCGACGAAGGCTGGCTGCCCGGCGACCAGGGCATTCTCGTGCTGGCGTGGCTGCTGCCGATCTTCGAAATGCTGAACCGGCTGATGAAGCTGCCGCAGATCGGGCCGGTCGTGCTGCTCGCGGTGCTGTTCGTCGTCGTGCGCCGCACGGCGCTCGCATCCCGGAGCGCACGATGAAAGCGCCGTCGTTCGCCCGCCACGCGCATTCGGCCGCCGACGTGCATCCGGAACTCCCGATCGCCGGCCCGCGCCGCCATCCGCACTGGCTCAACCGCGATCGCGTGCGCCTCTATGCGGCCGCCGTGCTGCTGACCGAGCTGCTGTTCATCGCGATCTACCTGACCCGCGTCCTCCTGTCGCGCCACGGCGCGCTGGAACCGCTGTCGCAGGACTTCTCGCCGGTCTGGAGCGCCGCGTGGCTCGCCGCGCACGGTCACGGCGCGGACGCGTGGCATTTCCCCGCGCTGTTTGCGGTCCAGAAGCTCGCGGTCCCGACGATGACGCTCGCGGACGGCACGCTGCCGTGGCTCTATCCGCCGACGATGCTGCTGTTCGTGCTGCCGCTCGGCTGGCTGCCGTACACGCTGGCGGTCGTGCTGTGGCTCGGCATCACGATCGCGCTGTTCGCGGCGACGATGCGCGCCACGGTGCAGCGCGACGCCGCGTGGCTGTGCGCGCTCGCGTTTCCCGGTGCGTTCCTCACGGTGATCGTCGGGCAGACGAGCCTCTTCACCGCGACGCTCGCCGCACTCGGCCTGCTCGCGTTGAACCGGCGGCCTGTCTGCGCCGGAATCTGCTTCGGGTTGCTGACGATGAAGCCGCAGCTCGCGGTGCTGTTCCCGCTCGCGCTGCTGTGCGCGGGCCAATGGCGCGCGCTGGCCGCGTGGGCCGCGACGATCGCCGTCAGCGTCGCGCTCGCGACGCTCGCGTTCGGGATCGGCCCGTGGCTCACGTTCATGCACGTGATCGGCAACGTCTACGCGATCGTCGATGCGGGCCACGCGAAGCTCGCCCGCATGCCGACCGTGTTCGCGCTCGCGACGATGGCCGGCTGGCCCGCGCTCGTCGCACGCGGCCTTCAGCTGCTGTCGGCCGCGGCCGCCGCGAGCGCCGTCGTCTACGCGTGGCGCGGCGCGTGTTCGTACGCGCTGCGCGCCGCGACCCTCGCGTGCGCGTGCCTGCTCGTCAGCCCGTATCTGTACGACTACGACCTCACGTGGTACGGCATCGTGATCGCGTGGTACGCGCGCTATGCATGGACGCACGGCTGGCGGCACTTCGATCGCGAATGGCTGATGCTGCTGTGGCCGATGCCGCTCGCGGGCCTCGCGATCGTGCCGCACCTGTCGTTCCAGTTCATGCCGCTCGTGACGCTCGCTTCGCTCGCGCTGCTCGTCAGCCGCATCGCCCGGGAAAGACGCGACGTGCCGTCGCTGCCCGACGCGCGCGACACCTCGACCGAGACCGGGTTCACCCACCCGCTCCGACCGCACCACCGCCCGGCGCACGGCATGCGCCGCACCGGCCGCCCGACGCTCGGCGCCGGCCGGTAAGGCGCCATCACAAGGGGAATCATCATGCGGGAACCCATCTACACGCCGCTCGTTTCGCTGGTCGTGCCGTTCTACAACGAAGGCGAAGCCGTCGAACGCTTCTTCGACGTCGTGATTCCGTTGCTGAGCGCGATCGACGCGATCCGCTTCGAGATCGTCTGCGTAAACGACGGCAGCCGCGACGACACGCTGGAACGCCTGGTCCGGATCGGCGCCGCCGAACGGCGCGTACGCGTCATCGACCTGACCCGCAACTTCGGCAAGGAAGCCGCGCTGACAGCCGGCCTCGACGAAGCCGCGGGCGATGCGGTGATCCCGCTCGACGCGGACCTGCAGGACCCGCCGAGCCTGATTCCGGTGATGATCGACCACTGGCGCGACGGCGCGGAGGTCGTCGCGGCCAAGCGCAGCAACCGCGCGTGCGATTCGTTCGCGAAGCGCACCGCCGCCGCGATCTACTACCGCGTGCACAACCTGCTGTCGGACGTGAAGCTGCCGGAGAACGTCGGCGATTTCCGGCTGATGGACCGCAAGGTCGTGAACGCGCTGCGCAACCTGCCCGAACGGCACCGCTTCATGAAGGGGCTGTTCGCGTGGGTCGGCTACAAGACCGTGATCGTCGAGTACCAACGCGATCCGCGCAGCGCCGGGCACTCGAAATTCTCCGGCTGGAAGCTGTGGAATTTCGCGCTGGAAGGCATCACCAGCTTCAGCACCGTGCCGCTGCGCAGCTGGACCTACATCGGCGTCGGCATCGCGGCGCTCGCGTTCGTGTACGGTTCGTTCATCATCCTGCGCACGCTGCTGTTCGGCAATCCGGTGCTCGGCTACGCGTCGCTGATCTCGGTCACGCTGTTCATCGGCGGCATCGAGCTGATCGGGATCGGCGTGGTCGGCGAATACGTCGGGCGGATCTACGACGAATCGAAGCAACGGCCCGTCTACCTGATCCGCCGCCGCTACCAGGCGCACGGCAAGGTGATCGAACTGCCGGTCGCGCGCGACGCCCGCCGCCAGCCGGCCCGCCGGCGCGTGCAGCCGGTCCGGGCGCGCATCGGCGCGCGCTGAACGCGCGCTCGCCATGATCGGGCTGCTGCAGGCCGAGCGCACGCGGCTCGTGCGCTTCGGCGTCTCCGGGCTCGGCTCGACCGCGCTCCACACGCTGGTCGCGACGGCGCTGTTCGCACTGCGCGACGCGACGCCGGTGACCGCGAATGCCATCGCGTTCCTCTGCGCGACCGCGTTCTCGTATCTCGCGAATACGCTGTGGAGCTTCTCGTCGACGGTGCGCCCCCGCAACGCGCTGCGCTTTCTCGCGGTCACGCTGGCCGGCTTCGTCGAGACGATGCTGCTCGCGCGTGCCGCCGAGGCGCTGGGTGCGTCGCGCGCGATGGGCGTCGTCGCGATCGCACTGCTGATCCCGCCGACGACGTTCGTGCTGCACCGGCTCTGGACCTACCGGTAAGCAGCCGCCTTCCCGCCCCCGCCGATAATCGGTCGATCGATTAACAGATTCAATGTCGCGATATTTATGTCACGCATCGACCCGATTGATTCCGATTTTAAAATTAACTCTAAAAATCATTTTCCCGACCTGTTTACTTTTACAGCTTCCATGATTAACCAAACGGACTAATCTGCATTAGCCGTCGCCTCCGCACGTGCCGATACCGGCGCAAACCCTTGCCTCACAAGGCGATGGCGGCTGCACGAAGCAATTCGCGCAACGATGATTCCCATTACTTCAAACGGGAGCTTCTATGTCACGCGTTACCGATGTGCTCGTTTCGTTCGATACCGAAACCATTCTCAAAAAATATCCGAATCCCAGCAAGAATCCGGCGGCGCCGACACTGATCGACTGGCGCTATGTCTATATGGTGACCAACCAGGACAACGTCATTTCCGGGCAGGCGGGCGGCGAGCTCGACCTGAAGGCGCAGGTCGGCGACCTGATCCGCTGGCGCGAAACGAGCCTGTCGCTGGGCTTCGAAAACCAGGTGGTGTTCTACAAGTTCATCGGCAACGTCGGCAACGACCTGATCTCGACGCCGACGCCGCGCGTCGCGGAAGCGTCGATCCCGGTGCCGAACACCAGCAAGCCCGAAGTGCCGACGTGCCAGAAGGTCGCGAACTACTACTGGTCGTCGGAATGCCTGAAGGTCGGCCGCGTGACCTACCACTTCCAGTTCCAGATCATCGATCGCAACTGCCAGAGCCAGGGCTGCTTCTCGTGGGATCCGTTCATCTCGATCCATAACTGATCGCGGCACGCGGGCGGCCGCACGACGGCCGCCCGTGCCGCTCCCTTGTTGCGGAGGACGTGCTCATGTCTGGTGTTCGTTGCGATGGTCTCGCGATCGTCGACGCCGTCACGCTGCTGTCGGCCTACCCCGATGCGAGCCGGGACGCCGACGCGCCGACCGTGATCGACGGCCGGCACATCTACGTGTTGCGCCCCGGCGACGCCGGGCAGGTCGGCCACAACGACAACCGGCTCTTTGCCGGCCTGTCGCCCGGCGACCAGCTGCATTTGCGCGAAACCGCGCTGGCGCTGCGTGCGGAAGTGACCGTGCTGTTCATCCGGTTCGCGCTGAAGGACGCCGGCATCGTCGCGCCGATCGAAGCGGAAATCCGCGACGCCGCCACCCCGGTGCCGGACGGCGACGACCTGCTGCATCCGTCGTGCCGGCCGATGAAAGACCATTTCTGGCGCAGCGAGGTGCTGGCCCCGGGCATCACCACGTGCACGGCCGATTTCGCCGTGCTCGATCGCGACGGCGCCGTATCGGGCTACTTCCGCTGGGAAACGGCGATCGAGATCGCGGGCAGCCGGCCGGACACGAAACAGGCCGGCGTCGAACCGTAGCCGGATCGCAACCGCCGTTTCACGGTGCAGCCGAACGGCGGCCGATCACGCAAGCGCCGCCGCGTGCCGTGTTCAGGTGCGCGGCAACCCCGGCGGATTGGTCTGCGACCGGTCGATCGCCTCGGCATCCAGCCGCCAGTGATCGAGCGCTTTCCGGTAGCTGCCGTTCGCGATCAGCGCATTGATCGCGAGCGTCAGCGGCTCGGCCAGGCCGCTGCCCTTGCGGGTCGTGATCGCGATGTCCGCGGTGCGCGGCCAGCCGCCGCTGACGGTGCCGATCAGCTTCGCATCGCCGCGCAGCGACGCCTGGTACGCGAGCATCGAGTTCACGCTGAAGATCGTGTCGACCCGGCCCGACTGCAGCGCGACCCACCGCTCGGCCGCATCCGCGTAATACTGGATCTCGACCGGCGCGAGGCCGCGCGCGACGTTCTGCCGGTTCCATTCGAGCAGGATCTTTTCCTGGTTCGTGCCCGAATCGGTCACGACGCGCAGCCCGGCGACATCCTTCGGCTCGCGGATCGCGGCCAGCCTGCTGCCGGTTTTCACGTAGAAGCCGAGCTGGTCCTTGCGGTAGGTCGAGAAGTCGAACTTCTCCTTGCGCTGCTCGGTGACCGTCACGTTCGAGATCACCGCGTCGACCTTGCCGGACTGCAGCGCGAGCGGCCAGTCGGCCCACGCGAGCGGCACGATCTTCAGCTTGCGGCCGAGGCTGTCCGCGATCAGTTGCGCGAGATCGGGATCGAAGCCGACCACCGTGCGCGCGTCGGTCGCATAGGTACTGAGCGGCGGCAGGTTCGGCGCGATGCCGATCGTCAGCGTATTCGCTTCGGCAAACCGGAAACCGGCCGGCAACGCCTGCTCGACCGCCGGGTTCACGGCGCCGCGCTGCCGGGCCGGCTGCTCGGGGCTCAGGTCGAACGACGCGGCCTGCGCGGCGAAGGCGCTGCCGGCGATCAGCGCGGCAGCCAGCAAGCGGGCAACGTGTGTCACGGGAAAAGCGCGGCTTCTCATGTCTGGTGGAATCCCTTTTTATTCGATGATGCGTGGCGCACGCGCGGGCGGCGGTTCGGTGACGTTCCGCGTACCTTGCCGCCCGGCCCGGCTCCTTTATGCAGGCGTCGCTTCGAGTTCGACCGCGGCCGCACGCCGCGGTGCCGGTTGCACGACGGGCGCCGGCTGCCTCGCCTGCGCCGACTCGCCCGCATACAGCGCCCTCGGGTCGAACACGCGCGCCTGCAGCGGCGTGAACGCACGGAAATTCCACAGGCTGCGCGCGACGAACACACGCTGCACCCAGCGGAACGCGCGATCGTTCTCGTCGTACTGCGGGTCGAAGCGGTCGCGCGAATGCAGCGTGAAGTGGTTGTTGATCAGCACCAGCTTGCCCGGCGACACCTGCACGCCGAACGACACCTCGCGCACCGCGCGATACAGGTTGGCCAGCGCTTCCTGCGCGCGCGGGTTGACCGCCAGCACCATGTCCGGATAGAACGCGACCGTCACGCGCGGCGCATCGAGCGGCCCCGACAGCACCGCGCTCAGGTCGGTGTTGTCGCGCGGCGTCGGCGCCGCGCCGCGCCACCGGTACGGCACGCGGATGATGTAGTGCTCGCCGTAGAGTTGCGCAATGTCGTCCGGCGACAGCAGTTGCAGCGCGCGACGCGCATCGGCGAGCCGCGTGTACGGGCCGCCGCCCGCCTCGCTGCGCACGCCGAGCAGCAGCAGCGCGAACGGCGACGTGTCGCCTTCCGGCATGTGCGCCTGCGCGGCGTTCTCGATATGGAAGTCGAGCTCGACCTCGGAACCGAGGCCCGTGTAGTCGCGCGCGGTCGCCTTGTGCGGCGTCAGGTTGTTCACCAGCTCGCGGCCTTCGTGCGCGATCGAGTACGGCTCGCCGGCCAGCGTGCTCAACGCGACCAGCACGTTCTCGCTCAACACGCCGGCCTTGAACGAGCGGCCGGTTTCCTCGAACCGCGGGCTGCCCGTCACGCCGTCGTCGATCGGCAGGTTGTCGATCTCGATCGAGCCGTGCGCGTCGGCGGTCGGCGCCTTCGCCCGATCGAATGCGTCGACGACCCGGTCAGGAAACGCGTTGTAGGCAAGCTTGCGGACCGCGCTGATATAACCGGCGCCGCCGGCCGGGTCGTAGTCGAGCGCGCCGAGCGTCGTGCGGATATGAGCGGATTCCACTGCCGTCAAAGCGATGCGTTCATCTGCGAGATAGGTCATAGGTCTCTCGTATAAAGATCTGGTTCGAAGAGCGGCGTGGCATCACCGCCGCGCTCCACCGTCCTCGGGGCGAAGCGCTCGACAAGACTAGGAGACCGTCATTGCATTGCGAAATGATATTAATTCGATTGCAAACGAAAATTATCGATATAAGTTCAGCAATCCGGGCGGAACCGGTTCACGTCGTTTGCACCTGCCCTTAACACGAATACTTGTTAAAAAATCGCTGCTTATTATTTGTATTCGCCAACGGGTCGATGCTAGTTTTCTGTCGGATTCGACGATGCGGCCGGCGCCCGACGGGCAGCCGGCTTCCTCTATCCGCCCTACGGGAACCCGCCAGATGAATCGATACCGCCTGCCGCACCCGACGTCGCACACGTCCCGCCCGCACCGGGAGCCGCGATGAACGATCGCGCCCCGGCGCTCGACCGCGTCGACCATCCACCTGCCGCCGCCGCGGCTGTGCCGCATACGTCGCTGCGCGCCATCTTCCCGACCGTCGCGGCCGCGAGCCTGGGCTTCGCGATCGTCCAGCTCGACGTGACCGTCGTCAACGTCGCGATTCCGAGCCTCGGTCAGGCGTTCGGATCGAGCGTTCATGGGCTGCAGTGGATCGTCGATGCGTACACGCTGTCGTTCGCCGCGCTGCTGCTGACGTCGGGCACGCTGGCCGACCGCTTCGGCAGCCGCCGGCTGTTCGCGTACGGTCTTGCGCTGTTCCTGCTCGCGTCGCTCGGCTGCGCGCTCGCGCCGTCGCTGGCGGCGCTGGTCGCCGCGCGGGTCGCGCAAGGCGTCGGCGCCGCGATGATCCTGCCCACGTCGCTCGCGCTCATCACGCATGCGTGCGCCAACGACGCCGCCGCGCGCGTGAAAGCCGTCGCGTGGTGGAGCGCGACGGGCGGCGCGATCAGCGCGGCCGGCCCGACGCTCGGTGGCCTGCTGATCGATTCGCTCGGCTGGCGCGCGATCTTCTTCATCAACCTGCCGATCTGCGCGCTCGGGCTGTGGCTCACGCTGCGCCACGTGCGGGATTCGGCCGCCGCGCGCACCCGGCTGTTCGATCCGGCCGGCCAGATCGTTGCGGTACTCGTGCTCGGGTTGCTGACGGGCGGGATCATCCGCGCCGGTGCGCACGGGATCAGCGACCCGTATGCGGCCGGTGCGCTGCTCGCGTCGGCCGCACTCGGTGCGCTGTTCGTCGCGATCGAACGGCGCGTGGCCGCGCCGATGCTGCAGCTCGCGTTCTTCCGGATCGCCCGCGTGCCGGGCGTGCTCGCGATCGGCGCGATCACGAATGCGGCGTTCTACGGGCTGATCTTCTCGCTCAGCCTCTATTTCCAGAACGCGCGCGGCTTCACGGCGACCGAATCGGGGCTCGCGCTCGCGCCGCTCACGGTCATCATGCTCGCCAATATCGCGAGCGCACGGCTCGCGGTCCGCTACGGGTTTCGCGCGACCGTGATCGTCGGGCTCGCCGTGTCGCTCGCCGGCTACGTGTGGCTGTGGCAAACGCTCGCCGCGCACACGCCGTATGCGCTGCTGGCGCCCGGGCTCGCGGCGATGGCGGTCGGCGGCGGCATCGCGATTCCCGCGCTGACGTCGACGCTGCTCGGCAGCGTCGAGGCCGGCCGCTCGGGCACCGCGTCCGCGATTCTCAATACCGCGCGCCAGGTCGGCGCCGCGATCGGCGTCGCGGCACTCGGCGCGCTGGTCGCCGGCCAGGGCGCGGCCATCGTGGCCGGCGCCGCGCATGCGTTCGCCGTCGCGGCCGCGCTCGTCGCGATCTGTGTCGTGCTGGCCGTGCGCTGGCCCCGCGACACTCCCGTTACCGGCACGCGGGCCTGAGCGCGCTGCCGCACGACGTCCTTCAACCGCCCCATCCGAGCGAGGAATCCATGCAGCATCGCTTCATCGATACCGTCCTGATCGTCGACGGCGCGTCGACCGCCGCCTATCTGGCCCCCGCGTTTCGCGCATACGGCATCCGTTGCGCGCATGTGATCAGCGACCCCGATCTGCCCGCAATCTACCGGAACCAGTTCGTGCCGTCCGACTACGTCCGCCAGGTCCAGCATCGCGGCGACATCGACGCGACGCTCGCGCAACTGGCCGACCTGCGGATCGGCGCGGTGCTGCACGGCCTCGACGCGGCGCTCGAGCTGGCCGACACGCTCGCCGAGCGGCTCGACGTGCCCTATCGCAACCCGCTCGCGACCTCCGCCGCACGACGCGACAAGTTCGCGATGAACGAGCGCATTCGCGCGGCCGGGTTGCGTGCGCCGGCGCACTTCCACAGCACGTCGGTCGACGAAGCGCTCGCTTGGGCGCGCGCGCAGGGCACGCTGCCGCTCGTCGTGAAGCCGGCGCGCAGCGCGGGCGTGACCGGCGTGAAGATCTGCCGGACGCTCGCGCAGGTCGAGGCCGCCGCGCGCGACGTGCTGGCGACCCGTTCGCTGTACAACCAGCCGAACGACGACATCGTGATCCAGAGCTATTCCGAAGGGCAGGAATACATCGTCGACTCGGTGTCGTTCGAGGGCCGCCATCGCGTGGTCAGCCTGTGGGAGGTGCATCGCGACCGCACGCACGCGCCGCGGCTCGACAAGATGCTGGTGCTGAACCATGCCGACCCGCGCTACGCACCGCTGCTCGACTACGCGGCCGACGTGCTCGACGCGCTGGACGTGCGCTTCGGGCCGACCCATCTGGAGCTGTTCGATACGGCCGACGGTCCGACGATCGTCGAGCTGAACGCGCGGCTGCACGGCAGTCTCGATCCACGGCTGACGAGCGCGGTCAGCGGCGAGAATCACGTGTCGGCCGCCGTCGAAGCGGTGCTGCATCCGGAACGGCTGTTCGGCGAGATCACCGCGCCGACGGATTTTCGCGGCTACTGCGGGCACGTGCTGCTGCTGTCGTCGCGCAACGGGGTGCTGCGGCAGGATTTCACGTGGCAGGCGATCCAGGCGCTGCCGTCGTTCGTCGGGCTCAAGCAGTGGATCAAGGTCGGCGACACGCTGCGCGTGACCACCGACCTGCAGACCGCCCTCGGCACGGTCGGCCTGTACAGCCCGACCTTCGAGCGGCTGCTCGAGGATTGCCGGCGGATTCGCGAAATCGAGGCCGACTTCTTCGCGGACGAACGCGCGGTCGCGCCGGCCTAGGGCCGGATCGTCTCGCGTCAGCGCGCGAGCAGCGCACCCGCCTGCCGGCCGAGCACCGCGCGCAACGCGTCGAGTTCGGGCAGCGCGGGCGCTTCGTCGGGCGTGACGAGATAGGTCGTCACGCTGTCGAGATCGTCGAACGCGTGCGTGCGCAGTTCCTTGCGCGCCACGTGCTCGGTCGTGATCCGTTTCGGCAGGATCGCGACGCCCATCCCGGCCGCCACGCAGCCGAGAATCGCGCCGAACGTGCCGAACGACGACACCGACTCGATCGCGACGCCGCGCGCCTTCAGCCAGTGTTCCGCGACCGCGCGATACGGACAGCCGTCGTGAAACGCGAGCAAGCGCACCGTGTTGTCGGCCAGTAACTGCCGGCGCGTGACGGTCGCCGCGCTCACCAGCACCATGTCTTCCGCGAATGCGGGCTCGTAACGCAGCCCGGGCCGGACAACCGCGCGAGCGGTCAACGCCGCGTCGATCCGGCCGCGCAACAGCGCCTCGGCCAGATCCGGCTCGCTGCCGATCTGCACCGCGAGGCCGAGCGCCGGGTCGCGCTCCTTCAGCGCGGCGGCCAGCGCCGGCAGCCGCGTGGCGGCGGTGCTCTCCATCGATCCCAGCCGGAAGCTGCGGGCGACCGGCGTTTCGCGCACCACCTGCGTCGCTTCGTCGACGAGGCGCAGGATGCGGTCGCAATACGGCATCAGCCGGCGCCCGGCGTCGTTCAGCACCAGCCGCTTGCCGTGCCGGTCGAACAGCGGCGCGTCGAGCGACTCTTCGAGCTGGCGCAGCCGCGCCGTGACGTTCGATTGCGTGCAGCCGAGCCGTTCGGCCGCGCGCAGCGCGCTGCCTTCCTGCACGACGGCCCGGAAAGTTTCGAGCAGAGGGATGTTCATATCGGTTTCTCTTGTTACCGATTCAGTTTATATCATTTTACTTCGCCAATCATCCGGATTAGCCTAGCGGGTATTCCCTGCCGGCCGGCCCTTTTCAAGGAATCCGCATGCCATTCGCTGCCTGCTTCGGCTTCACCCCCGTTCGCCGCCGGCTCGAGGTTCGTCCGTGCGCGCACTGATCGCCGCGCTGGTGCGGCGTGGCCCGACCGTGCTCGCGTGCGGCGTCGGCCTCGGGCTGCTGGTGCCGCCGCTCGCGGCGCTCGCGCGGCCGTTGATGCCCGTTACCGTGTTCCTGTTCGTGCTCGGCACGCTGCTGCGGGTCGAGCCGAGCGCGGTGCGCGCGGTCGCGCGGCGGCCGGCCGTGTCGCTGCTGCTGCCCGCCGTGACGATGATCGCGTGTCCGGTCGCGCTCGGCATCGCCGCGCGGCTCGCCGGCCTGCCGTACGACTGGGTTGTCGCGCTGGTGATCGCATACTGCGCGCCGCCGTCGAGCGGTACGTCGACGATCGCACGGATGCTGTCGCTCGACGCAAGCGTCGCGCTCGTCGCGACCCTCGCGTCGATGGTGTTCGTGCCGCTGACCGCACCGCTGCTGACCGCGTGGTTCAGCCACGACGCGGCCGTGTCGATCTCGCCGTCGAGCCTCGCGCTGCGGCTCGCGCTGCTGATCGGCAGCGCCGAGGGCGTCGCGCTGCTCGTGCGCCGCTTTGCCGGCGCGCGGCTCGCACGCCATGCGACGCCGATCGACGCAATCGTCGTCGTCGCGCTGCTGATATTCGCGCTCGGCACGATGGCCGGCATGCAGCAGTCGATCATCGACGCACCGCACCGCGCACTGGCCGCGATCGCCGTTGCGTTCGCCGTCAACGCGGGTTTCCAGATCGTCGCGTACGGGCTCACGCCCGGCGACGTCCGCACGCGCCTGAACGTCGCGCTGATCGTCGCCAACCGCAACGTCGGGCTGATGTGGGCCGCGCTCGGGCTGGCCGCCACGCCGACCATGGCGCTCGTGTTCGCGTGCGCGCAGTTGCCGATCTATACGCTGCCGCGCGTCGTCCAGCATCTGCTGCCGCGCCTCGAAGCCCAGCGCCTGCGCAGGCGCGCACGCTAGCCGGCTTTCCTCTTTCGCCCTCGATCAAGGATTCCTCATGAAGCGACTCATCGTGATCGGTGCACGCGCCACCGGCAGCAGCATCGCGCTGGTGCGCGGCGCCCTCGCACGCCAGGTGGCCGTGACCGTCGTCACCGCGCCCGGCCATCGTCTCGACGGCGTGTTTCCGGACGGCGTCGAGACGGTCAACCTCGCGCCCGACGCCGGCCAGCTCGCCGGCTGGCTGCGCGCGCGCTATCCGGACGAACTCGACACGCTGCGCGTGACGACCGCGCACGACACCTATGCGCGCACCGCCGCGTGGGTCGCCGATGCGCTCGGGCTGCCCGGCCCCGATGCACGGCACGTCGCGCACGCGGTGTCGAAGTCCAACCAGAAGGCGCTGCTCGCCGCGCACGGCATCCCGGCCGCGCAGTTCGTCGCGGGCACGCTGGCCGCGCCGGCGGCGCTCGCGGCCGCGGCCGCGCCGTTGCGCTTTCCGGTCGTCGTCAAGCCAGCGGAAGGCTCCGCGAGCGACGGCGTGCGCCGCTGCGAGGACATCGCCGCCGTGCGCGCGCAGCTCGACGCACTCGCTGCCGTGCGGGCCGATGCCCCGTCGCTTGCGACCGAACGCGTCGTCATCGAGGAGTTCCTGGACGGCAGCGAATACTGCGTCGAGTATTTCGACGGCCGCTATGTCGGCGCGCTGCGCAAGCTGAAGCGGCATGGCGCCGGCTTTCTCGAACGCGGCTATACGTCCGAACTCGATCTCGACGCCGACACGCTGCGCGCGCTGATCGACGTCGGCACGCGTGCGACGGCCGCCGCCGGGCTCACGTGGGGGCCCGTGCATCTCGACTGCATCGTGCATGATCGCGTGCCGCACGTGATCGAACTGAACCCGCGTATCGCGGGCAGCTTCATCTGCGACATCGTGCGCGACGGGTACGGCTTCAACGTGGTCGAAGCGTTGCTCGACAAGCTCGACGGCAGGACGGTGACGATTCCCGCGCTGTTCGAGCCGCACGCGTATGCGCGCGCCGAATTCCTGCTCGACAGCGATCCCGGCGCGTGGCGCTTCGCGCAGGCCGGGGAGATCGACGACGGAGCGGTCAGGATCAGCTACGGACCGCAAGTGCTGCCCGATCGGGAGCGGCGTGCGTTTCTTTATGTGCGGGTGGCGTTGCCGGCCGGGTATGATCCGGCGGACAGCGCGGGAGCGGCGGGTGCGCGCGGCGAGTTGAAATCGACTACCGAGTCGGCCTGACTTCAGGCGAGCGAGATTTGCTTGCGCCGGCAGGCGGCGTCCCGCCCCAGAAGAAAAACACGAGCGCGCCCGCGATCGCCTGTGCGCCGACGACGAACGCGACGCAGCCCGCCCAGCCCCAGCGATTCCATGCGGGAACAGGCAGGACCGAGCCGAGACTTCCGCCAAGGTAATAGAAGGAAAGGTAGATGCCGATCGCCGTCGATCGTGCCCCGCGTGCCACCCGCGAGATGAACGCATTGGCCGACGCCTGCTCGACGAACACCGCGGTTGAACTGAGCGCGAGACCGGTCAGGATCGCACTGACGCTGCTCGACAGCGTGAGCAATGCACCGACGATCGCGAGCCCGGTCGCCGCAAGCGCGAGATCGCGCGGGCCGCGTTGCGCCGCGACGCGGCCCGCGAGCGGTGTGACGACCACCGCGACGAGAAATACCGCATAGATCGCGCCGATCTCGACCGTATCGAAGCCAAATGGCGCACCGGCCAGCCGCAGTCCGACAAACGTGAACGTCGCGACCTGCGATGCGAGCACGCATGCGCCGACCAGAAACGACGCCAGCAGCGGGCCGCGTGTCAAGAGCTTCCGGCGCGGCGTCGCCACGCCATCGCCATCCGGACGCGCGACGTCGGACCTCGGCAAGCACGCGTGGATCGCGAGGCCCGTCGCGAGACACAGGAACGCGATGAAATCGAGCGCGTGACGCCAGCCGAACGCGGACGTCAGGATATTGGTCACGAAGCGCCCGGCGAATCCGCCGAGCGTCGTACCGGCGACGAACAGTGCGCTGACCTCCGTCGCCGCGTCGTGGCTGAAGATCTCGCCGATACAGGCGATCGAGATCGCGAAGATGAACGGCATCAGCATGCCTGCGGCAAAGCGGGCGGCGAGAAACGATGAAAAGTGCGCCGTGTGCCCCGACCACAGAACGGGAAGCGCACACGCCACGGCGGCGCACGAAATGACCGTCCGGCGATCGAAGCGGGCGGCCAGCGTACCGACGAACGGAGCGATAATGGCAACCGCCAAGGTAGTGGCGCTGATGCCCTGGCCGGCCTGTTCGGCGCTCACGTTGAAGGCCGCGGCGAGTTCGTGCAGGATGCCCTGCGTCGAATAAAGATTGATAAATGCCGCGAACCCGCACAGGAAAAATGCGAATCGGATGGTTCTGTTGCCCACGGGTGATGCCCTCTCTGATGTGGGTGATAGTCTGACGAGCGGGCGGTACGCGTGCCAATACTGTTTTCGTGGCCATTGATACCGAAACGACAAAAATGCTCGACCTACGCCGCCTCCGCTATTTCGTGACCGTCGCCGACGAATTGCACTTCGGACGCGCGGCGTTGCGTTTGCGTATCGCCCAGCCGCCTTTGACGCGCCATATCGCCGCGCTGGAAGCCGACCTCGGCATCCGGCTGTTCGAGCGGTCCACGCGCGCGGTGCAGCTCACGCCGGCCGGCGCGCTGTTTCTCGAACAGGCGAGAACCGTCGTTCATGCGGTCGACGAGGCGGAGGCGACCGCGCGCAAGATGGCGCAGGGTATGGTCGGCCGTGTCGTGATCGGCTATGCAAGCTCCATCCCGATGTCCGACGCGTTTTCGGACATCATCCGCAACGTGAGCCGCAGCATGCCGGAAGTCGAGTTGGCGTTTCGGGAGGTATCGACCGCCAGTCAGCGCCAGCAGATCGCCGACGGCACGCTGGACATCGGCTTCGGCTGGTCAACGGCGACGACGTCCGGCGAGCGCATCCGCTCCCTCGTCGTGTCGCGGGCACCGCTCGTCGCCGCGGTGCCGGCCCGGAGCCGATACGCAGGCAACGCGACGATCGCGTTCCGCGAACTCGCGATGGAGAACTTCGTCACGTTCCCTTCCGGGTACGGTTCCGCGCTGAACGCCGCGCTCGAGGATCTGTGCGCGCATGAAGGCGTGACGCCGCGGATAGGACCGACCGCGTCGCAGATCACGACACTGGTGTCGCTGGTGGCGGCGGAACGCGGCGTCGCCATCGTGCCCGGCTTCACGTCGACGTTGCACCGCCCGGGCGTCGCTTACGTGCCGCTGGCGAGGCCGCACGTGCTCGAGCTGGTCGTCACGTGGTCCGAACCGTTTTCGTCGACCTGCGTCGAGCAATTCGTCGAGTTCGCCCGGTCGGTCGCGCCGGACTAGGCTTCCCGCTCCTGCTGCACGTACCACGATATCCGAGACGCATACGTTGACGTCGTACGTATGTGCATACGCTACGAGACCCGACTAAGCGGTGCACCATACGCGCGGCCGGAGCATGCGTGCGCACGGACGATTTCCGGATCGACCGGGCTATGTCCCGAAACGATCAAAGGTGGCGTGCATGGCTTCCAGGGCCCGTTTCCTCGGAATAGCCTGCTTCACTTTCTCGGCGAAGCTGTCGTAGATCGCATCGAACTGCTTGCTGTTGAAGCGCTGAATCGCGATCTTTTCGGCATCGTCTGCAATGGCCTTGTCATGCGAGTAGTACCCGAGGTGCACCTTGGTCATGAGGAACAGGCCGACGCAGATCAGTACGGCTACCACGGCAGCAATCGATTTCGTTCTTTTTGTCATCGGTCGTCGCACCCGCTACAAACGGGTTCCCGGATTTTTTCCGGCGATCCTGCCCCGCACGCACGACCGCCCGCCTCCTCAAAGCGACGCGCCGTCGTCGCGCGTGGGCCCCGCCATCAGCACATCGGTCAGTTTCAGCACCGGACAATGCGCGCCGGCCCCGGCAACGGCATCGCGGTACGTATCCGTGACGGCCGCCGCGATCGCATGGGCTGCATCGACGCCTTCGGCCATCGCCGAGTAGTACGACAGATCCTTCAGCGCATTCGCCATATGGAACGGCAGCGCGGACGTGTCGCCGGACTCCAGGAACGGACGCAGCCGGTTCAGCGCGGCGCCGCCGCCACCGCCGTTGGCGAGCACGTCGGCGAGCACCGCGACGTCCACGCCCGCGCGCTTCGCGCACGCGACGGCTTCCGACAGCAGCGCGATGGTCCCGAGCGAAACATAGTTGTGCAAAAGCTTCATGCTGTGGCCGGCCCCGACATCGCCGACGCACGTGATGTTTTCGGCGAAGCACGCGAGCACCGGCCGGATCTCCGCGAACAACCCGGGCGTCGCGCCGACCAGCAGGTTCAGCCGGCCCTCGTGAGCCTCCCTGGCGCCGCGCGTCATCGGCGCATCGACGAAGCGCCCGCCTGCCGCTTCGACGAGCCGCGCCATCCGGACGGTCGACTCGGGAACCGCGGTCGAACAATCGACGACGATCGCGTTGTCCTTCAGGCTGGCCAACACGCCGTCCTCGCCGGTGAGCACCGCTTCCACTTCGGGGGAACCCGTCACGCAGAGGATGACGACGTCCGCTTGCGCGGCCAGTTCGCGCGCGGTCCGCACGGTCCGGACGCCGCCCTGCAGCAGTTCGTCGAGCGGCTGGTTGCCCGGATGCTCGACGACCGTGAGCGGATAACCGTGCTTCAGCACGTTGCGCGCAATACCATGCCCCATCAAACCCACGCCGATCAGGCCAATCTGCTGTTTCATGTCATTCCCGTCAAAAAAGGCGCCGCGGCGCTGCGCCGCGGCGAACCGGATTGTCGTTACCGCTCGACCAGCCGCGCCGGCAGCAGCATCGTGAGGACGAGGCCCAGCAACAGGCACCCGACCATCAGGAACAGCGGCACGGCGAGATTGCCGGACAGCTGCTTCAGGTAGCCGACCGCATAGGGGCCGAAGAAACCGCCGAGGTTGCCGAACGAGCTGATCACCGCGATGCCCATCGATACCGATGCGGCGCCGAGCGCCGCGGTCGGCATGCTCCAGAACAGCGGCGGAAACGAGATGAGCCCCGCGTTCGCAATGCAAAGCGCGAACATCCCGAGCCACAGCTGATCGTGCCAGACGACCGACAGCCCGAGCCCCGTCGCGCCCATCAGCAGAAGCGCGGCGACGTGCAGCCGCCGTCCGCCGCGCCGGTCCGCGCTGCGCCCGAACAGGACCATCACGACCACGGCCACCGCGTTCGGCAGCGCGGCGAGCAGGCCGATCACGAAATCGCTGCCGATGCCCATCTGCTTGATCATCGTCGGCGCCCAGAACGTATAGCCGTAAATCGCGAAGACGTCGAGAAAGTAGATCACGCAGAACGCCCACACGAGCCAGCTCGAGAACACGCCGCGGTGCGCGACGGACTCGGTCGTCGCGCGGTCTTCCGCCAGTACGCGTGCGAGGACGGCGCGCTCCGCGTGCGAGAAGCGCGCGCTGCGCGTGACGTCGTCGTCGAGGCCTTTCCATACGTACAGCGCGGCCAGGAATGCCGGCAGCGCCTCGAGAATGAAGATCCATTTCCAGCCCGGTATCTGCATCGCCCCGTCGAAATACTGCAGGATGAAGCCGGTCAACGGCGATCCGATCAGGCCGGCCAGCGCCAGCGCCGCATAGAACATCGACAGGATCCGCGCGCGCCGCCGCCCCGGGAACGAACGCGCCATGTACAGCACGATGGCCGGGATGAAGCCGGCCTCGGCGACGCCGAGCAGGAAGCGCATCACGTAGAACTGCATCGGCGTGGACACGAACGCGGTCAATCCCGACACGATGCCCCACGACACGACGATCCGCGTGATCCAGCGCCGCGGCCCGACCCGCACCAGCAGCATGTTGCTCGGCACCTCGAAGATCACGTAGCCCAGAAAGAATATTCCGGCGCCGAAGCCGAACACCGCATCCGAAAAGCCCAGGTGCTGGCTCATCTGCAGCTTGGCGAAGCTGACGTTCACGCGGTCGATGTACGAAGTGACGTACGCGAACATCAGGATGGGCAGGATCTGCACGGCCAGCCGACGAAAGATCCGGTCCTCCTGCGCGAGGTCGTGCGCCGATGCCGGGGCGGCGAGGTCGCCCGGATCGCAGGTCGCGTCGATTTCCACGTTTGTCTCCGAAAGTTCATGGATGGCCCCGCGTGCAGTCGCTGTCGAGATAAGTGTGTGCGACAGGGGACCGTTCGAATCTACCGGCTGCCCCGGCCGCCCGATATGCGAAATCCTTCAAGCGGCACTTCGAATATCTCGAACGCATGCCCGCGCCGGCCATCGTACGGTGCAATGCACAAGCCACCGGAAAAACGGATTCTAGCGCCGATCGCCCGCGCGACACGGGCAGCCGCGGGATGATCGCGGCGTCGCGGTGTGCGGCGCACCATTCGCGGCCGCTCAGGGTTAGCACCACTTCGCCCGGCACCATGGAGCGCATCGATGGATGACATACTGGCCGCAGTGTCAACCGGAGTCCGCGCTTGTTCGATCTCACGTCCCTCGCCCTGTTCGTCCGTGCATCCGAGCTGGGCAGCCTGTCGCGCGCCGCGCAGCAGTCGCACATGTCGCTTTCCACCGCGAGCCGCCGCATCGCGCTGCTCGAGCATCACTTTCGCGTGGTGCTGCTGAACCGCACGGTGGCGGGCGTCGAACTCACGCCGGCCGGCGAAGCGCTGTTGCGTCACGCGACCGACCTGCTGCTGCGCACCGATGCGATCTACAGCGAGTTGTCCGACTATACGAAAGGCGCGGTCGGCCGCGTCCGCGTCTTCGCGAACATCTCGGCGATCAGCCAGGATCTTCCCGATCAGTTGCGCGCGTTCTCGCAGCGCTATCGCGACATCAAGCTGCAGATCAGCGAACTGAGAAGCGCCGACATCCTGCAGGCGCTGCGCGAAGGCCGTGCGGACGTCGGGATCGTCACGTCGCGCACCGCGACCGAAGGGATCCATCTCGCGCCCTACTGCATGGACCGGGCCAGCGTGGTCGTGCCCGACGACTACCCGCTGACCGGCGAGTCGATCGATTTCAGCGCGTTGCTCGACCACGATCTGGTCGCGCTCGACGACCGCTCGGAACTGACGCGCTCGCTCGTCAGGGAAGCGGCGCTGCTCGGCAAGTCGGTCCGCTTCCGCGTGCAGGTGCAGAGCTTCGAGGCGATGTGCCGGTTGATCGCCGCGGGGCAAGGCATCGGCATCCTGCCCGAGCGCGCGGTCGCGCTGTTTCGCGAACCGATGCGCCTGCGTTTCATTCGCCTGAACGATCCGTGGGCCAACCGCGTCATGTCGGTCGGCATCCGCGCGGGCGCCGTGCCGCTGCCGACGCGCAAGCTGTTCGAGTTCCTCGCGTCCTTCGCGCCGCCTTCGCTCGTGTCCGGCGAAGCCGGGCAGGCGGGCGACTGATACGCCGCCCCGCGCCCGCGCTCGCCGGCGTGTTGCAGATTTTCGAAGGTCCCGTTCGCGGATCCGCACTTCCTGCCCGCGCCTGCGACGAAGTAGATTCGACGGACCGATTCAACAGTCCGCCGGTTACCGCAACGGAAGAGACGCAGGAGACACGGCGACGCGATCCGACGTGAGCGGTGCAGCGTCGCGTATCGCAGGTCGCGCGGCCGTTCGACGCTGCGCGGTTCACGCCGCTCCCCGTGTCAGCCCCTCCCGTGCGGGACGCCAGCTTCGTCATGGAGGCTTCCCGCCATATGAAGAACCCGCACCGCATCGCCGTCATCGCCGGCGACGGCATCGGCAAGGAAGTGATGCCCGAAGGCATGCGCGTGTTGCGCGCTGCCGCCGACCGTTTCGACATTCCGCTCGCGTTCGACGAGTTCGGCGACTGGTGTACCGATCACTACGTTCGCCACGGCACGATGATGCCGGCCGACTGGGCGCGGCAGATCGGCGCGCACGACGCGATCTTCTTCGGCGCGGTCGGCGCGCCCGACATCGTGCCGGATCACGTCGCGGTATGGGAATCGCTGATCAAGATCCGGCGCGAGTTCGATCAATACGTGAACCTGCGTCCGGTGCGCCTGATGCCGGGCGTGCCCGCGCCGCTCGCCGGACGCCGGCCCGGCGACATCGATTTCATCGTCGTGCGCGAGAACACGGAAGGCGAGTATTCGTCGGTGGGCGGCCGGATGTTCACCGGGACCGACCGCGAAATCGCCGTGCAGCAGTCGGTTTTCTCGCGTGTCGGCGTCGACCGCGTGCTCCGGTTCGCGTTCGAGCTCGCCCGCTCGCGCCCGCGCAAGCAGCTGACGGCCGCGACGAAATCCAACGGCATCTCGATCACCATGCCGTTCTGGGACGAGCGCCTCGCGGAAATCGCGCGGTCGTTCCCGGACATCGAAACGCGCAAATATCACATCGACATACTGTGCGCACACTTCGTCCAGAATCCCGATCGCTTCGACGTCGTCGTCGCCTCCAACCTGTTCGGCGACATCCTGTCCGACCTCGGCCCCGCCTGTACCGGCACGATCGGCATCGCGCCGTCCGCGAACCTGAACCCCGAGCGCCGCTTCCCGTCGCTGTTCGAGCCGGTGCACGGCTCGGCGCCCGACATCGCCGGCCGCGGCATCGCCAATCCGATCGGGCAGATCTGGTCGGCCGCGTTGCTGCTCCAGCACCTCGGTCGCGGCGAATCGCGCTACGAAGCCGCGGCCGCCGAAATCGTCGCGGCGATCGAATCCGTGCTCGTCGCCGGCCCGCGCACCCGCGACATGGGCGGCACGGCCAGCACCGCGGAACTGGGCGCCGCGATAGCGCACACCATCGCGAATCCCGCATCGATCGAGGAATGACCCATGCAATGTGATCACTACATCGACAACGTCCGCGTCGCGCCGACGACCGGCGAGCGGATCGACGTCGTCGACCCGAGCACCGGCGAAGCGTTCGCGACGATCGCGCGCGGCGACGCAACCGACGTGCAGCGCGCCGTTTCCGCCGCCCAGCGCGCGATGGGCGACACGCTCGACGGCCCGTGGGCGAAGCTGTCGCCGGTCGAGCGCAGCAACCTGCTGTTCGCGTACGCCGCGGCCGTCACGCAGCATGCGGACGAACTCGCGCAGCTCGAAGCGCGCGACACGGGCAAGGCGCTGAACACCGCGCGTACCGACGCGGCGGTGCTCGCGCGCTACCTTCAGTACTACGCCGGATGCGTCGACAAGCTGCACGGCGACACACTGCCCTACACCGCCGGGTTCACGGTATTGACGGTGCGCGAACCGATCGGCGTGACGGGCCACATCGTTCCGTGGAATTACCCGATGCAGATCTACGGCCGCTCGGTCGGTGCGTCGCTCGCCGCCGGCAATGCGTGCGTGGTCAAGCCGGCGGAGGATGCGAGCCTGTCCATTCTGCGGCTGGCCGAAATCGCGGCGGAGGTCGGCTTTCCGGCCGGCGCGGTCAACGTCGTCACGGGGTTGGGCGGCGAAGCCGGCGCGGCATTGTCGGCCCATCCCGGCATTCGTCACATCTCGTTTACCGGGTCGACCGGAACGGGCGCGCTGGTCGGGCGCGCGGCGGCCGAGCGTCACTGCCCCGCGGTGCTCGAGCTGGGCGGCAAGTCGCCGCAGTTGCTGTTCGACGATGCCGACCTCGACCAGGCGCTGCCCGTCATCGTCAACGCAATCGTGCAGAACGCGGGCCAGACCTGCTCGGCCGGCAGCCGCCTGCTCGTCCAGCGCTCCGTTTACGAGCGCGTGCTCGATCGTCTCGCGCAGCAGTTCGCGCGGCTGCGTTCCGGGCCGCCGTCGATGAATCTGGAGATGGGGCCGCTCGTCAACGCCAGGCAGCATGCGCGGGTCCGGGCCATCGTCGAGCGCGCGCAGGCCGACGGCATTCGGGTGGCGGCGCGCGGCACCATCGCGGCCGGCGCATCGGGTTCGGGGTACTACCAGGAAGCGGTGCTGTTCCGCGACGTACCGCCCGACAGCGAACTCGCGCAGGAAGAGGTGTTCGGCCCCGTGCTCGCGGCCATGCCGTTCGACGACGAGAACGCGGCGGTCGCGCTCGCGAACGGCACGCAGTACGGCCTCGTCGCCGGCGTCTGGACGCGGGATGGCGCACGTGCGCTGCGCCTCGCGCGCAAGCTGCAGGCCGGACAGGTCTTCATCAACAACTACGGCGCGGGCGGCGGCGTGGAACTGCCGTTCGGCGGCGTGAAGGCAAGCGGATATGGCCGCGAGAAAGGCTTTGAAGCGTTGCTCGGCTTTACCGCGCTCAAGACCATCGCGATCAGGCACGATTGACGGCCACAACGGCGCGACGGCCTTCGGGCCGTCGCCGGGGAATCGCGATATCTCGGCTGACCATCGTGGGTGCCGGCCACGTCGGCAAGAGGTTCGGCAACCTGATCGTCGTGAACCGTGTCGTCGACGTGTTGCAGATCCACGATCGCGACATCGCGCGCGCCGCCGCCGTGGAATTCGTCGGCGCCGGCCGACCGTTCCATCATTCGTCGAGCGATGCGTCGCTATCGAGCGACGCTTGCCGGCCGAGTGCCGACCTATCCCGTCTGCAAGACGGCCGGATCGATCTCGCGCGCCGTCAGCCCGAATCTCGCCATGCGAGCGCGATGGTCCGGCGAGCCGAGATACGAGCGAAGTCGCTGATTGAACGCCGCCAGCAGATCCCCGTTTTCCCGGTTGAATGAAAACGCGCCCAGCGGAGGCGTCCGCGGGCTGCCGTCGACATCCGACTCGTGCGCGACGGCCTCGATCAGCGCGCTGCCTATCCGGCCCGCCACGATTCGATTCCCCAACGCGGTGCTCGCATACGCATCGACCACGCCGGAAAGAACGGCCGCGATCGCGTCGGCCTGCTGTTCGAAGACGACGATTTGCCGCCGGCTCACGCCCGCCGCGATCGCGGAATCGTGCTGGACCTGTCCGGCAATGATGCCGAGGCGCGCGTCAGGACGTTCGGCAATCGACGCATAACGCCTGAGCGCCTTCGGATTTCCCGGGCGAACCAGAAAACCGTCTTCGATCCCCCACACCGGCACGCTGAATGCGACGGTATCGGCACGCTGCGGCGTCACGAAGAGCGGCACGTTCATGTCCCAGTGACCTGATGCAACGCCGGGCAGCAATTCGCCGAACGTCGCCGGGCAATACTCGATCCGGGTCACGCCTATCTGCCGGAGGATCGTCGCCGCGAGTTCGAGATCGGCACCGGTCGCGGTGCCATCCGCTTCGGTCCAGCCGAATGGCGGTTCTTCGATGTACGCAATGGTCACCTTCATCGCTTTCTCTCGCAAGCCGAAGAATCGATCAGGAATGCATCAGCTTACCGTGGGAAGTCGAGGTCCAGTCAGCGTGGACAAAATTAATCCGGATGTAAGCAAGTTGGCGGCATTTTCCTGACGCGCCCGTCGATGCAGTCACCAACCCGAAACATCGCATGCCTGATGCGACTGGCGTTGTGGCGTGACGGCATGAGCCGGCGCCACGCTATTCGACGCTATCCGTCACGTCCGTCATCCGGATCATGTGCGGCTTGATGCCGTCGTCTTCGACCGTCGCGGCCTCCTTCGGATGAATCAGCGCTTCGAGTCGCGCCTTCGTCGCGATGAACTCGGGCGTATTGACCTGCGAATAATCGCGCGGCCGCGGCACCGGCACTTCGATCAACTCCTGCACTCCGCCCGGATTCGCCTTCAGCACCAGGATCCGGTCGGCCAGAAAGATCGCCTCGTCGAGGTCGTGCGTGATGAACAGGATCGTCACGTCGATGTTGCGCCAGATGTCGAGCAGGTGCGTCTGCATCCTTGCCCGCGTCTGGGCGTCCAGCGCGCCGAACGGTTCGTCCATCAGCAGGATGCGCGGACGGTTCGCGAGCGCACGGGCAATCGCCACGCGCTGCTTCATGCCGCCCGACAACTGGTGCGGATACACGTCGGCAAAACGCGTCAGCCCGACGAGATCGAGCCACTGCAGCGCCTCGCGCTCGGCCGCGCCGCTGCTGCTGCCGTTCATGCGCAGGCCGAACATCACGTTCTTCTTCACCGTGAGCCATGGAAACAGCGTATAGCCCTGGAACACCATCCCGCGATCGGCGCCCGGCCCGTCGACCGGCTTGCCGTCGAGCAGCACGTCGCCGCTCGTCTGCGCGTCGAGCCCGGCGAGGATCCGGATCAACGTCGACTTGCCGCAGCCGGACGGGCCGATCACGCACACGAACTCGCGCCGGTGCGTGCGGAAACTGATGTCGTCGAGCGCGACGCACTCGCCCTGCGGCGTCGCGAAACGCTTGCCGACGTGTCGCACGTCGAGGATCACGTCGCGGGCCTTCAGCCGCGCGAAGCGCTCGCGCACCGCATCGGATTGAATCAGGTAATCGGGGACGGCTTGCGGGTTCTGCATGATGCCCTCTGCGAAAATCGGTCGATGGGTACGTGGGAGCGGACGTCACGCTTTCAGCGTGCGGTCCCACGGAAAGAGCCGGCGGCCGAGCAGCCCGAGCACGATGTCGGTGCCGAGGCCGATGATCCCGATCATCAGGATCGCCGCATACACGTTGTCGAAATGCTGGTAGCGCGCCTGCTGGCTGATGTACCACGTGATGCCCGAGCTCGTGCCGACCAGCTCGGCGACGATCAGGTAGGTCCACGCCCAACCGAGCAGGATCCGCTGATCGCGATACAGGTCGGGCAGCACGCCCGGAATCACGACGTGCGTGAGCAGCTTCAGCTTCTTCGTGCCGAGTGTCATCGCGGCCTCGAACAGCCCGTATTCGAGCTTGCGCGTGGTGTTCGCGATGATCAGCACCTGCTGGAACAGCGTACCGATCACGATGATCGCGATCTTCGGCGCGTCATAGATGCCGAGAATCGCGACCATCAGCGCGCCGAACGCCGGCGCGGGCAGGTAGCGGAAGAACTCCAGGAACGGCTCCTGCAGCCGCGCGAGCGCACTGAAGGTGCCGCAGACGATGCCGAGCGGCACGCCGATCGCGGACGAAATCACGAAGCCCCAGAAGATGATGCGGATGCTGTGCCACAGGCTTTCGTGCAGCCACACGCCGTCGCGCGACGCGGGCGGCGTCGTGAACGCCGTGTAGAACGCGCGCAATACCTGGTGCGGCGCCGGCAGGTAGACCGGATTCGCGCGCGCGCCCTCGGGCACCGCCGCGTGCGCCGCACGCGCATGCGCGAGCTCGTCGTCGAACACGTCGCGGTCGATCTGCATGCCGGTCTGGAAATAGTCGACGCTGCCCGGATTCGTGATGCGCATCTGCGGATGCCAGACGAACGGGACGTAGCTGATCAGGCACCAGACGGCGAACGGCAGCAGGAAGGACGCCAGCCCGAGCGTCCATTGGCCGCGCGTCGTCAGCTCGCGGCGCACCGCGAGCCAGCCGGTCGTGTTGCGGGTCGTTGTCATCGGAATCTCCGTATCGTTTCGGGTGCCGGTCGCGCGGATGCCGCGGCATCGCGCGACCGGGCGTTCATTGCAGCGCGCCGCTGGCGGCCTGCGCGCGGTAGGCCCGCCAGCCGCCGAAGCGTGTGATGTCCTGCGCATCGTCGAGCGCCACGCTTTCGCACAGGAAGCCCTGCACGCGCGTACCGTCGGCGAGCGTCAGCGTGCCGATGCCGAGCGGCGCCGCAATTCCGGCGACGAAGCTGCCGTAGGCGTCGACCGGCATCTCCCAGACCTCGACCGCGATCGGTGCGCCATCGTTCGGCACACGCACGAGGCCCGGTTTCGCGACACCGCCGCTTGCTTCCGCGGACAGCGCGTAGAGGCGATAGGCCGGCGCGGTGGTGGTCGCGGTGACGAAGCGCGCGCCGCGCTGCGTGAGCTGCCCGTTCAACGGTTCGCCGCGCAGATGCGCGCCGACGACGGCCACCCGCACGACACCCGGGGCTGCGGCACGCGCCGACACGGTGGCCGCAGGCGGCCGACCGTCATCGACAGCGGCAACGCCGTCGCCCCACGCGTGTGCGAGATCGAGCAGCCGCGCATCGTCGTGTGCACGCCCGACGAACGTGATGCCGAACGGCAAGCCCGCATGCGGCCCGGTCGAGCACGTGCCCGCCGGCACCGCGATCGCCGACAGGTCGAGCAGGTTCACGAAGTTCGTGTAGTAGCCGAAGCGCGAATTGATCGCGATCGGATCGGCTTCGAGCGCATCGACGGTCGCGGTCGTCGCCGAGGTCGGCATCACGATCGCGTCGAGGCCGTCCCACGCGCGGGCTGCGTCGACGCGCAGCGCCGCCAGCCGGTCGAATGCGGCGAACGCGTCGGCGGCGCTGAAGCGCGACGCCCCGCCGACGATTTCGCGGATCACCGGATGCAGCGCGTCGGGCTCGCGCGCGGCGAATGCGCCGATCGCGGCCAGCCGCTCGGCGACCCACGGGCCGTCGTACAGCAGCCGCGCGGCGGCCAGGAACGGTGCGAAGTCGATCTCGACGACCCGCGCGCCGGTCGCGCGCAGCCGTTCGAGCGCCGCGCCCCACGCCGCGCGATACGATGCGTCGCCGAAGAATTCGAGCTGATCGGCACGCGGCGTGCCGAACCGCACTTGCCCGAGCGGCCGCGCCGGCTGTGCCCGCAACCCGTCCGCACCCAGCAGCGGCTGCCATGCGCGCCCGTACGGATCGCCTTCCGTCACGCCGTGCGCAGCGGCGAACACGACGCACGCGTCGTCCGCCGAACGCGCGAACACCGACACGCAATCGAGCGACCGGCAGGCCGGCACCACGCCGAGCGTGCTCAGCACGCCCCGTGTCGGCTTGAGCCCGACGAGCCCGTGGAAGGCGGCCGGCACGCGCCCGGAGCCGGCCGTGTCGGTACCGAGCGAGAACGTCGCGACCCCGAGCGCGACGGCCACCGCCGACCCGGAACTCGAGCCGCCCGACGCGTAGCGCGGGTCGAGCGCATTGCGGCACGCGCCGTAAGGCGAGCGCTGCCCCGAGAGCCCGGTCGCGAACTGGTCGAGATTCGTCTTGCCGACCGGAATCGCACCGGCCGCGATCAGCCGCTCGACGACGGGCGCGCTGCGTGCCGGCGTGTACGCGTAGGCGGGGCAGCCGGCCGTCGTCGGGATGCCGGCGAGGTCGATGTTGTCCTTGATCGCGAACGGCACGCCGTACAGCGGCAACGACGCGATGTCGCGTCCGGCCAGCGCGTCGGCGTACGGCATCATCTCGTCGCGCGTGAGCGGCCGGATCCACGCATGGTGCGGGTCGCCCGCATCGAAGTGCGCGGCGATCGCGTCGACGAGCGCAGGCGGCGTCAGGTCCCCCGCCGCGTAGCGGGCGCGCAGCGCGGCAATCGCATGCACTCCGCGCAGGATCGAGCGTTCCGTCGTGCTCATGCGACCTCCTCGGCGGCGCCCGCCTTCATCACCATCAGCCGCTGGCCGGCCACCACCGCCATGCCGGGCGCGCAATCGATCGTCTCGATCGCGCCGTCTTCCGTTGCCGTCACCGCCACCTCCATCTTCATCGATTCGACGATCGCGACGACCTGCCCCGCGCTCACGCGCCCGCCGGCTTCGACCAGCACTTTCCACACGCTGCCCGACACGTCCGCGGCGATCGCCCGCTGCGTGTCGTCGAGCGCGCCCGCCACCCGTTCCACTTGCGCATCGCCCGGCTCCCCCTCGCCGACGTATTCCGCATGGCCGGCCACGCGCCACCGCTCGCGCTCCGCGTCGAACGCGGCCTGCTGCGTCGCCTTGAACGCGGCGATCGACTCCGCCTCGTCGTGCAGGAAGCGGTTGTAGGCGCGCAGGTCGAACACCGATTCCTCGATCTTCAGCGTCGCGCGGCCCGCGATGAAATCCTCTCGCAGCGCACGCAGCTCGGCCTCGCTGACTTCGTAGAAGCGGATCTCGTCGAAGAAGCGCAGCAGCCACGGCTTGCCGGCCTCGAATTCGCGCGTGGTGCGGTGGCGATTCCACATCTGCACGGTGCGGCCGACGAACTGATAGCCGCCCGGCCCTTCCATCCCGTACACGCACAGATACGCGCCGCCGATGCCGACCGCGTTCTCCGGCGTCCAGGTGCGCGCGGGGTTGTACTTCGTCGTCACCAGCCGGTGCCGCGGATCGATCGGCGTCGCGACGGGCGCACCGAGGTAGACGTCGCCGAGCCCCATCACCAGATAGCGCGCATCGAACACGATGCGCTTCACGTCGTCGATGCTCGCCAGGCCGTTGATGCGCCGGATGAATTCGATATTGCTCGGGCACCACGGCGCATCGGGCCGCACCGACTGCATGTAGCGCTCGATCGCGACGCGCGTCGACGGGTCGTCCCACGACAGCGGCAGATGCACGATGCGGTTCGGCACGCGCATGTCGGCCACGTCGGCGAGTTCGCGTTCGGCGGTCTGCAGATGCGCGAGCAGCGCGGCAAGCGGTAGCGTCCGCGCGTCGAACTGCACCTGAAGCGACCGGATGCCCGGCGTCAGGTCGAGCATGCCGGGCAACCGGTGCGCGTCGAGCCAGCCCATCAGCGCGTGCACGCGAAAACGCAGGTTCAGGTCGAGCACGAGCGGCCCGTATTCGACCAGCACGTTGCGATCGCCCGAGCGCCGGTAGACGACGCCGATGCCGCCGCCAGCCGACGGATCGCGATGCAGCACGCAATCGTCGAACGAGCCGGATGCAGCCGCGGCAACGTCATGTGCCGCCTCCACGACCGCGGCAGCCGGTTCCCCGGCCGATATTCCGGACGACACGCCCGCGCGCACGAACTGCACGGTATCGCCCGGCCGCAACTGCCCGAGCTTCCACAACTCGTCGCGCACGACCGTCACTGGACAGACGAAGCCGCCAAGGCTCGGCCCGTCGGGGCCAAGGATCACCGGCATGTCGCCGGTGAAATCGACGGCCCCGATCGCATACGCGTTGTCGTGGATGTTCGATGGATGCAGCCCCGCCTCGCCGCCGTCCGCACGCGCCCATCGAGGCTTCGGGCCGATCAGCCGCACGCCGGTGCGGCTGGAGTTGTAATGGACGGTCCACTGCGTGCCGTACAGCATCGCGATGTCGTCCGGCGTGAAGAAATCCGGTGCGCCATGCGGACCGTCGAGCACGCCGAGCGTCCATGCATGCGTCAGCGCGGGAATGTCGGCCGCGGCCAGCGTCGCGCCGGCATCGCCGCGCCCCGCTTGCGCGTGCAGATGCAGCACGTCGCCCTTGCGCAGCGCGCGACCGGCATGGCCGCCGAACTGGCCGAGCGTGAAGGTCGCCTTGCTGCCGAGATAGTCGGGCACCTGCAGCCCGCCCTTGACGGCGAGACACGCGCGCACGCCCGCGCCCGTCACGCCGCCCAGCTTCAGGACCGCGCCCGCTCGTGCGCGCACGACCTGCCAGAACGGCGCCGCTTCGCCGTCGAGCGTGGCCGCGAGCGGCGCACCGCCGAGCACGAACAGCGTCGCGGTATTGAAACGCAGCGTCGCGCCGACCATCGTGAATTCCAGCCCGGCCGCGTCACGCGGGTTGCCGAGCAGCGCGTTAGCAAGGTCGAATGCGCGGTCGTCCATCGGCCCCGACGGCGGCACGCCGACGCTCCAGTAGCCGACCCGCCCGGGGGCCTGCTGAACGGTGGTCTGCACGCCGCCGTCGAGCACGTCGATCGTATGCGGCGCGAACGCGAAGCGCGACAGGAAGGCGGTCGTCGGCGCGCCGCGCGCGAACGCGTCGGAGCCGACGACGGCACGCAGGTAGTCGAGATTGGTCTCGATCCCGTACAGCTCGGTCTGGTCGAGCGCGGCACGCAGCGCGGCCAGCGCGTCGCGCTGCGTGTCGCCGCGCACGATCAGCTTCGCGAGCAGCGGATCGTAATGCGCGCTGATCTCCGTGCCTGCCTCGATCCAGCCGTCGACCCGCACGTTGTCCGGAAACGCCACGTGCGTGAGCAGCCCGGCGCTCGGCTGGAACTGCTTGTGCGGATCCTCCGCATACAGCCGCACCTGGATGCTCGCGCCGCGTGGTGCGACGGCGAGCGTGTCGAGCGGCGGCAGGTCGCCCTCGGCCTGCAGGATCATCCATTCCACGAGATCGACGCCCGTCACGGCCTCGGTCACGCAATGCTCGACCTGCAGCCGCGTGTTCACTTCGAGGAAATAGAACTGCCGCGTGCTCGCGTCGAACACGAATTCGACCGTGCCGGCCGATGCGTAGCCCACCGCGCGGGCGAGCCGCACCGCGCTCGCGTGCAGCGCGTCGCGTTCGGCGTCGGTCAGGTCGGGCGCGGGGGTTTCCTCGATCACCTTCTGGTTGCGCCGCTGCACGGAGCAATCGCGTTCGCCGAGCGCGAGCGCCCCGCCGCGACCATCGCCGAAGATCTGCACTTCGATGTGTCGCGCATGTTCGACGAACTTCTCGAGATAGACGCCCGCATGCGCGAAGTTCGCGGCGCCGAGCCGCACGACGGATTCGAACGCCGCGCCGAGCTGCGCGGCATCGCGGCACAGCGACATGCCGATGCCGCCGCCGCCCGCGGTGCTTTTCAGCATCACCGGATAACCGATCGCGTCGGCTTCGGCAAGCGCCGTCGCGACGTCGTCGAGCAGTCCGGTGCCGGGCAGCAACGCGACGCCGTGCGCGGCCGCGAGTTCGCGGGCGGTGTGCTTGAGGCCGAACGCGCGCATGTGTTCGCCGCGCGGCCCGATGAAGCGCAGGCCTGCGGCTTCGCATGCGTCGGCAAAGGCGGCATGCTCGGACAGGAAGCCGTAGCCGGGGTGCACGGCCTGCGCGCCGGTCTCGCGCGCGGCGGCGAGGATCGCCGCGACGTTCAGATAGCTGTCGGCCGCCGGCGCGGGCCCGACGCGTACGGCTTCGTCGGCGAGCGCCACGTGGCGCGCGTCGCGATCGGCATCCGAATAGATCGCGACCGATGCGATACCGAGGCGCTTCAGCGTGCGGATCACGCGGCAGGCAATTTCGCCGCGGTTCGCGACGAGGACTTTGGCGAATCTCATGTTGCCTCCCGCAGCGAACGTGTCGGCCCGGCGTAGCGCTTCAGCGCATACTCCGGCCCCATGCAAAGCAAGTGCGCGTGGGGGCCGTTCATTCCACCTCCCATACCATCAGGCGCACGGGTGTCGGGTTGTAGCCGTTGCACGGATTGTTGAGTTGCGGGCAGTTCGAGATCAGCACCGTGACGTCCATCTCCGCACGCATCTCGACGTACTTGCCGGGTGCGGAGATGCCGTCCTCGAACGTGAGCCCGCCGAGCGGCGTGACGGGCACGTTCATGAAGAAGTTGACGTTGCCGACCAGGTCGCGCTTGGTGAGCCGCGCGCCGGCGCCGCACGTGCAGTGTGCGATCGCGTTGAGGAAGCTGTCGCGGCAGTTGTGCATGTAGCGCTTGTCGAGCGCATAGCGCACCGTGTTGCTCTCGGCCGCGCACGCGCCGCCGAGCGTATCGTGACGGCCGCACGTGTCGGCGACGATCGTCGCCATCGGGTTGCCGTGGTTCGACACGAGCACGCTGCCCGCGCTCAGGTACAGGTTGCGCTGCGCGCGGATCGTGTCCTGCGCGCTGTAGCGCTCTTCGGGATCGTCGGTGCGGTAGAACAGCGTGTCGACGGCCTGGTTGCCTTCCAGGTCGAGAATGCGGAAGATCTGCCCGCGCTTCAGGTCGTGCAACCACGGGTCGCCCGCGTTCAGCGTGACGTCGTGGATCGCGTCGCGCGGATCGAGACGGCTTTCGGTGATCGGCATGGTCTCGCTCCTCATGCGAACAGACGGTCGGTGTTGGCGAAGCCGCGCGTGTTCTCCGCGCATGCGCGCCGGCACGGGTCGTCGTCGGGCGCGGCACCGTCGGCCGGATACGCGCGGTACGCGATCAGCTTCACGGCTTTGGGCGCATAGTCCGGACGCGGATCGAGCGGATGCGGCGCGGTCGAGAACGCCGCGAGCGTATTCATCTCGAAGCGCAGGTCGAACGCGCTGCCGGCCGGCGAATGTCCGGCAACGAAATCGAGCGCGCCGTCGTCGCGCGTGTCCAGCTTGCTGAAGAAGTTGACGTTCGCGGCGAGGTCGCGTGCCGACAGCCCGTATTTCGCGAGCTCGAGCACGAGGCTGTCGCGGCCGTTGCGGATCATCGCGTTGCGATCGGCCTGGTACGACGACGCGCCGTACTTGTGCGCGAACAACCGCGCATCGCCGACGCCGCCGAGCGGATCGTGCCAGCCGAGCGTGTCGGCCGTGATCGACGCGATCACGCGCCCCATGTCCGTATACAGCGCATGGCCGCGCGTGAGATGCGCGGTGTGCTGCGCCTTCAGCGTATCGGCCATGTTGTAGCGTTCGAGCAGGTCTTCCTGACGATGAAAGACGGCGGACAGGTTCGCGCCGCCGTCGACGTCGACGATGCGCAGCGCGAGGCCGCGGCGCAGGATGCCGGACCAGTGGGTTCCGGCGGGAATCAGCGTTTCCCACGCGACGTGCGGCGGCGGGGCAAGAATGGCTTGGGGGCTCGGCGACATGACGGCTCCGGGATCGGTTGATAAAAGGCGTGAGAGGGCGACCGAACGACATCGCGACCTCCCGGGCTTTTATCCCTCCGTGGAGCCTCGCCGTTTCCTCTCATCGAGGCGAAGGCAAGACCGGATTGCTCTCGGACCAGACATCGCGCGGCACATGCCGCACGACCGGAACCCTAGCGATCCTGAAGATGATGCAAATTGCTTCGCACCTCTCGAGCGTCGAATAAGCGAGTTGCGTGCCAGGCGCTGCCAATGACCACACGACGCGGCTCGGCGGCGCGATGATGCATGGCATCCGAATGGCGGACGCATTTTCTTGCCCTCGCGGCGGGCGTGCGGCGCACCATGCGCACGCAACCGCGCACCGGCGCAGTGCGCGTCGCGTGCTCGCACGCTGCGCGCTCCGCGATGGCATGGCTATTGCTGAATCCGTGCACCGTCACCTCACGCACGATCCTTCATGAACAAGCTCGACCTGCTCCGACGCGTACTGCACGCGCTGTTCGCCGCCCGTTTCATCGAACTTCAGCGCCCCTTGCGCCGACGTTGAATCGGATGGCCGCGTGCCATTGGCACGCTTCTCGCTCGGCATGACGCCGAGAGGTGCGGCGGCGTCGCATCTTAGGGGTGCTAGGGTTCCGGTTCATCGAGCGTCTGGTCCGAGAGCAGCCCGGCGCGGGTTCATCCGTTCGCGAGACCGGATGCGCACGCGCTACACGGCGGGACAAAAGCCCGGGAGATTGGCGATGGCAACGGCCGTCGCGCCTCTCCGTGGCCGCCTCGTTCGTTCCGCATCCGCAGGAACCGGCCATGCAGTCGGAACGTGTGCTCACGCACGATCCGTATCGACGATCCCGATCCCGGTCTCCTGGAGAACAACGATGACCCGTCCCGCCCCGGCGTTCCGCCGCCTGCCGTCCTTCCGTTTCATCCGTCATGCATTGGGCGCCGCCGTTGCGGCCGCCACGCTATGGGCGGCGCCTGCCGCGCAGGCTGCCGCACCGCTGAAGATCGGCTACAGCGACTGGCCCGGCTGGGTCGCCTTCCAGGTCGCGCTCGACAAGGGCTGGTTCAAGGAGGCCGGCGTCGACGTCGATTTCGAATGGTTCGATTATTCGGCGTCGCTCGACGCGTTTTCCGCAGGCAAGCTCGATGCGGTCGCGGCGACCAACGGCGATGCGCTGGTAACAGGCGCGTCCGGCGCGAAGAACGTGATGATCCTGCTGACCGACTACTCGGCCGGCAACGACATGATCGTCGCGAAGCCGCCCTTGCGCACCGTCGAGGCGCTGAAGGGCAAGAAGGTCGGCGTCGAGCTCGGCCTGGTCGATCACCTGCTGCTCGAAACCGCGCTGCAGAAGCACGGGCTCAAGGACGGCGACGTCACGCTCGTGAATGCGAAAACCAACGAGCTGCCGCAGGTGCTCGGTTCGTCGGCCGACATCGCGGCGGTGGCCGCGTGGCAACCGAATGCGGGCGAGGCGTTGAAACGCGCGCCGGGCGCACGCGCGATCTTCACGTCGGCGGATGCGCCGGGGCTGATCTACGATGCGATCACCGTCGCGCCGGCGAGCCTCGCCGCGCGCCGGGCCGACTGGGCGAAGGTGGTCAAGGTCTGGTATCGCTGCGTCGCCTACATCAACGATCCGAAGACGCAGGCCGATGCGGTCAAGATCATGTCGGCACGCGTCGGGCTCGCGCCGGCGCAATACCTTCCGCTGCTGAAGGGCACGCATCTGCTCGACGAAGCGGCCGCGAAGCGCGCGTTCCGCAAGGGCGACGGGCTCGATTCGATCTACGGCTCGACGCGCAACGCGAATGCGTTCAACGTGCGTAACGCCGTGTACAAGCAGTCGCAGGACGTCAACGCGTATATCGATCCGCGGCTCGTCGACGCGCATTGACGGCGGCGCGCCTGCCGGCGCGGCGACGCGCCGGTGGTAACGCCGGTCGATCGCCTGCTCCGGGGTAACAAGCGGCATGGCCTGTCCATGTCGTGCCAATGCCTCGTACGTCATCGACCGCCGTGTCCCCGACGGGGACGCTTACGCGAAGGGGAACGGGCCCTCGAAGTGCCCCACGTAACACAAGTGGGAGACCGCTGGCTGACCTCGACCTGCCCAGCGATGCAGCATGTATGCAGGGGGTTCGAGAAAAGAAGCGGGCTGCGCGTCCGCTTCAACGCGCAGCGCAATCTGAGTGGTCGTGCTCGGGCAGGTGAGTACCGGAACGCGCCCAAGACGCGTCTGCATCGACCGGTGGACGTGCCCGGCAAGAATGCGATCTACGTTGCTATGCCGCGCAAGAACCGCGGCAAATGCCTCCGCATTTCGCAACCCGTAGATGTCGAGATAAGGAATGCCGGTCATGAACGGTGGATGGTGCATGACGATAACCACCATCCGATTGCGATGCTCGGCAAGTTCAGTGTCGAGCCACGCCAGGGTTTCGGCGTCCAGTTCACCGTGATGTAGCCCTGGAACGGAGGTGTCCAACGCCACGACGCGTAGTTCGCCCACGTCCAGCGCGAACGAGAGTGCGCCCTCGTCCGGAAGCCACGCGTGATCCGGGAACGCGGCTCGCAGATTGCCACGGTCGTCGTGATTACCCGGCAGAACCACGAACGGTCGCCTCAACTCGACGAGCAGTTCGCGAAGTTTTCGATACTCGTGTTCGGTGCCCTCGTCCGTCAGGTCGCCGGAGATGACAACCAGGTCCGGCTCAGGTCGAATGCGGTTCAGCGAATCGACGGCTGCCGAAAACATGACATTGGAATCCACGGCGTCTTGATACAGGACGCCGTGAGGCCGGACATGAATATCGGAAAGTTGTGCGATGACCGTCACTCAGCGCTCCGTTGGCTTTGACCTGCCCGTACATCGATCGAGGAGATTTTAGGCCGGACAAAATTCGCCCATCGACAGAGGCTTTCGGTGACAACGTTCGTGCGCCACGCGCTCAATCGTGCGTCAGCGTGGCTGATTCGGGATGACAGGCAGACACCGGGTGGCGAAGCACGAAAGGCGGCTTCTGGCCGGTAGCGGCCTCTCGCCACCGCCGACCGCAAGCCCGACGGCGAATCATCCCC